>NZ_BAAIFY010000009.1:0-139211 GCF_054653575.1 Nocardioides pyridinolyticus | reverse complement strand
ATCGAGTACACAGACGCCGTCTTCGACGAGCAGACCCAGACCTGGATCTCGCGAGCGGAGGTCGCTGAGATTCCGTTCATCGCGTTCACTTCAAAGAAGAACGCCGAGCAGGCCCCCCGGTCGGCTCGTGGCGCGCCGGATCCCCGACCTCAACCCCAAGGCCAGCCAGGGCCAGGAGACGCTGTTCGATACTTGGCTCGATACTTGGCGCTTCCACGCCTTCTTCACCACCACCGACCGTGAGCACGCCGACACGGTGGCCGCGGACAAGACCCACCGTGGTCACGCGATTATCGAACAGGTCCACGCCGATCTGAAGCACTCAGCGCTGGCGCACCTGCCCTCGGGCAAGTTCACCGCCAACGCAGCATGGCTGGTGCTGGCCGTAATGGCGTTCAACCTGACCCGAGCCGCCGCAACGATCACCGGCCCGGGGCTCGCCAAGGCCACCACCGCGACCATCCGTCGCAAGCTGATCGCCGTGCCCGCCCGGGTCGCGTCCTCGGCGCGAAGGGTGACCCTCCACCTCCCAGCGCACTGGCCTTGGGAGACAGCCTGGAGCGACCTGTTCAACCGGGCCTGCGGGCCACCACCGGCACCCACAACCTGACAACCTGACAACCCCAGCCGACAACGGCACGACGACAAACCTGGAACAGCCTGGCAGCGAGGCCAGACGGACAGCCATGCCCACGCACCGGAAGGACGGTCCTCAGCACCCGCAACCGCTCAGGCGCTGCTCATCGGTGGATCGAGGCTTAGTCCCGCCTGATGACTCGTCGGAACTCATCATGACCATTGACGAACGAGCGCACCGACTCGCCCTCGATGCCCGAAGGTTTGTCGGTCGGGACCGTGAGGTGCTCATCAGCCAGGTCACGCAGCCCGCCGGACTCGGCCAACGCGAGCACCGGAACCAGGCCGCCGGCCGACACCAGATTGGGATCATCGAAGGCTGCCGAGGAAGCCCGCAGCGTGTGAGAGAGTTTCTCCTCAGAGATGCCCTTGCGTTTCGGTCGAATCGTTGCCTGAAGAACTCCGATTCTCCCGCCACGCAAGGGCGTTCTCGTTTACGGCGCGCTCAACCGGCCCAACTCATCGGTGGATCCGGGCTTAGCGACTGAACCGACCTACGGGAACCTTCTTCGGTGCAGGGACGCCCCGTCGTCGCGCTCGCTCGACCGGCCATGCGACCAAGTTCCGCAACAGGCACGGGCCTAGTGATATGAGTGACCGAGCGGACGGCCACGCGATGCCGTACGCCTCCCTCAAGTGCTCGCCTGCTCGGTCAGCTCGGAGAACTGAACCGTGGCCAACAGCCAGTCCTCAGAAGGAGCCTCTCGGGCGAGAGACATCGCCGATCACACCGCAGAGGGAACGGCTCCGTCTGAAGCCTCGGCGCATCTACCCGGCGCGGCTTTCACTCCGGCACCTCGAAGCGATGCGTCCACCAGGTACGCGCACTCGTTGGACCAGCATCGAACCCCAGCGACCAAGCCCCAGTCGAGAGGTCCAATGCGCAGACTGCGCACTCCGGCCTATACCGGGCAGCCAGACCCCGATCCACCGCAGCGCCATCGGAGCGGTACGTGGTTGCCGGAGTCACGCGGTGGCCGCGTCCGCGTCCGACGTACACGCCGGCGATGATCTCGACGTCCGCGCCGGGATCGCCCATCGCGTTGGTGAGCCGGTAGTGGGTGAAGTCGGACAGCCAGGTCTCGTTGGGCATCGCTGCCTCGAACCGCAGGTAGGACGACTTCGGTCGCTTGGACGGTTCCGGCCTCACCGCACCGGACCCGGTCAGGATCCGGTGGATGGTGGCCCGGGACACGGTGATCTGGTGGTGGTGAGTCAGGTGCCACTCGATGGTCTCGGCGCCGGCATCGAGTCCGGCCTCGAGCAGCTGCTCGCGCAGCCGCAGGATCAGCTCGACCGTGGCTGTGGGGGTCGCGTGCGGTGAGGTCAGCGGTCGTCTTGATCGTGGCTCAAGAGCGTCCTCACCCTCGGCCCGGTAGCGGGCCATGAGCTCGTAGACCCAGGACTTCGACACCCCGTAGTCGGCGACGACCTCGGCGACGGTGCGGTGCTCGAGGGTAATGGCGGTGATGACCAGGCGGGCCTTGGATGTCCCGGAGTTCGGCATGGTCGAGGCTCATCCGGGTGTCGCCGATGTCGCGAGACATGAGTCCGGGATGACCCGAGACAGGTGTCCGGGATGTCCTGAACCAGCACACTGTCTGCCCGACAGAGTTTCGGCAGGTCAGAGGCGGTTCTCCCACCACGGGAGACCGCCTCTGAGCGTTGCTGGGCGCAGCACCTGGTGCGGGTCTCATACTGAGGCTCCGCACATCGAGGAGGCTGGCGCATGCCGAATCTGACCCTGGCCATCGAGCACTGGAAGCCCGGCGCAGCCCGGAAGATCTATGCGAAGTTCGCTGTCGAGGGGCGCGGCCTGCCGGACTCGGTGCGGGTCCTGGGCTCCTGGACCGATCCGGAGCTGACCACCTGCTGGCAGGTCATGGAGGGTGCGACGGACGACCAGCTGGCCGCCTGGCGGGCACACTGGGCGCCGCTCATGGACATCGACGTCCGGCCCGTCATCACCGGAGCCGAGGCCAAGAAGCGGGCGGACGGGGTGGGCTGACACCACGCAGCCACGGGATCGTCGAGCTGCGCCGCGACGTCGGTCCGCTCGCCCAGTTTCGGGTATCCCGCTTCTCTTCTGATGCCTGTGCCGCACGTGGCGTCCTACCTTCACCCGATCCCCGGGGAGGAAGCATGGAGCCGAGCCAGAAGACCGCGGTCAGTGACGTCGGGGTGGAGGAGCTGCGCCTTGCGGTGGTGCTCAACGGCGGAGTCAGCCTGGCCGTGTGGATGGGTGGCGTGGCGCACGAGATCAACCGACTCACCCATGCCGACGCCGGAGCCGGCCAGCCGGGGGTTCCGGCGGCGACCTACGAGACGGTGCTCCGGATCGCTCGGACCAGGGCGGTCGTGGACGTGATCGCCGGCACCTCGGCCGGTGGCATCAACGGGGGAGCGCTGGCCCTGGCGCAGGTCAACGCGTCCGCCGACCTGGCGACGCTGCGGGGCCTGTGGTCCGACCAAGGAAGGATGCAGGCGCTTCTGCGCAAGCCGTTCGACGGCCAGCCCACGTCGTTGCTTCGCGGGGACGAGTACTTCCTCCCCGAGCTGTCGCGCACCATGAAGGCCCTGGCCGGTGGCTTCAGGTCGACGGGACGACAGGTGCACCTGACGATGCCGGTGACGTTGCTGGTCCCCACGACGCTGGAGACCCCCGATGCTCAGGGGCACCTCATGCGGCAGGAGCTGTACGGCGGCAGCTTCCAGTTCAGCCTGGACGCGGCGCAGGCGGAGGGGATCCAGGAACAGGCGCCGGCGATCGCCCTGGCGGCGCGGACGTCCGCGGGCTTCCCGTTCGCCTTCGAGCCCTCCTACATCCCCGTCAACGACGGCGACGCACCGAGCGAGGAGCAACGCCCCGACATGCATCGCTGGGCGACCTGGGCCAAGGAGTTCTCGGAGGAGCCCGAAGAAGCAGCACGCCGGGAAGGTGGACCCGTGCCCGGCGAGGACCGGGTCAATCGCTCGCGGTACGCCATCGACGGCGGCATCCTCGCTAACACGCCGACCCGCCAGGCGCTCCGAGCCATCGAGAATCGCCGAGCCACGAGTGCCGTTCGCCGCACGATGTTGCTGGTCTTCCCGCACGCCGAACAGGCGACCGTCGAACACGCCGTGCAGTCGACGCGTCCGCCGAGCGTGACCGAGGCGGCGCTCGGGATGTTCTCCGCGCTCCGTGCCCAAGGGTCATTGACCTTCGTCGAGGAGGTGGACGCGCACAACCGTCGCGTCGGCGCCTGGCGGGGAGGACGCAAGGACGTGCTCCGGAGCTACGCCGACCTGCAGACTCTGTACGCCCTGGTGGCAGCAGGGTGGCCGGCGTACCGCAAGATCCGCGAGCGCGTCACCGCCGATCGGCTCGCCAACCAGGTCAAGCACGACGGTTGGTCCTTCAAGCGCATCCGCGACCAGGCGCTCGACGCCCAGGAGCAGGAGACGCCGGCCTTTCCGTACGTTCCTGCAGAGCCGCCGCCGGCGGCGAGTTCGTTGGGCGACCCCCGCGATCCGGACGCCGACAGTGGCCCGGAGGGTGCAGAACCGGGGAGCTGGCCCTGGGGACCGACGGTGGCGGCAGGTGTCCTGGACGCCACCATCGAGGTCTTGCGCTCGGCTCTGAGCGTCGCACTCGTCGATCCCCCCGACAGCCGGTTGCCGGAGGAGCTGCGTGAAGGCCACATCCTGGGCACGGCGCGGACGGATGCAGACGACCTCGCCGACCGGCTCCGACGCATCCAGGGCGCGATCCGCGAGCCGTGGCGACACCCCCTCGCGCGAGCCATGGAGCCGACGACGGCCTACTGGACCGCTCGGCTCGCCTCGTTCCGCATGCTCATGGGGGTCGGCGACGCCGACGAGGGGGAACTCGGCGGCCTCCTCGATGAGCTCCTTGCCGGAGTCCCTGCCGAGGTCACCGCCCGGTACTCGCCCGAGGCCATCGGGGCCTGGCGGTCGTCGGTCGCCGGGCCCGACAACGGGTACGGCGGGGAGATCGCCGGCATCGCGCTGGCCGGCGCCGCGTTGCTCGCTGACACCAGGGTCAACGCTCTGCTGGTCCAGATGGCCGGCCAGGAACGAGGCCGGCTGGTCGAGCTGTCGGCCTGGGAGCCGGTCCTCCGCCTGGACCTGGACGCGGAGTTCTCTCCCGCTGAGCCCGCCGACCCCGCCCGACGCATGCTCGGTCGACTGCTCGCACTCGACGCCGCCACGTGGCTCGTCGCCCACCCCGACGACCGCGCTCGAGGGCGTCCGATCGACATGGTCCAGCTGGACCTGTCCGTCCAGCACGACTTCGCCGAGTTCAGCACGACGCCGGACGACAAGGCGGCCGGCCTGAGCGTCGGTCGGTTCGGAGGCTTCCTCAAGCGGTCCTGGCGGTTGAACGACTGGACATGGGGGCGTCTCGACGCCGTACAGGTGCTCTGCCGCGTGGTGCTCGATCCCCAACGACTGCTCAGGATCGAGCGGATCCTCAACGGTGGACCGGACCGTGCGGCCGACTTGCGGACCGACTACGGCGCCTACATCCTGGAGCAGCTCGACGGTCTGTACAGCGAGCGTCGGCCCGACGCTGCGGACCTCCTGCGCGCCGCTGCGCGAGAGGAGCTGGACCAGCTCTTCAGCGCCGGCTCCAGCCCGCCGAGCAGCCTCCCGCATGTCGCCGAGTACGCGGCCCGCCCGATGCAGTGGCGCATCATCCTCGAAGAGCTCCCGTACCTCGCGACCGCCGTGGAGGTCGACGGTGCCGAGGGGCAGAACCGGCGATCTCGCGGCGACCGGTTCCGCGCCGAGCACAAGGAGTTCTTGAAGCAGATCGCGACGCTCGACCCCACGTCGCCGGACTGGGCGATGCTGGGAGAACGCGGCCTCAGGGCCTTCGACCGCGCCGGCATCGGCAGGGAGACGCTGTCCGAGGAGGCCGGTAGTGATGCGTTGATCAAGACCGCAGCCAGCGCCGCGGCGGTCGGCATCACGGTTCTCGACAGCGAGAACCTGGGCGTCGGGTTCCTGCGCCCCGTCACCCGGGTGGTCCGGGGTGCCTCGCTGTTGCCGTACTGGCTCGTCACGGGTCTCACTCGCGGGCCTGGACTGGCGCGCGCTCTGGCGATCACGGGCTTCGCCCTGGGCGGCATCCTCTTCGTGCTGGGCGTGCTGGGCGTGCTGGGGGACTGGTCGTCGGCGGGTGCAGCGGCCGGGGCCGCCACGTTGCTGGCGGCGTTCGGGTACGCGGCCCTGAGGACCGGCAGCCTGCTCCACGGGATCGTGCTGCTCGGACCGGTGGTCCCGTTCTACGCCTACACGGTCGAGCAGAGCGACTCCCGCGACACGGTCACCGGTGCGCTCACCTCGGTGGGCATCGTGGCAGGACTCGTGGCGGGACTGGCGCTGCTGGGCAGCCTGCCCTCGCCCCTCCGTTCGCCGGCAGCGATGCTCGGAGTCGCGCTACGGCGCACAGGGCGAGCCTTCGCAGAGGCGTTCCTTCGGCTCGTTCGATGGCGCTGGTGGTGGTGGCTCCTGCTCGTGTTGGCCGCCCTCGCCGTCGTCGCCGGCGTCCTCTGGCAGCCCGGCACGCTCGACCGCCTTCGTGACGGGTTCTCGGACCGCGAGCCGTGGGCGACCGTCGTGGCGTGTGCCTCCCTCGGGATCCTGGGCAGCGTTCTCGCCTACTGGCGCGGGATGACGATGCGCATGTGGACCGACAACCCGGACGGCACGACACACAAGCTGCAGCAGGTCCGACATCCCGCTGGCGTGGCCGCCGGGTGGTCCGCCGTGTACGGGTGGGCCTACCTGGGCACGGCGATGATCCTGCTCTGGGTCGCTGACGAGTCCGACCATCCGTACCGATCCGCCACTGACTTCGACGACCACCGCGTGCTCGCCGCGACCACGCTCTGGACCGCGACCCTCGGGCTGATGCTGCTCGTGGTCGTGCCGACCGTGATCACCTGGATCTCGCGACACCGGTTCGAGCAGCAGCTCGTCAAGGACCCGACGCTGCCCGCCGTGGGCGAGACCACGTACGAGCACGACGTCGGCCAGTTCCTGCGGCGTCGCGGCTTCCTCTATCGGTACCTCGTCGCTGGGTTCGACTCGGCCGACGAGGTGACCCTGACCGGTCGCGGGCGGATCTTGGCCGACCGGTTGCGTCGAGAGCATCGGGAGAGGCAGCGCGCCCTGCGCGGGCAAGCACGCTCCC
The DNA here is from genome assembly GCF_054653575.1 of Nocardioides pyridinolyticus. Lineage (NCBI taxonomy): Bacteria > Bacillati > Actinomycetota > Actinomycetes > Propionibacteriales > Nocardioidaceae > Nocardioides > Nocardioides pyridinolyticus. The sequence continues at coordinate 132,370 of NZ_BAAIFY010000009.1, read as the reverse complement.
GGCGTGGACGCAACACCGCATCGCAGTCGGCCGACCCCACCTCCACATGACCACTGGCCACCATCACCGGAGCAGAGGCGAGGAAGCGGGCGGAAGGCTGGACGTCGGCTCTGTGCGACGCGCGGCGCGGTGCTCGAGCGCTGCGGACAGGAACGCGAGGGCCAGCGCGGAGCCGGCGAGCAGGGCGCCGACCCAGTTCGGTGCGGTGTAGCCCAGGCCGGCCGCGATGACGACCCCACCGAGCCAGGCGGCCAGGGCGTTGCCCAGGTTGAAGGCGCCGATGTTGACCGCCGAGGCGAGCGTCGGCGCGCCCTGTGCCTGGTCGAGGACCCGCTTCTGCAGGGGCGGGACGGTGGCGAAGCCGAGTCCGCCGACGAGCAGGATCGTGATGGCCGCCAGGGTCTTGTCGTGCGCGGTGAGGGTGAACAGCGCCAGCACCAGCGTCAGGCCGCCGAGGGTCAGGTAGAGCATCGGCATCAGCGCCCGGTCGGCGTACCTGCCGCCGAGGATGTTGCCGAGGAACATCCCGACCCCGAACAGCACCAGCAGCCAGGTGACCGAACCGTCGGCGTAGCCGGCGACGCCGGTCATCATCGGGGCGATGTAGGTGATGGCGGCGAACACGCCGCCGAAGCCGAGCACCGTCATCGCCATCGCGAGGAGGACCTGCACGTTGCCGAGTGCGGCCACCTCGCTACGCAGCCGGGCGCCCTGGGGTCGGGGCAGGGTCGGCACCAGGGCGGCGATGCCGATCAGCCCCACCACGCCAAGGATCGCGATGCCGCCGAACGTCGCGCGCCAGCCCATGGCGTGCCCGACGTACGTCCCGAGGGGAACGCCCACGATGTTCGCGACCGTCAACCCGGTGAACATGAAGGCGATGGCGCCGGCCTTCCTGCTCGGCGCGACCAGCTCGGCGGCCACGACCGAGCCGATGCCGAAGAAGGAGCCGTGGGCGAACGAGGTGATCAGCCGCCCCAGCAGGAGCGCCCCGAACGTGGGCGCCAGCGCGGAGAGGAGGTTGCCCAGCAGGAACAGCCCCATGAGGAGCAGCAGCATGGTCTTGCGGCCCAGCCGGGTGCCCAGGACGGTCGTGACCGGGGCGCCGAGGACGACGCCGAGCGCGTACGCGCTGACGATCCACCCGGCGGTCGGGATGGACACCCCGAACTCGCCGGCGATGTCGGGCAGCAGCCCCATGGCGACGAACTCGGTGGTGCCGATCCCGAAGGCGCCGATGGCGAGGGCGAGCAGTGCCGGTCGAGCGGTGCGATGATGGACGAAGCTCATGCAGACGACCGTAGTTGCAGACGCGGGAGAACATCAAATGCAAGAACCTGCGAACGCCGTGTAGGCTTGGACACAACGCACCGAGGAGAAGCGATGACCCGCAGCACCACCGGCCCCGTCGGACTGTCCGACGGCTGGTACGCCCTGTCCTTGCTGCACGGGCGGATCGAGGCCCACGTCGAGCGGGCCCTCCAGGCGGAGCACGACCTGAGCGTGCGGGAGTTCTCGCTGCTCGAGGTGCTCAGTCGCCAGCACGCCGGGGAGGGCGGGCACCTGCGGATGACCGAGGTCGCGGACGCGGTCGTCCTCAGCCAGAGCGCGACCACCCGCCTCGTGACCCGGCTCGAGGACCGGGGACTGCTGACCCGCTACCTGTGCCCGACCGACCGCCGGGGGATCTACACCGACGTCACGGCGGCGGGTCTGACGCTGCTCGAGCAGGCGCGTCCCACCCACGACGCCGCGCTGCGGCACGCCCTCGAGGCGGCGGCCGACGACCCGCGCCTCGCCCGGCTGGTCGACACGGTCCAGGCTCTCAGCGGCACGACGGCGCCCGCGGGCTCCTGAGACACGGAGACGGCCTCTCGACGTTCGGCCGGAAGCGGTACGCTCCACCTGCCAGTCGTGCTCCACGCAGTGGAGTCAGGGAACCCGGTGTGAGTCCGGGACTGACGCGCAGCGGTGAGGGTGACGGGCGGCGCAACGGCCACTGGACCTCCTCGGAGGACTGGGAAGGCGTGCCGCACCGGTCGATTCCGAGTCCGAAGACCTGCTGGTGCTGGCGGCGACCGCCGCCAGGTCACGACGGGGCCCCGCGCACGGGCTCCCTGGCCAGAAGCAGGTGCGGGCGATGCCGACACGGACCCGACCCGACCGGTGCCCCGGGGCGCTGCGTCCGTGGCCGGCCGACGACGGGCTGCTCGTGCGGCTCCGGCTCGTCGGCGGGCAGATCACCCGGACCGAGCTGAGCGACCTCGTCGCCGTCGCGGAGCAGTACGGCGACGGCCGCGTGCATCTCACCGGGCGGGCCAACCTCCAGCTGCGCGGGCTCCCCGGCGCCGACGGCCGGCTGACCCCCGAGGCGCTGGCGGCCATCGAGGGGACCGGGCTGCTGCCCTCGCTCACCCACGAGCTGGTGCGCAACATCATGGTGGCGCCGCGGTCCGAGCACCTGTGGCCGGTCGCGCACGAGCTCGACCGGCTGCTGTGCGCCGACGAGCGGCTGTCCGAGCTGCCGGGGCGGTTCCTGTTCGTGCTCGACCTGCCCGAGCGCCCGTGCGACCTGGGCCTGGTCGCGCTGGACGACGCGAGCGTCCAGCTGCGCGTGGGCGACCGCTGGGGCGAGGTCGTCGCGCTCGCCGACGCCGTGCCCACGCTCATCGCGCTCGCCCACGCCTTCCTCGACCTCCGCACGACCGAGTGGCACGTCGCCGAGCTGCCGGCACCGCTGACGCCGCCGCGCGAGCGCGACGCCCGCGCGCCGGACCCCGTCGAGCCGATCCCGTACGGCGAGCGCCACCTCCCCGCCGCCGACGGCATCGACCGCGCCCTCGTGGGGCGGCTCGATGCCGACGACCTCGTGATCACGCCCTGGAAGGGGGTGCTGCTCCCGTGAGGCCTCCCGCCCGCCGCTACGACTACGTCACGAGCGGCCCCGACATCTACGTCGACTCGTTCGCCACCATCCGGCGCGAGGCCGACCTCACCGCCGTACCCCTCGATGCGGAGAAGCTCGTCGTGCGGATGATCCACGGCAGCGGGCAGGTCGACCTCGCCCGCGACGTCCGCGTGCACCCCGGCCTGGTGACGGCCGCGCGGGCCGCGCTGGAGGACGGCCGGCCGATCCTCTGCGACGCCACGATGGTCGCGACCGGAGTCACCCGCAGCCGACTGCCGCGCGACAACGACGTGCTCTGCCTGCTCAACGACGAGCGCGTCCCGTCGCTCGCGCGGGAGTGGGGCACGACCCGCACGGCCGCGGCGGTCTCGCTCTGGGAGCCGCATCTCGACGGCGCGGTCGTCGCGATCGGGAACGCCCCGACGGCGCTGTTCCACCTGCTCGAGATGCTCCTCGACGGCGCACCGCGCCCGGCGGCGATCGTCGGCTGCCCGGTCGGGTTCATCGGGGCGGCCGAGTCCAAGCAGGCGCTCATCGAGTTCGACCTGGACATCCCCTACGTGACGGTGGTCGGCCGCCGCGGCGGCTCCGCGATGACGTCCTCCGCCCTCAACGCGCTGGCCCAGGAGGAGGAGTGAGCGGCCGGCTGTACGGCGTCGGGGTCGGCCCCGGCGACCCCGAGCTGATCACCCGCAAGGCCGCGCGGCTCATCGGGAGCGCGGACGTCATCGCCTACCACGCGGGCGTGGGCAAGGACTCCAACGCGCGGCGCATCGCCGCCGAGCTGTTCCCCGCGGGCGTCGTCGAGGAGCAGCTCACCTACCCCGTGACCACCGGCACCACCGAGCACCCGGGCGGGTACGCCGGCGCCATGGCCGAGTTCTACGAGGCCGCGGCCGCGCGGCTGGCCGCGCACCTCGACGCCGGGCGCGACGTGGTGGTGCTCGCGGAGGGGGACCCGCTGTTCTACGGGTCGTACATGTACATGCACGACCGGCTCTCGGAGCGCTACGAGACCGAGATCGTGCCCGGCGTCCCGGCCTTCGCCGCCGCGACCGCCGCGGCCGCGAGCCCGCTCGCGCGGCAGACCGACGTGCTCACGGTGCTGCCGGGCACGATGCCGGAGGCCGAGCTCACCCGCCGGCTGGCCGACACCGACGCGGCCGTCGTGATGAAGCTCGGCCGCACGTTCCCCGCCGTGCGCCGGGCGCTCGAGGCCGCGGGCCGGCTCGACGACGCGGTCTACGTCGAGCGGGCCTCGATGGCCGAGCAGCGCTGGCTGCCCGTCGCGGAGGTGGACGCGACCACCGTGCCGTACTTCTCCCTGGTCGTCGTCACCGGCGACAGCCGCCGCCGTCACCGGCCCGCCGCCGAGCTGCTGGTCGTCGGCCTCGGGCCCGGCCCGGACGGCTGGGTCACGCCGGAGGTCTCGTCCGCGCTGGCCCACGTCGACCACGTCGTCGGCTACGGGCCCTACGTCGACCGGGTGCCCGACCGCGCCGGGCTGACCAAGCACAGCAGCGGCAACACCGTCGAGGTCGACCGGGCCCGCCACGCGCTCTCCCTGGCGCAGGCGGGGGAGCGGGTCGCGGTCGTCTCCGGCGGCGACGCCGGCGTGTTCGGCATGGCGGCCGCGGTGTTCGAGGCCGCCGAGGATCCGGCGTACGCCGACGTCGCGATCCGCGTCCTGCCCGGCGTGAGCGCCGTGCAGGCCGTCGCGGCCCGGGCGGGCGCCCCGATCGGCGCGGACTTCGCGGTCGTGTCGCTCTCGGACCGGCTCAAGCCGTGGTCGGTCGTCGAGCGGCGGCTGCGGGCGATCGCCGAGGCCGATCTGGTCCTGGCGATCTACAACCCCGCCTCGCGCTCGCGCACCGAGCAGATCGCGGTCGCCCGGCAGGTGCTGCTGGAGCACCGGAAGCCCGACACGATCGTGGTCGTCGGCCGCGACGTCGGGCGGGCCGAGGAGTCGCTGACGGTCACGACGCTCGCCGAGCTCGACCCGGCCACGATCGACATGAAGTGCCTGCTGATCGTCGGCGCCGACAGCACCCGCGTCGGGCCGCACGGCGTCTGGACGCCGAGGTTCGTCGAGTGACCGTCCACTTCGTCGGCGCCGGGCCGGGGGCCGCGGACCTGCTGACCGTGCGCGCCACGCGGCTGCTGGCCGACGCCGACGTGGTGCTCTACCCGGGCACCTACCTCGACCCCGAGGTCCTCGGCCACGTCAGCCCGGACGCCGAGCTCGTCGACAGCCAGCACCTCGACCTGGACCAGATCACGGAGTGGCTGGCCTCCGGTCGCGACGTGGTGCGCCTGGTCTCGGGCGACCCGTCGGTCTACTCCGCCGTCGCCGAGCAGGCCCGGCGGCTCGACGCGGCCGGGGTGCCGTGGGACGTGACACCGGGCGTGCCGGCGTACGCCGCCGCGGCCGCGCTGGTCGGGCGCGAGCTCACCGTGCCGCTGCTGGCGCAGTCGGTGGTGCTGACGCGCACCCAGGCCCGCTCGACGGCGATGCCGGAGACCGAGTCGCTGGCGGCGTTCGCCGCCACCCGCGCGACGCTCGTGCTGCATCTGGCGATCCGCCGGACGCGGGAGCTGATGGCCGAGCTCGCGCCGGAGTACGGCGCGGACTGCCCGGTCGCCGTCGTGTACCGCGCCAGCCAGCCCGACGAGCTCGTCCTGCGCGGCACGGTCGCGACGATCGCGGACGCGGTCGAGGAGGCCGGCCTGACCCAGGCGGCCGTGATCATCGTCGGCCGGGCACTGGACCCGCGGCCGGGCGGCGAGTCGTTCCTCTACGACCCGGAGCGGGTGCGGACCGCCCACTGAGTCACGGACCGCGCGGGCCTCCAGCCGGTGAAGGAGCCGATCGGCGCCGAGGTCTCGACGGAGATCCGGGTGAGCTCGCCGCCGTGCTCACGGTAGGCCGCGGCGAGCAGCTGCTCGGTCTCCAGCGTCACGCCGTGGACGACCAGCCGGCCTCCCGGCCGCAGCGCCGCCAGGCAGGCGTCGAGCAGGCCCGGCGCGGTGGCGCCGCCGCCGACGAAGACCGCGTCGGGCGTGTCCAGCCCGGCCAGGGCGTCGGGCGCGCGCCCGTGCACCACCCGGAGCGTCGGCACGCCGAGCGAGCGGGCGTTGCGCCCGATCCGCGCCGCGCGCACCTCGTCGGCCTCGACGGCCGTGGCCGTGCAGGTGGGATGCGCGCGCATCCACTCGACGCCGACCGAGCCCGCGCCGGCGCCGACGTCCCAGAGGTGCTCGCCGGGCGTGGGCGCGAGCCGCGCCAGCGCGGAGGCCCGGACGTCGCGCTTGGTCAGCTGCCCGTCGTGCTCGAACAGCTCGTCGGCCAGCCCTGCGACCCAGCCGCCGCGCGGGGGACCGTCGAGCTCCAGGGCCAGCAGGTGCAGCGGCGGTACGGCGGACGGCGGCTCGGCCGCGGTGCCCTCGACCCGGGACTCGTCGGCGTCGCCGAGCTCGCCGAGCACGGTCATCCGCGAGGCGCCGTACCCCGCCTTCTCCAGCAGCGCGCCCACCGTGGCGGGCGTCGAGGTGTCGGAGGAGAGCACGATGAGGCGGCGCCCAGGAGCCAGCTCGCGCAGCACCGCGTGGGCGTCGCGGCCGACGACCGTGACCACGCCGGTGGTCTCGGCGGGCCAGCCCATCCGGGCGCGGGCGAGGGAGACCGACGAGACGAACGGCTCGACGACGACCCGGTCGGGGCCGAACAGCTCGACGAACGTGGTCCCCACCCCGGAGACGAGCGGGTCGCCGGAGGCCAGGGCGACGACCGGGCCGTCCCCGACCAGCTCCGGGAGCCCGTCGCGCAGGGGAGAGGGCCAGCGCTCGCGCCGCTGCCCCGGCACGTCGGGGAGCATCGCGAGGTGGCGCGCGCCGCCGAGGACGAGCGGCGCACCGAGCACCAGCCGCCGCAGCCGCTCCGGGAGCCCGTCCCATCCATCGGCGCCGACGCCCACGACCGTGATCACGCGCAGACGCTACAGTGACTGCTCAGGCACGAGGTGCCCCAACGGTCCAGCCATCGGAAACGGTGGGGCCGGCCGGCGGGGAGAATCTGGGAAGCCGGTGAGACTCCGGCACAGGCCCGCTGCGGTGAATTGAGCCCCACCTACCGGTGAGGGACTCGACAAGTCCGAAGACCGGCCCCGCGCCCGACCGACTGGCAGCAGCGCCAGCCGGCGAACCGAGCGGGAGCCTCCATGCCTTTGCACTACCCCTTCTCCGCCGTCGTCGCCTCCGACGACATGACGCTGGCCCTGGTCCTCACGACCGTCTCGCCCGAGATCGGGGGCGTGCTGGTCCGCGGCGAGAAGGGCACGGCCAAGTCCACCACCGTCCGCGCGCTCGCCGCCGTGCTGCCGCCGATCGACGTGTACGCCGGCGACCGGTTCTCCACCGACCCGGCCGACCCGTCGGCGACGTCCCCGGACGCGCCGTTCACCGGCGCCGAGGTCGAGTCGCGGCCGGTGCGCCTGGTCGAGCTGCCGGTCGGCGCGACCGAGGACCGGGTCCTCGGCTCGCTGCACCTCGAGCAGGCGCTGTCGCAGGGCACGGTCGCCTACGAGCCCGGGCTGCTGGCCCGCGCGCACCGCGGCATCCTCTACGTCGACGAGGTCAACCTCCTCCACGACCACCTCGTCGACCTGCTGCTCGACGCCGCCGCCATGGGCCGCGCGACCGTCGAGCGCGACGGGGTCTCGGTCGAGCACGCCGCGCGGTTCGTGCTCATCGGCACGATGAACCCCGAGGAGGGCGAGCTCCGGCCGCAGCTGCTCGACCGGTTCGGGCTCACCGTCGAGGTCGCCGCGCCGCGAGACCCGGCGCTCCGGGCCGAGGTGGTCCGGCGGCGGATGGCCCACGACGCCGACCCCACCGCCTTCGCCGACCGCTACCGCGTGGACGAGGAGGCGCTGACCGCCCGGATCGAGGCGGCGCGCGAGCGGGTCGGCAAGGTCCACCTGTCCGACGCCGCGCTCGCGAAGATCGCCGAGGTCTGCGCGGCCTTCGAGGTCGACGGGCTGCGCGCCGACATCGTCACCGCCCGGGCCGCGGTCGCCCATGCCGCATGGGAGGGGCGGGACGAGGTCACCAAGGCCGACATCCGGCAGGCGGCGCTGCTCGCGCTGCCGCACCGCCGCCGGCGCAACCCCTTCGACGCTCCCGGCCTCGACGAGGAGCTGCTCGACCGGATCCTCGGCGACGAGGACCTGCCGCCCGAGCCGCCCGAGGACTCGCCGCCCCCACCCGAGGAGGACCCCGCGCCGTCCGAGCCGGAAGGCGGCGGCGAGCCGACCGAGGGCGAGAGCGGCGGGCCGGGCTCGGGTGGCGCGGCTCCGGACTCGAGGGTGACCGCGTCGGCGCCGTACCAACCGCGGCTGCTGACGGTCCGCGGGCTCGGCGAGGGCTCGGACGGTCGGCGCAGCCGGGCGCTGGCGAGCAGCGGACGCCGCGTCGGCGCCCGGGCCGGGAGCGGCTCGCTCCACCTGGTCGAGACGCTGCTGGCCGCGGCACCGCGGCAGGCGACCCGCGAGCGCGACGGGCGGCGGGTGGCCCTGCGCCCCGAGGACCTGCGCACGGCGGTCCGGGAGGGCCGGGAGGCGAACCTGGTGCTGTTCTGCGTCGACGCGTCCGGCTCGATGGCCGCGCGGAAGCGGATGGGCCAGGTCAAGACCGCGATCCTGTCGCTGCTGCTCGACGCCTACCGCCGGCGCGACAAGGTCGGGCTGGTCACCTTCCGCGGCCAGCAGGCCGAGCTGGTGCTCCCGCCGACCCGGTCGGTCGACGTCGCGGCCGTCCGGCTCGACGAGATCCCCGCCGGTGGCCGGACGCCGCTCGCCGAGGGCCTGCTCGAGGCGGCGAAGGTGGTCGAGCGGGAGCGGATCCGGGACCCTCGGCTGCGGCCGCTGCTGGTCGTCGTGACCGACGGTCGCGCCACGGGCGGGACGGACGCGGTCGAGCGGTCCCAGCAGGCCGCCGCGTGGCTCGCCGGCCTGGGCGTCACCACGGTCGTCATCGACGGCGAGACCGGTCCGCTCCGGCTCGGCCTCGCGGTCCGCCTGGCCGAGCTGCTGGGCGCGGAGCACGTGCCCGTCGCCGAGGTCAGCGCGGCAGCGCTCACCGGCGCCGTGCGGGGAGCAGCCTGATGCCGCAGGGCCGGCCGATCGCCGTACCCGACGACGGGCTGACGACCCGGCAGCGCCGCAACCGGCCCCTGGTCGTCGTGCACACCGGAGACGGCAAGGGGAAGTCGACCGCCGCCTTCGGGCTCGCGCTGCGCGGGTGGAACCAGGGCTGGCGGATCGGGGTGTTCCAGTTCGTGAAGTCCGCGAAGTGGCGCATCGGTGAGCAGACCGTGCTCGAGCGGCTCGGGCGGCTGCACGAGGAGACCGGCGAGGGCGGGCCGGTCGAGTGGCACAAGATGGGCTCGGGCTGGTCCTGGAGCCGCAAGCAGGGCGAGGCCGAGGACCACGAGGCGGCGGCCCGCGAGGGCTGGGGCGAGATCAAGCGGCGCCTGGCCGACCAGATGCACGACCTGCTGGTGCTCGACGAGTTCACCTACCTCCTGAAGTGGGGCTGGGTCGACGTCGACGACGTCGTCACGACGCTGGCCGACCGTCCGGGCCACCAGCACGTGGTCATCACCGGCCGGTACGCCGACCCGGCCCTCGTCGAGGTCGCCGACCTCGTGACGGAGATGGGCAAGGTCAAGCACCCGATGGACGTCGGGCAGAAGGGCCAGAGGGGCATCGAGTGGTAGCCCTGCCCCGGCTGGTCGTCGCCGCCCCGTCCACCGGGCAGGGCAAGACCACGGTCGCCACCGGGCTGATGGCGGCGCTGCGGGCTGCTGGGCCCCACGGACGAGGGCTGAGCGTGAGCGGCCACAAGGTCGGGCCGGACTACATCGACCCCGGCTACCACGCGCTCGCCACCGGGCGGCCGGGCCGCAACCTCGACCCGCACCTGGTCGGCGAGGACCTCGTCGTGCCGCTGCTCCTGCACGGCGCGCGCGGCGCGGACGTCGCCGTGGTCGAGGGCGTGATGGGGCTCTACGACGGGCGCCTGGGCACCGACGGGTTCGCCTCGACGGCCCACGTCGCGGCGCTGACGCGGACGCCGGTCGTGCTGGTGCTCGACGTCGCCCGGCTCTCCCGGACCGTCGGGGCGATCGCCGCGGGGTTGGCCGCCTTCGACCCCTCGCTGCACGTGGCCGGGGTCGTGCTCAACCGGGCGGGGTCCGAGCGCAACACCGCCGAGATCGTCCGCGCCCTCGACCTCCCCGTGCTCGGCGTGCTGCCGCACGACGACGGGCTCGCCGCGCCCTCACGCCACCTCGGCCTGGTGCCGACGGCCGAGCGCGTGGAGTCCGAGCGGACCATCGCCGAGCTCGGCGAGCAGGTCGCGCGGCACCTCGACCTCGACGCGCTGCTGGACGCGGCGCGGTCGGCGCCCGACCTCGACGCCGTCCCGTGGACACCGCCGGTCACCCCGCCGGTCACGTCGACGGGCGAAGCCCGGCCGGTGGTGGCGATGGCCGGGGGACGGGCGTTCACGTTCCGCTACGCCGAGACCGAGGAGCTGCTCGAGGCCGCCGGCTGCCGCGTGGTCACCTTCGACCCGCTCACCGACGCCGCCCTGCCCGCCGGGACCCGCGGGATCTACCTGGGCGGCGGCTTCCCGGAGGTGTACGCCGGCGAGCTCGGCGCCAACACCAGCCTGCTGCGCGACCTGAGGGCCGCCGTGGCCGCCGGTGTGCCGACGGTCGCCGAGTGCGCCGGGCTGCTGTACCTCGCCGAGTCGCTGGACGGCGTACCCATGGCGGGGGCGGTGCCGGTCGCGGCCGAGATGACCGACCGGCTCACGCTGCGCTACCCGGTCGTCACGGCCGAGGCGGACTCGCTGCTGCTGCGGGCGGGGGAGCAGGTCACCGGGCACGAGTTCCACCGCACGCGCACGACCCCGGAGGGCGACGTCACGGGGCCGACGCTGCACGCGTCGTACCTCCACGTGCACTGGGCCGGGCACCCCCACCTCGCGCAGCGGTTCGCCGAGGCCGTGCACGCGCCGCGGCTGGACTCCCTGCGCCACCACGGCGACGTCGAGGCCACCCCCGGGCTGCTGGACTTCGCCGTGAACGTCTTCGACGGGCCGCGGCCGACGTGGCTCGACGAGGCCCTGCACGCGGCGGTCGACGGCGCCAGTGCCTATCCGGACGCCCGGCCGGCCATCGAGGCGATCGCGCGACGGCACGGCCGGGCCGCCGACGAGGTGCTGCCCACCGCGGGCGCCGCCGAGGCGTTCTCCCTGGTCGCGCGGCTGCGGCCGTGGCGGCGGCCGGTCGCGGTGCACCCGCAGTTCACCGAGCCGCACGCCGCGCTCGAGCAGGCCGGCCACGCCGTCAGGACCGTGCTCTGCCGCGCCGAGGACGGGTTCGCGCTCGACCCCGAGGCCGTGCCCGAGGACGCCGACCTGGTCGTCGTCGGCAACCCCACGAACCCGACGGGCGTGCTGCACCCGGCGGCCGCGGTGCGGAAGCTCTGCCGCGACGGCCGGCTGGTGGTGGTCGACGAGGCGTTCATGGACGCCGTGCCCGGGGAGCGGGAGTCCCTGGCCGGGGAACCGGGCGTGCTGGTGGTCCGCAGCCTCACCAAGCACTGGTCGATTCCCGGCATCCGGGCGGGGTACGTCGTCGGCGACGCCGACGTCGTCGCCGCGCTCGCTCGCGGGCAGGTGCCGTGGTCGGTGTCCGCGCCGGCGGTCGCCGCGACCGTCGCCTGCCTGGCTCCCACCGCGCTGTCCGAGGCGGAGGAGCGGGCGGCCACCCTGGCCACCTGGCGCTCGGTCCTCACCGACGGGCTGGGCGGGCTGGGGATCGAGCACGTTCCGTCCGCGGCGCCGTTCGTCCTGGCGCGGGTCGGCGAGGGCGTGCACGCCGCGCTGCGCGACCGCGGCGTGGCCGTACGCCGTGCGGACACCTTCCCGGGCCTCGACGGCTCCTGGGTGCGCATCGCCGTGCGCCCGCCCGACACCACCGGCCGGCTCCTCGCCGCCCTGAAGGGAACCCGCTGATGGCCTACGTCTCCGCCCCGTCCGAGATCGCCCGCGGCCACGCCGCCAAGCGGCTCGGCGCGCTGGCCACCCCGCCGGGGGCGCTGGGCCGCCTCGGCGAGCTCGGCGTCTGGCTGGCCGCCTGCCAGGGTCGGGTGCCGCCGGCGGAGGTCGCGGACGTGCGGCTGGTGATCTTCGCCGGCGACCACGGCGTCGCTCAGCACGGCGTCTCGGCGTTCCCGCCCGCGATCACCGGCGCGATGGTGCGGACCTTCCTCACCGGGCGGGCCGCGGTGTCGGCGCTCGCGGCCGCGCACGGCGTCCGGGTGCGCGTGCTCGACCTCGGTGTCGACGAGGACTTCGAGGACCTGCCCGAGGACGTGCGCGCGGCGCTGACCGCGCACAAGGTCCGGCGGTCGAGCGGCGCCATCCACGTCGAGGACGCCCTCACCCTCGACGAGACCCGCACGGCGCTGGCCGCCGGCGCCGCGGTGGCCCGGGAGGAGGCGGGTGCGCAGCTGCTGCTCAGCGGCGACATGGGCATCGGCAACACCACGCCGGCGACCGCGCTGGTCGCCGCCGTGCTCGGCCTGCCGGCGGCCGAGGCGGTCGGCCGCGGCACCGGCATCGACGACGCCACGCTCGCACACAAGGCGTCGGTCATCGACGCGGCGCTCTGCCGGGCCGGCGCCCGCACCGCGGACCCCGTCGAGCTGCTGGCCGCGCTCGGGAGCGCGGACCTCGCCGCGACCACGGGCTACCTGCTGGCGGCCGCGCAGGACGGCGTACCCGTCCTCCTCGACGGGCTGATGAGCGTCGCCAGCGCGCTCGTGGCCGACCGGATGGAGCCCGGTGCCGCGCAGTGGTTCGCCGCCGGCCACCGCTCGACCGAGCCCGCGCAGACGCTGGCGCTGGCCGAGATGGGCCTCGAGCCGCTGCTCGACCTCCAGCTCCGGCTGGGCGAGGGGTCGGGGGCGGTGGCGGCGGTGCCCCTCGTGCGGAGCGCGTCGGCCCTGCTGCGCGACGTGGCCCTGCTGTCCGAGCTGTGACCGCGTCCGGGCTGCTGCTGGGGTACGCCGCCGACCGGCTGCTCGGCGACCCCGCCCGCTTCCACCCGGTCGCGGGGTTCGGGCGCGCGGCCCGGGCGCTCGAGCGCGTGCTCTACGCCGACTCCCGCCGGCGGGGCGTCACGCACCTGACCGTGCTGCTGGGCGGGACCGTGGCGGTCGGGCTCGGGGTCGCCCGCTCGCCGGGCGCCACCGCGCTCGCGACGTGGACGGTGCTCGGCGGCCGGTCGCTGGAGCGCGAGGCGGCCGCCGTGCACGCGCTCCTCATGGCGGGCGACCTGCCCGCGGCCCGGGAGCGGCTGACCCACCTCGTCGGGCGGGACACCTCCACGTTGTCGGAGTCCGAGGTCGCGCGGGCCGTCGTCGAGTCGGTCGCGGAGAACACCTCCGACGCGGTCGTCGCGCCGCTCGTGTGGGGAGCGCTGCTGGGCGTTCCGGGGCTGCTGGGGTACCGCGCGGTGAACACCCTCGACGCGATGGTCGGGCACCGCAGCACGCGCTACGAGCGGTACGGCTGGGCCTCCGCGCGGCTCGACGACCTGCTGAACCTGCCGGGCTCCCGGTTGGCCGGATCCCTTGTCCTGCTGGCCTCTCCGTCCCACGCCGGCGACGCGTGGCGGGCCTGGCGACGCGACGCGGCGGCCCACCCGAGCCCGAACGCGGGCGTGGTCGAGGCGGCGTTCGCCGGGTCGCTGGGCATCCGGCTGGGCGGCACGAACACCTATCCCGGCGGGCGGGTCGAGCACCGGGCGGTGCTGGGCGACGGGCGTCCCGCCGAGCCCGGCGACATCCCCCGGGCGACCGCGCTCGCGCGGCGCGTGGGCGTCGGCGCCGTACTGGTCGCGGCGTCCGCTAGAGTCCTGCTCACGATCGCGAGGAAGCCGGTGGGAGTCCGGCACAGTCGCGCTACTGTGACATCGCCTCCAGCTCGCTCCAGGGCAGGCCGGGTGCGGTGAAGTCAGACCCGAGCGATCGTCTTCACCCCAACGACCAGGGACGCAGAAATCCCTGAGGAGGACACATGTCGCACCCCGTTGCGGCGCCCGTCGCCGGCGCCCCGTCCGTGCCCACCATCCCGCTGCGGGAGCTCGCTCCCTGGCTGATCTTCTTCGGCCTGCTCGCGGTCCTGGCCCTGTTCTTCATCAGCGCCGACCAGGGCGCGGTCTCGATCCCCGCGGGCACCGCGGTCCACGAGTGGGTCCACGACGGTCGGCACCTGCTCGGCTTCCCCTGCCACTGATGAGTGCCCGGGCCTTCCTGGTTCGTGGGTTGCTCGCCGGCTTGCTCGCCGGCCTCGCCACGTTCTTCGTCGCCCACCAGGTGGGCGAGCCGCATGTCGAGCGCGCCATCGCCCTCGAGGAGGCGGCCGCCTCGGACGGGCACACGCATGCCGAGTCCGGGTCGGAGTCCGGGGCCGAGTCCCACTCCCACGGTGACGAGGACGCCGCCGTCTCCCGCTCCACCCAGCGCACCTGGGGACTCTGGACCGCCTCGGTGGCCGTCGGCGTCGCTCTCGGCGGCCTGGTCGGTCTCGGGGCCGCCGTGGCCGCGGGCCGGCTCGGCCGCCTCGGCGTCCGGGGCTCGACCGCGCTCGTCACCCTGGTGGGCTTCGTGTCCGTCGGACTGGTGCCGTTCCTGAAGTACCCGGCCACCCCACCCGCGGTCGGCTCGGGCGACACCATCGGCGAGCGGACGGCGGCGTACTTCGGCTTCTTGCTGCTCTCGGTCGTGGTGGCGGTCGCCGTCGTGGTGGTCGCCGCCCGGCTGCTGCCTCGCCTCGGCGGCTACGTCGTGGTGGTCGGGGGCGGTGCCGCCTACCTGGCGGTGATGGTGCTGGCCGGCCAGCTGTTCCCGACGGTCAACGAGATCGGCGACTTCCCGGCCGACACCCTCTGGTACTTCCGCCGCGCCTCGCTGCTCACGCTCGCCACGCTCTGGGGCGTCATCGGCGTCGTGCTCGTCGGCCTGCTCGGCCGGCTGTGGCAGCGGGAGTCCGCGCTCGCCGCGCGGCGGGAGCTGGCCGCGTCGCTGTAGGTCGGCCTTCCACCGGGACGTCATACGAGGTGGCTGCCCGGACGACCAGTCCGGATGACGTCCCCGGTGAGCAGTCAGTCCCGCGGCTGCCAGTCGGGCTGGTAGCCGGTGGTGAGCCGACGCCGGTCGGTTCCGTCACCGTCGGCGCGCATCACGTACGCCGTGCCGGAGGCGTTGTTGGTGAAGGCCATGAACCGGCCTGATGGCGAGGGGGCTCCACCGGTGTCGCCGGGTCGCGAGGCGAATCCGGGGTAGACGATCAGGCGCGGACCGTAGGTCTCGCCGGTGTCGCCGCCGTCGCGCTCGCTGTAGCCGAACTCGCCGGTGGGTCCGAAGAACAGGTCCGTCCACTCCGCGTAGCCGCAGCAGTCCGCACCGAGCGCGCGGTACTGGTAGGTCTCACCGGTGCTCGGGTGGAACCACCACATCGCGTAGTCGTAGTAGCAGTCCGCCCTGTTGTAGAGCGCGATCGTCGCGCCGTCCGGAGCCCAGGCCAGGTACCGGTCGACCGGGATCTCCGGCAAGGGGTTGAGCGCACACCAGCTGTTGCTCTCGTAGCCGGACGGTGTCGTGGGCGAGCCGCCCTGGGCTGAGACCAGCTGGAGCGCGCCGTCCGCGGCATAGGCGAGAGTGGTGCCGTCCGGCGACCACGATGCGCCCGCCGAGGTGACGTCGCCGCTCCTCGTGACCGGGCGCTTGCCGCCGCCGTTGGCGAACATGACCCAGAGGTCGTGCCGGCCGTCGGTGGTCTCGTGGACGTAGGCGATCCGCCTCCCGTCGGGGGACCACTTCGGCCGGTAGTTCTTGCCGACCGAGGTCAGGCGGGTCACCGATCGACCGGTGGCGCTCATCTTGTAGATCTGGTTGGCGCGGACGAACGCGATCTGTCCGTCGTCGCCCGGGTAGGCCGCTTCGGCCGGCGCACTTCCCACGGTGGTGAGCGCCGCGGCGGCGCCGACCACGGCGACCGCGAGGACGCGGACGCCTCCCGAGATGAATCCCATGACGATGCTCCTCGCTCGAGCCGTTAGGCTCCGACGCTGACACAGGATCCGCGTGTGGGTCATACCCAGATCAGATGGTCCTGGGGGTGTGGTCGACGGTCACGCCCGGCGGCACGGAGTAGTCACGGGGACGGACGTCAGCAGCGCGCGAACACCCAGCAGGCGGCGTCGGTGACCTCGCGGACCCGGGGCACGCCGGCCGGGCCCGGAGGCCGTCGTACGACCACGACCGGCACGTCCCGCGCCGCCGCGGCGTCCAGCTTCGGCTGGGTGTAGGTGCCGCCGGAGTCCTTGGTGACGAGGACGTCGGCAGCGTGCCCGTCCATCAGGTCGAGCTCGCCGTCGAGCGAGTACGGCCCGCGGCTGGTGACGACCGCCCACGGGGCGGGCAGCGCGAAGGACGGTACGTCGACCACGCGGGCCAGCACCGCACGGCCACCGAGCGACGGCACGAAGCGCGACAGCTCCTGGCGGCCGACGGTCAGGAACGGCCGCGAACCTAGGTCGGCGGCGACCGTCGCCGCCTCCTCGTGCGTGTCGACGTACACCCAGGCGGGGTGGGGCACCCAGCCCGGCCGCTCCAGGCGGAGCAGGGGGGTGTCGGTGCAGGCGGCGGCCGCGTGGGCGGACATCTGCGCGGAGAACGGATGGGTGGCGTCGACGACGGCGTCGTACTCGGCCAGCGCGGCTCTCAGCCCCTCGACACCGCCGAACCCGCCGATGCGCACCGCGCCGACCGGCAGCCGGGGCTCGGCCACCCGACCGGCGAGCGAGGAGGTGACGTCGATCCCGGCATCGACCAGGAGGCCCGCGAGCTCGCGGGCCTCCGAGGTGCCGCCGAGGATGAGCAGCCTCATCGCGACCTCATCGCGGCCTCATCGCGACGGAGCCCGCAGCAGGTAGACGTCCATGACCCAGCCGGCCGTCTCGCGAGCGTGAGACCGCGCCGACTCGACGGCCGGCAGCACGTCGACGACCCGTCCGGAGACCAGGGCCTCGGACGGGGTCCCGAGGTTGGCGCCCCACCAGATCGACCAGTCGTCGAGCCCGGCGAGGTCGAGGTTCCGGTTCAGCATCACGACCAGGTTGTCCTGTCCGGCGTTGACCGCGGCCCGCAGCCGCCGCCCGGTCGTCACGTGCACCGGCCGGCCGACCTCGTGGAGCACGATCCCGTGCCGCGCGGCGAGCAGCTGCGGGGCGCTGATCCCGGGGACCACGGTGACCTCGAACCCCGGCAGCTCCGCCACCAGCCGCAGCGTCGAGTCGTAGAGCGACGGGTCGCCCCACACCAGCATCGCGACGTCGCCCGGCCGCTCCAGCGCCTCCCGGCACGCGCGGACGCGCGCCGCGTGCCACTCGCGTACGGCGGCGGGGTAGTCGGCCGGGTTGTCCCGGTCGCGCCGCGGGTCGGTGACGACCACGACCGGCGGGTCGCCGTGCTCGCGGCAGATGGCCTCTCGCACCGAGAGCAGGGAGTCGTCGTCGGACTTCTGGAAGGCCACGACGTAGTCCACCGACCGCAGCGCGGCGGCGGCCTCGGCGGTGACGTGCTGCGGCCCCATGCCGACGCCGATGACGAGCAGCCTCCTCATCGGTCCTCCAGCTCGCCCTCGACGTCGAGGTACACGCGTTGCATCTCCGCGAGCACGTCGGCGTCCGGGTCTTCCCACAGACCGCGGTCGGCGGCCTCGTGCAGCCGCTCGACGATGCCGCGCAGCGCCCACGGGTTCGACTGCCGCAGGAACTGCTGGTTGGTCTCGTCGAGCACGTACTCGCGGGCGAGCTTGTCGTACATCCAGTCGTGCACGACGCCGGCCGTGGCGTCGAAGCCGTACAGGTAGTCGACGGTCGCGGCCAGCTCGAACGCGCCCTTGTAGCCGTGCCGCTGCATCGCCGCGATCCAGCGCGGGTTGACGACCCGCGCCCGGAAGACGCGTGCGGTCTCCTCCGCGAGCGTCCGGGTGCGGATCGCGTCGGGGGTGGTCGAGTCGCCGACGTAGGCCTTGGGATCGGCGCCGGTGAGCGCGCGGACCGTCGCCACCATGCCGCCGTGGTACTGGAAGTAGTCGTCGGAGTCGGCGATGTCGTGCTCGGCCGAGTCGACGTTCTTCGCCGCCACCTTGATCCGCCGGTAGTTCGCGCGCATGTCGTCGGCCGCGGGTACGCCGTCGAGGTCGCGGCCGTAGGCGAACCCGCCCCACGCCGTGTAGACCTCGGCGAGGTCCTGGTCGTCGCGCCACGAGCCGGACTCGATCGCCTGGAGGATGCCGGCGCCGTACGACCCTGGCTTGGAGCCGAAGATCCGGGTCGTCGCGCGGCGCCAGTCGCGGTGGTCGCCCATCTCCTCCTGCGCGTGGGCGCGCACGAAGTTCTGCTCGTGCGGCTCGTCGAGCTCGGCCACCATCCGCACCGCGTCGTCGAGCATCGCGACGACGTGCGGGAAGGCATCGCGGAAGAAGCCCGAGATCCGCACCGTCACGTCGATGCGCGGTCGGCCGAGCTCCTCGAGCGGCACGACCACGAGCTCGCGGACCCGGCGCGACTCGGCGTCCCACTCGGGGCGTACGCCGAGCAGCGCGAGCACCTCGGCGACGTCGTCTCCGCTCGTGCGCATCGCCGAGGTGCCCCAGACGCTGAGGCCCACGGAGGCGGGGTAGGTGCCGGTCTCGTCGAGGTAGCGCCCGAGCAGCGAGTCCGCCATCGCCTGGCCGGTCTGCCAGGCCAGCCGCGACGGCACGGCGCGCGGGTCGACGGTGTAGAAGTTGCGGCCGGTCGGGAGGACGTTGACCAGGCCGCGCAGGGGAGAGCCGGACGGTCCGGCCGGCACGAAACCACCGGCGAGGGAGTGCAGGACGGCGTCGAGCTCGTCGGTCGTCCGGGCGAGGCGCGGCACGACCTCGGTGGCCGCGAACGTCAGCACCCGCTGGACGTCCGGCTCGTCGTGCAGCGTCGACACGACCGCCGGGTCCCAGTCGGCCGCCTCCATCGCCTCGATCAGCGCTCGTGCCCGCGTCTCGGCCTCGTCGACCGCCGCTAGCTCCGCGCCCTCC
Source organism: Nocardioides pyridinolyticus (assembly GCF_054653575.1). NCBI lineage: Bacteria > Bacillati > Actinomycetota > Actinomycetes > Propionibacteriales > Nocardioidaceae > Nocardioides > Nocardioides pyridinolyticus. Next base: position 113,244 of record NZ_BAAIFY010000009.1, on the reverse strand, counting down.
TTGAGCCCGAGCGCGGCGCGCAGGCCGGGCACCGCGTTGCCGACGCCGCCCCAGACCTGGGCGGCGCGGAGGATCGAGAGCACCAGGTTGACCCGCGCCTCGCCGGTCGGCGCGGCGCCGAGCACGTGCAGGCCGTCGCGGATCTGGGCGTCCTTGATCTCGCAGAGCCAGCCGTCGACGTGCAGCAGGAAGTCGTCGAACTCCTCGTCGCCCGGACGCTCGTCCAGCCCGAGGTCGCGGTGCAGCTCGGCGGCGTGCATCAGCTGCCAGATCTCGCCGCGGATCGCCGGCAGCTTGGCCGGGTCCATCGTCGAGATCTTGTCGTACTCCTCGAGCAGCCCCTCGAGCCGCGCGATGTCGCCGTAGGACTCCGCGCGGGCCATCGGGGGCACCAGGTGGTCGACGATCGTGGCGTGCGCGCGCCGCTTGGCCTGCGCGCCCTCGCCCGGGTCGTTGACCAGGAACGGGTAGACCAGCGGCAGGCTCCCGAGCGCGGCGTCCGGCCCGCACGCAGGGGAGAGCGCGGCGTTCTTGCCGGGCAGCCACTCCAGCGAGCCGTGCTTGCCGAGGTGGACCACGGCGTCGGCCCGGAACCCGTGCTCGAGCCAGCGGTACGCCGCCAGGTAGTGGTGCGTGACGGCCAGGTCGGGGTCGTGGTAGATCGCGACCGGGTTCTCCCCGAAGCCGCGGGGCGGCTGGATGAGGATCACCACGTTGCCGGCCTGCAGGGTGGCCAGGACCAGGTCCCCGTCGTCGTTGACGAACAGCGAGCCGGGGGCCTCGCCCCACGCCTCGGTCATCGCGTCGCGGAGCTCGTCGGGCAGGTCGGCGGTCCAGGCGGCGTACTGGTCCGGGGTGATCCGCACATGCGCGTCGGTCAGCTGGGCAGAGGTCAGCCACTCCTCGTCCTGGCCGCCGGCGTCGATGAGCGCGTGGATCAGCGCGTCCCCGGCCGCTGTGTCGTCGTCGAGGTCGAGGAACGGCAGGTCACCGACGTCGTACCCCTCCTCGCGCAGCCGCCGGAGCAGCCGGATCGCGGAGACCGGGGTGTCGAGACCGACGGCATTGCCGATCCGTGCGTGCTTGGTGGGGTACGCCGAGAGCACGAGCGCGAGCCGCTTCTCGGCGTTCGGCACGTGCCGCAGCCGGGCGTGGTTGACCGCGATCCGCGCGACCCGGCGGCACCGCTCGGCGTCGGCGACGTAGCGGGGGAGCCCGTCCTCGTCGACCTCCTTGAACGAGAACGGCGCGGTGCTGATCCGCCCGTCGAACTCCGGGATCGCGATCTGGTTGGCGTAGTCGAGCGGGCTGACGCCGTCGTCGGACTCCTCCCAGTCGGCGCGGCTGTTCGTGAGGCAGAGCCCTTGCAGGACGGGGATGTCGAGCGCGGCCATCCGCTCGACGTCCCAGGTCTCGTCGTCGCCCCCCGCGCTCGCCGAGGCGGGCACGCTGCCGCCGGCGGCGAGGACGGTCACGACCAGCGCGTCGAGCGTGCCGAGGGCCTCGTACAGCTCGTCGGGCGCGGCCCGCAGGCTCCCGGCGAAGACCGGGACGCCGACCGCCTCGCCGGTCGCGTCGATCGCGTCGCACAGCGCGTGCGCGAACGCGTGGTTGCCGCTGACCTCGTGGGCCCGGTAGTAGAGGACGCCGACCCGTGGGCGGTCCGTGGGCCGCGCCGCCATGCCCCACACGGGCACCGCGGCCGGCGGCCCGAAGCCCTCACCGGTCAGCAGGACGGTGTCGGAGAGGAAGGCGTGCAGCTGCGCGAGGTTGGCCGGGCCGCCCTCGGCGAGGTAGCGGTGCGCCTCGGCCGCGACGCCCATCGGCACGGTCGAGAGCTCCATCAGCTCCGCACTCGGCTGTTGCTCGCCGCCGAGCACCACCACGGGCCGGCCGCCCGTGAACAGCGCCTCGCGCCACGGGTCGAGGTCGTGCGGCGACCCCAGCAGGCGTACGACGACCAGGTCGACGTCGTCCAGGGGCGGCAGGGACCGCGCGGGGTTGGCCCAGACCCAGGCCGCACCGCTGGCGCGCGCGGAGAGCAGGTCGGTGTCGGACGTGGACAGCAGGGCGAGCCGCATGCCGCGGTTCCTCCTCCGGGGTTCTCGCCCCGTCGATCGGTCGGAATCGCCCGCAGTCAGTGTCTGGCTGCACCGCCGCCCCGGAGGGCGTCGGCGTCACAGTGGCGGAACCGCCCCGGACTCTCACCGGGTTCCTGCGCCACGGGCGTGAGCGCAGCCTACGGGAGCCGGGCCTACTTGCGCGTAACTCGTCTCGCATTCGGCCGTTGAGTGGGGCGGAGGGAACGACTCCACGGCTGCGTCCCGAAAGCGAGTGTCATGCGACCTCTTCGAGCCCTCGTCATCGCCACGACCGTCCTCGCGCTGACGGCCTGCGGGTCACAGCTGGACCCGGACACCGTGGCGCAGGTCAGCGGCGGCACCGGCACCGGCGTCGACGCCGGGGGAGTCGTGCCGGCCGACGGCTCGGTCCCGGGCGCCACCGGTGGTGGCGAGACCACGGCCGGGTCCACCGGCTCCTCCGGCTCCACCGGTGGCTCGGCCGGTGGTGGCGGCACGACCGGCGGCACGACCGGCGAGGGCGACAACGCCGCGGACGGCGGGGTGAAGCGCGCCTCCTGCGACGGGTTCGAGAACCAGACCGGCATCACCGACAAGACCATCACCATCGCCAACGCCTCCGACCTCTCCGGGCCGGTGCCCGGGCTGTTCGAATCGGCCCAGCTCGGCGTCCGCGCCTACGTCGCCTACTTCAACTCCACCTCCGACCTCTGCGGCCGCAAGCTCGACCTGCTCGCGCTCGACAGCAAGACCGACGCGGGCGCCGACCAGGCGGCGTACACCCAGGCCTGCGACCAGGCGTTCGCCGCGGTGGGGTCCCAGTCGGTCATGGACTCCGGCGGCGTGGGGGCGGCCGAGGGCTGCGGCATCCCGGACCTGCGGTCGGGGACGCTCACCACCGACCGCGCCGCCTGCGACGTCTGCCACAGCGCCCAGACCTTGGAGGTCGGGGTGCAGTCCACCTCGTTCCTCGGCCACATCCGCAAGGTCGAGAAGGCGGCGACCGAGAAGGCCGCCTTCCTCTACCTCGACGCCGGCGGCTCCGGCCAGGTCGCGAAGACCTACGCCGAGACGGCCGAGGAGATCGGCTACGGCGTCGAGATCTTCACCGGCATCGACACCGCCGAGTTCAACTACGCGCCCTACGTCCAGCAGCTCAAGGACAAGGGCATCACCTACGTGATGTTCGTCGGCGCCAACCAGCACGCCGTGCGCTTCGCCGAGGCGATGAAGCAGCAGCGCTACGAGCCGAAGGTCTTCAACGTCTCGCAGACCCAGTACAACCAGACCTACGTCGAGACCGGCGGCGATGCCGTCGAGGGCACCTGGATCCCGGTGCCGCACCCGCTCTTCACCGACACCAGCAACAAGGAGCTCCAGCTCTACCTCGCGTGGCTCCAGCAGGTGAAGCCCGGGTCGGACCCGACGACGTTCGGGCTCTTCGCCTGGTCGGCCGCACGGCTGTTCGTCGAGAAGGCCGCCGCCCTGGGCGGCAAGCTGACCCGGGCCGCCCTGCTCGACGCGGTCCGCGCCGAGCACCGGTGGACCGCGAACGGGCTGCACGCGGTGATGGACGTGGGCGCCAAGACGACCTACGAGTGCACCTCGCTGGTGCGGCTGGTCAACGGCGTGTGGCGCAAGGTCACCCCGGGCGACTACATCTGCGGCAACCTGGTCCGGACCTCGGTTGCCGACTGACCGCCGAGCCGCAGCCGTGACCGACCTGCGAGGATCGCCGGCATGACCCGGCCCGTCGCCCTCGTCACCGGCAGCACCTCGGGGATCGGGGAGGCGGTGGCGCGGCGGTTCGCCAGCGACGGCTTCCACGTCCTCGTGCACTCCGGGTCCAGCGTGGAGGCGGGGGAGCGGCTGGCCGGCGAGCTCGGCGGCTCCTACGTGCAGGCCGACCTCGCCGACGCGGACACGGCCGGCGCGACGGTCGCCTCCACGCTGGCCGGGATCGGGCGCCTCGACGTGCTCGTCAACAACGCCGGCATCAGCTGGCCGATCCCGCACGACGACCTCGCCGCCGCGCCGCCGCAGATGTGGCGCGACGTGCTCGAGGTGAACCTGGTCAGCCCGTGGGCGCTGGCGACCGCCGCGGCGCCGTACCTCCGGCAGCGCCGGGGCTGCATCGTGAACGTGACCAGCCACGCCGGCGTCCGCCCGAAGGGCTCCTCGGTGCCGTACGCCGCCAGCAAGGCCGCGCTCAACCACGTGACGAGGCTGCTGGCCGTCGCGCTCGGCCCCGACGTCCGGGTCAACGCGGTGGCCCCGGGGCTGGTCGACACCCCGCTGACCGCGGAGTGGACCGCGGCGCAGGAGCTCTGGCGCGAGCGGTCGCCGATGCGGCGCGCGGCGACGCCCGCGGACGTGGCCGGGCTGGTGGCCGACCTGGTCGCGAGCGACTACCTCACCGGCGAGGTCGTGGTGCTGGACGGCGGACTCCACCTCCTCTGAAGGCTCTCGGTAGGCTCGAGCTCGACCACGAGTGACCTCACGTCCCGGCGCTCGCGACCGATAGGAGCACAGGGTGGGTGCCTCGTGACTGCCTCGTGAGTGCCTGGCGCGAGTCGTCCGACCCGCGCGTGCGGGCGGTCCCGGAGGTGCTCGCCGGCGACGGCGTGCCGGAGGTGGCCACGCGCTGGTCGGTCGAGCCGGCGCTCGTGCGCCGGTGGGTGCGTGGTTTCGTGGACGCGAGCACGGCCCAGGTGACGAACCGGCCCGCGATCGACGCGCTGCGTACGCCGCTCACGACCGCGCAGGGCTGGGCGGCCCTGCTCGCCGAGGGTGACGTGCCCCCGGCGGCGGCCCGGACGGTCGCCCGGCTCGAGGACGCGCTCGTGCGGCTGGCCGAGCGGGTCCGCGACGTCGAGCTGCTCGCGGCGGCGTCGATGGGGCTGCTCCGCCCGGAGAAGGTGCGGGTCCCGCTCGCCGACCTGCTGCCGGGCGCGGAGGTCACCGGCGGATTCACCGTCCTGCACAGGACGAGGACGGCGCCGTGCTCTGGGTCCGGGTTCCCCGGGCGTCGCTCACGTCCGGCCACCACTGACACGAGGGCGACCCCATGTTCAAGCTCGCCTGCGGCGACGTGATGCCCGGCTGCGCCGCCACCTTCGAGGACACCGACCGCTCCGCCCTCATGGGGGCCGTCGCCGCGCACGCGGCCGCCGACCACGGCATCACCGACCTCACCCCCGAGGTCGTCGCGGCCGTCGAGAGCAAGGTCGTGTACGCGGCGTAGGTGCTGCTGCTGCCGATTCATCACGGTAGGCAGGCGAGCCTTCACCTCCCGCGGCATACCCGCCACGGGGAGTGTGGATTCAGCTGCCTACCGTGATGAATCGGCGGCGACCCGCGGGCGATCGGCGGGCGCCTCAGCGGGCGACTCAGGGAGCGACGACGGTGCCGAGCTCGGCGTCCATCGCCGCGACGTAGTCGCGCTTGATCGCGCGCCACGCCTCGTCGGTCATCGTGCGCCGCCAGTACGGCGAGCAGGACATGTCCGCGCGGGGGACGCCCCGGTCGACGAGCAGATGGCGGCGGACCTCGCGGATCTCGTCGGCCTCGCCGTGCACGAACGCGTGGACCCGGCCCTCGGGGAAGTCGAGCCCGGCGACCGCCGTGGCGAGGAGCTCCGCGTCGACGGCGCCGCCGGAGCGGTGCAGCCAGACCAGGTCGAGCTCACCGGGGCAGGGGAGCGGCAGCTCGTACTCGGGACCGTCGCAGACCAGCCGGACGACCGCGCGGGCGCCCGCCGGGACCGCCTCGAGCGACACCGCGACCGCCGGCAGCGCCGACTCGTCGCCGACCAGCAGGTGCCAGTCCGCGTCGGGGTCGGGCCGGTAGCCGCTGCCGGGGCCCTCCAGGACGAGGCCGTCGCCCGGCCGCGCGTGGGCCGCCCAGGGGCCGCCGACGCCGTGGTCGCCGTGGACGACGAAGTCGAGGGTCAGCCGGCCGTCGCGCCAGCCGCGGACGGTGTAGCGGCGCCGGGCCGGCCAGAGCTCGCGGGCGTGCTGCTCGCGGACCTCGGCGGGAACGAACGGGCCCCCGGCGTACGCCGCGCCGGCCGGCGGGATCGCCACGTTGACGTAGGCGTCGGTGTCCGTGGGCGCGTCGAAGCCGTCGAGACCGGGGCCGCCGAGGACGACCCGGACCAGCGAGGGCGTGACCCACTCGGTCGACTCGACGAGCCCGTAGAACGTTGCCATATAGGTAAGGCTACCCTTCGTCGGTGACTCCCGGAGCCCTCGTCCGCCGTACCGTCCTGCGCCAGCGCCGACGGCTCGCCGGCGCGGTCGCGCTGCTCGTCGTCTGGCAGGTGTGCGAGGTCGCGGTCCCGGTACTGATCGGCGTCGTCATCGACCGCGCGATCGCGACCACGGACGTCCAGCAGATGGTGCTCTGGGGCGTGGTGCTGTGCGTGCACTTCGCGGTGCTGAGCACGGCCTACCGGCTCGGCTCGCGGATCGGCTTCCGTGCGCTCCAGGAGGAGAGCCACCGGCTGCGCACCGAGGTGTCGGCGCTGGTGCTCTCACCGCGCGGCGCGCGGACCGACCGGCTCCCGGGCGACGTGCTGGCGATCGCCACCGGCGACGCGGAGGCGGTCGCCACCGTGCTGCGGCACCTGACGTTCACGGTGGTGGGTCTGGCCGGGCTGGCGGTGAGCGCCGTCGTGCTCGCGACCATCGACCTGCTGGTCGCGGCGGTCGTGCTGGTCGGCGTCCCCCTTGTGCTCGTGGTCACCCAGGTGCTCGCGCCCCGGCTCGCGCACCGGGCGCACGCGCGGCAGGAGGCGGTGGGCCGGGCGACCGGGCTCGCCACCGACCTGGTGCGCGGGCTGCGCCCGCTCAAGGGGATCGGGGCGGAGGCGGTGGCGCACCGGCGCTACCGCGGGCAGAGCCGCGATGCGATGCGGGCCAGTGTCTCGGCGGCCCGGTGGGAGGGCGTGCTCTACGGCTCCACCTACGGGCTGAGCCTGGCCTTCCTGGCCGCGGTCGCGCTGATCGCCGGACAGCGAGCGCTCGCGGGCGAGATGTCGATCGGTGAGCTCGTGGCGGTGGTCGGCCTGGCGCAGTTCGTCGCCGAGCCCATGGGCATGGTCGCCTACCTGGTCGCCGCGATCGCGCGCTCGCGCGCCTCGGCGCGGCGGATCGTGGACCTGCTCGCCGCGCCGCCGCTCGTGCTCCACGGCGACCGGGTCGCGACCAGCGACGGCCTGGCCGTCGAGGAGGTCACGCACGGGTCGCTCCGGGAGCTGTCGCTCGACGTCCCCGCGGGGTCGCTGGTCGCGGTCGTCGCCGAGGACCCGGCCGACGCGGCCGCGCTCATGGACCTCCTCCGCGGCGAGGCGGCCCCGGCATCCGGGCGGATGCTCCTGGGCGGCGTACCGCTCACGGAGCTGGCGATCGAGGAGTCGCGTCGGCTGCTCGTCGTGGCCGAGCACCACGTCGACCTCTTCGAGGGCACGCTGCGGTCGAACGTCGACCCCGCGGGCGTCCTGCCGGACGGCCGGTTCGCGGCCGTGCTGGCGGCCTCGGCCGCCGACGACCTGCCGGACGAGCCGGTGACCGTCAACGGGACCACGCTGTCCGGCGGGCAGCGCCAGCGCCTCGGGCTCGCCCGCGCGCTCGCGGCCGACCCACCCGTGCTCGTGCTGCACGACCCGACCACGGCGGTGGACGCGGTGACCGAGCAGCGGATCGCCGACCGGTTCGGCGGCGTACGCCGGCCGGACGGCGCCACCCTCGTCCTCACCAGCAGCCCCGCGCTGCTGGCGCGGGCCGACCGCGTCGTCCACGTCGTCGGCGGACGCGTGGTCGCCACGGGCTCCCATGCGGACCTCGCCTCGGGCGAGGCCTACCGGACGGCGGTGCTGCGATGAGCCTGCTGCCCGTCTCCACGCCGCGCGAGGCCGGCGCCCTCGCCTGGCGGCTGGTCCGGGGCCGGCCCGTGCCGCTCGCGCTGTGCACACTGACCTTCGTGATCGCCGGGATGGCGGGGCTGGTCGGCCCGTGGCAGCTCGGACAGATCGTCGACGTCGTGGTCGCCGGCGGCGACGAGAGCGCGGTCGCCACCGCGGCGCTGTGGATCCTCGGCGCGGCCCTGGTGGGCGGCCTCGCGACGGCGCTCTCGATCGCGCTGCTGGCCCGGACGGCCGAGCCCGCGCTGGCCGAGCTCCGGGAGACCGTCGTCGACCGGGCGCTCGACCTCGAGGCCCGCGAGATCGAGGAGTCCGGCACCGGCGACCTGCTCTCCCGCGTCAGCGACGACGTACGGCTGGTGACCGAGTCGTTCACCGAGGTGGTGCCGCTGCTGGTGAACTCCGTGGTCGCGGTCGCCTTCACCGCCGTCGGGCTGTTCGCGATCGACTGGCGCCTCGGCCTCGCCGGTCTGGGCGCGGCGCCGTTCTACGTGCTGGGCCTGCGGTGGTACCTCCCGCGCTCGGGCCCCTACTACCGCGCCGAGCGGGAGGCGAACGGCGCCCGCGCGGAGGCACTCCTCACCGGCGTGCACGCCAGCCGGACCCTGCGGGCCTACGGCATCGCCGACCGGCACCAGGAGGTCACCGCGGCCGCGTCGTGGCGGTCGGCGCAGCTCTCGATCGACGTCTACCGGATGCTCACCCGGTTCTTCGCGCGCAACAACCGCGCCGAGCTCGTCGGCCTCCTGCTGCTCCTCGTCACCGGCTGGTTCCTCGTCCGCGACGACGCGGTGACCGTCGGCGCCGTGACCGCGGCCGCGCTGCTCTTCCACCGGCTGTTCAACCCGATCGGCGCTCTCATCGCGCTCTTCGACCAGGCGCAGTCCGTCGGCGCCTCGATGGTCCGGCTCGCCGGGCTCGCGCTGCTCCCGCCGCCGGCGCCCGTGGCCGACGCCGCGCCGCCCGCGGACGGGCACCTCGAGGTGCGCGGGCTCCACCACGAGTACGTCGCCGGGCGGCCCGCCGTCGACGAGGTCTCGCTCGACGTGCCGGCCGGGCACCGGGTCGCCGTCGTCGGCGCGTCCGGCGCCGGGAAGACCACGCTGGGCGCGGCGGTCTCCGGGCGGCTGCGGCCGACGCGCGGCGAGGTCCGGCTGGGCGGCGTACCCCTGGAGCGGGTGGCGGCCGACGGCCGGCCGGCGGTGGCGATCGTGAGCCAGGAGGTGCACGTCTTCGCGGGCACGGTGCGCGACAACCTCACGCTCGCGGCGGCCGACGCGACCGACGAGCGGCTCGCCGCAGTGCTGGCCGAGGTCGGTGCGTGGACCGCGGTCCAGGCGCTGCCGGACGGGCTCGACACGGCGGTCGGCGACGGGGCGACGGTCCTCGGGCCGGCGCTGGCCCAGCAGCTCGCGCTGGCGCGGGTGCTGCTGGCCGACCCCGTCGTGGTCGTGCTCGACGAGGCCACCGCGGAGGCGGGGTCGGCGGGCGCCCGCGACCTGGAGCGGGCGGCGCTCGCGGCCACCGCCGGGCGGACGTCGCTCACCATCGCCCACCGGCTCACCCAGGCCGTCACCGCCGACGAGGTCGTGGTGATGGACGGCGGCCGCGTGGTCGAGCGCGGCACCCACGACGAGCTCGTCGCCGCCGGTGGGAGATACGCCACGCTCTGGGCCGCGTGGTCCGGCGACGGCACCCACTAGCCTCGGTCGGCATGGGTGGGATCCTCGTCGCCGGCACGACCTCGGACGCCGGGAAGAGCGTGGTGACGACCGGCATCTGCCGGGCGCTGGCCCGCGCCGGCGTGAAGGTCGCGCCGTTCAAGGCCCAGAACATGTCGAACAACTCGATGGTCTGTGCCGGGGGCGCCGAGATCGGACGCGCCCAGTGGGTGCAGGCCCGCGCCGCGCAGGTCGAGCCCGAGGCCGCGATGAACCCGGTGCTGCTCAAGCCGGGCAGCGACCGGGTCAGCCACGTCCTGGTGATGGGCCGGCCGGCGGGGGAGATCTCCGCCCACGACTTCACCTCGGGCCGCGAGCACCTCGCCCGGGCGGCGTACGACGCCTTCGACGACCTGGCCTCGCGCTACGACGTCGTCGTCGCCGAGGGCGCCGGCAGCCCGACCGAGATCAACCTGCGAGCCAGCGACTACGTGAACATGGGGCTCGCCCAGCACGCCGGGCTGCCGACCGTCGTCGTGGGCGACATCGACCGGGGCGGCCTGTTCGCCGCGCTCTACGGCACGGTCGCGCTGCTCTCGCCGGAGGACCAGCGGCTGATCGCGGGCTTCGTCGTCAACAAGTTCCGCGGCGACCTGGGGCTGCTCGAGCCGGGCCTGCGGCAGCTCTCGGAACTCACCGGCCGGCGCGTGTACGGCGTCCTCCCGTGGCACCCCGACCTCTGGCTCGACTCCGAGGACGCGCTCGACCTGGAGGCCCGGCGGACCCGGGAGGACCGCGCGGCCCTCAAGGTCGCGGTGGTGCGGCTCCCGCGGATCAGCAACTTCACCGACGTCGACGCGCTCGGCGTCGAGCCGGGGCTCGACGTGGTCTTCGCCTCCGACCCGCGCGCGCTCGCCGACGCGGACCTCGTCGTCCTGCCGGGCACCCGGGCCACCCGCGCCGACCTGGCCTGGCTGCGGGACCGGGGCCTCGACGCCGCGATCGTGCGGCACGCGGCGGCCGGGCGGCCCGTCCTCGGCATCTGCGGCGGCTTCCAGATGCTCGGCACGCTCGTGGCCGACCCGCACGGCGTCGAGGGAGCGCCAGGCGAGGTCGAGGGCCTGGGGCTGCTCGACGCGCGCACCGACTTCGCGCCCGAGAAGGTGCTGCGGCTGCCACGTGGGACGGCGCTGGGCGCGCCCACCACGGGCTACGAGATCCACCACGGCCGGGTGACCCGCGGGCCGGGCGCGGCGGAGTTCCTGGGCGGGGCGCGCGCCGGCCACGTGCTCGGCACGATGTGGCACGGCAGCCTGGAGTCCGACTCGTTCCGGACCGCCTTCCTCACCGAGGTCGCGCGGCTGACCGGCCACGTCTGGGAGCCTTCGGGCGTGAGCTTCGCCGCCGCCCGGGAACGCCGCCTCGAGCTGCTCGCCGACCTCGTCGAGGAGCACCTCGACCTGGAGGCGATCCACGGGCTGGCGCTCTCCGGGGCGCCCATCGTGCCGGTGATCCGGCCATGAGGGCGCTGGTGACCGGCGGGGTCCGGTCCGGCAAGTCCCGGCACGCGGAGGCGCTGCTCGCCGACCGCCCGGCGGTGACCTACGTGGCGCCCGGGCCGGTCCGCGACGACGCCGACTGGATGGCGCGCATCGCCGCCCACCAGGCCCGCCGCCCGCGCACGTGGACGACGCTGGAGACCGGCGACCTCACCGTCGCGCTGCGCGTTTCCGGCCCGGTGCTGGTCGACTGCCTCGGCACCTGGCTGACCCGGCTCGTCGACGACGCGGGGCTCTGGGACGCGCGGACCGAGGACGTGGCGGCGTACGTCGAGGAGGAGGTCGCGGCCGCGATCCGCGTCCTGCACGACGACGTGGTGCTGGTGACGAACGAGGTCGGGCTCGGCATCGTGCCCGAGCACCGCTCCGGCCGGCTCTTCCGCGACCTCCTCGGGACGGTGAACCAGCGGTTCGCCGAGGCCTGCGACGAGGTGCACCTGGTCGTCGCCGGCCGCGTCCTGAAGCTCTAGTCCGTCGAGTTGGGCCTCGCTCGCTCGCGAGTCGGGCCGAACTCCCGCGGGCGCGCGACCCCGGCCCCACTGACCGGCGACGGGGGCCCAACTCAAGGGAGGAGGGCGACCGCCGTCAGGAGGGTCGTCGCGAGGGCGAGCTCGACCGCGGCACCCATCACGTCGCCGGTGACGCCGCCGAAGCGGCGGCCGGTACGGCGGACCAGCAGCAGGACGACGAGGCCGCCGGTGACCGAGAGCAGCAGGCCGCCGAGGACGGCGACGGGGACGGGCACCGTGCCGGTGAAGCCGACGCCGAGGCCGTCCGGCCGGGCGGCGGGGACGCGGGTGCAGCACACGATCCACAGGGCGCAGCGGGAGAGGCAGACGAGGACGCCGGCGAGCAGGACGTCGTCGGCGAGGGCCGCGAACGCGGCCGCCTGCACGCCGGCCACGACGACGGTCGCCAGCACGCCGGCCGGCCCGCTGGTGCTGGTCTTCATCACCGCGAGCGACCGCTGGGCGTCGTAGGAGGCCGTGAGCCCGTCGACGGTGTCGGAGAGGCCATCCCAGTGGAGCGCGCGCGAGCCCGCGGCCAGCGCGCCGACCGCGAGGAAGCCGACGGCGAGTGCAGGCAGCTCCAGCGCTCGACCCACCGCGAGCACGGCGGCGGCGAGGATCCCGAGGGGGAGCACGGCCAGCGGGGCGAGCAGCATCGCGCGGCGGGCGGCGGCGCGGTCTACCGGCCCGACCGCGCCGACGGGGAGCGCGGTCAGGGTGCCGACCGCGAGGCGCCAGGACGTCATCGGACCCGTCACGCTAGCGGCTGGACGACCTCGGTCAGCCAGCGGTCGACGTCGCGGACGGACCTCAGCCGCACGATCGGCAGGTCAGGCCGCTCGGCCGCGACGGCGGGGACCCGCTCGTCGTACTTCTTCCGGGTGCTGATCGACCACCGGACGATGTGCTCGGGGTCGGTCAAGAACGTGTGGAGCGGCGCCTCGCGGTTGCCGTGCCAGAGCTCCTCGTTGCGGAGTCGGCGGCGCACGGTGCGGCGGACGACCCGGCTCAGGACGACGGGGTACGGCAGATCGACCCAGACGAACAGGTCGGCGCGGGCGGCGAGCAGCGGGCGCCCGGCGTCGTACTGCCACTCGGCGACCCAGCGATCACCTGCCGCGATGGCCGCGACCTCCGCGGCGAACGTGGGCCGCGGCGTCCAGCCCGGGCCGTGATACAGCCCGTCCAACTCGGTGTAGGGCAGGTCGAGGAGCTCGCCGAGCCGGCGCGCGAGGGTGCTCTTGCCCGAGCCGGAGACGCCGGCGACGGTGATCCGCCGCGGTCGGCGGGGGAGCGGGTCGCGGGCGCCGAGCACCGCGGCATCCTACGCGCGGCGCCAGCCTCGACCACGGGCCCGCGGATCGGGATGGGAGGCTGGCGGGGTGACCCAGCCGTCCTCGTGCGAGATCGTGCCGGGCGACCGGCCCGGCACGTTCGTCCTGCGGCTGGACGGCATGAACCAGTCGCACGTCGACCTGGGCCGGCCGCTGCACCTCGAGTTCGAGTACGTCCGGCGGATCGGGGACGTCCTCGACTCCTGCGCCCCCGCCGGCGACCCGGTCCGCGTCGTCCACGTCGGGGGTGCCGCGATGACCCTGCCGCGCTACGTCGCCGCCTCGCGTCCCCGCTCCGCCCAGGTCGTCCTCGAGCCCGCCACGGACGTCACCGAGCGGGTCCGCGAGGAGGTCCCGCTGCCGCCGCGCAGCGGCATCAAGGTCCGCCCGGTCGACGGCCGGCGCGGGATCGCCGAGCTGCGCGACGGGTACGCCGAGGTGGTGGTCGTCGACGCGTTCGCGGCCGGCCGCGTGCCCGGTGCACTGGTCACCGAGGCGTTCTTCCGCGACGTCGCGCGCGTCCTGGACGCCGCCGGGACGCTCGTCCTCAACGTCACCGACCGGGCGCCCTTCGGCTGGAGCAGGCGGGTCGTCGCCGGGCTGCGCGCGGTGTACCCGGAGCTGATGCTCACCGCCGAGCCCGCCACGCTGCGGGCCCGCCGCCTGGGCAACCTCGTCCTGATCGCCTCGCGCGGCTCCGTCCCGCTCGCCGCCCTCCAGGCGCGAGCGGCGAGCGCCGCTGCGCCGTACCGCGTCCTGGACGCCCGGGCGGTGTCGGACTCCTTCGGCGGCGGCACGCCGTTCACGGACGCGGACGCCGAGCCCTCGCCTGCCCCGGTGGACCGCTGAGCCAGCCGAGCTTCCGCAACGTCTTCGAGGGCACCCGGGCGACGCAGTTCATGGAGTCGAAGGGCCGGCCGGACAAGTCCGGCGGGTACGGCAGCGCGGAGCTGTTCTTGAAGTCCGAGGACACGTACTACGGACCGGCGTACATGATCAACTGGCTCGACGTGGACTACCAGGGCTTCGCGACCGAGGTCATCCTCATCAACTGCCACCTCCCGACCGGGCCGGACTCCTTCACGCTCCAGTACGGCATCGCCGTCAAGAAGCCCGAGGGCCTCGACGACGCGACCGCGCGGTACATCGCGAAGAAGTACGCCCAGATGTTCGGGGAGGGCTTCCTCCAGGACGTGCACATCTGGCGGAACAAGGTGCCGGTCCAGAACCCGCTGCTGTGCGAGGCGGACGGCCCGGTCTACCAGCTGCGCCGCTGGTACGAGCAGTTCTACGTCGACCGGGCCGACATCGTGCCGGAGATGGTCGACCGCTTCGAGTTCGAGGTCGACACGACCAGGGCGAACGAGTTCTGGCAGGAGGAGGTCGCCGAGAACCTCCGCAGGAAGGCCGAAGAGTACTCCGCCGAGGAGTCTGCCGAGGAGTCTGCGGAGAAGCCCCAGATGATGTCGGGGACCTGAGCATGGCGTCGTTCGTGCCGACCAGCGCCGACACGCTCGAGGACCAGCGCCGCTACACCTCCGCCCGGCTGGTCGAGGTCGCGTGCCTGGACTGCCGGGCGATGGTCGGCGTGAAGAAGAACAGCGAGCACCACACCTCGATCCAGTGGACGGGAGAGGCCCGGGCGCACTGCCCGGAGCTGTCCCGCCGTTCGGGCGGCCGCGACTCGCACCCCGCCTGCCCCCGGATGATGGCCTCCATCGAGGAGGCCGCGCGAGACGGCCGCATCCCCATCGGCGCCGAGGACGGTTACTGAGTGGACGAGTCCTTCGAGGTGAAGGTCGTGGACGTGGTCGAGGAGACCACCGACGCGCACTCCATCTCCTTCGAGGTTCCGGCCGGCGCGGAGGAGCGGTTCGCCTACAAGCCGGGCCAGTTCCTGACGCTGGCGGTGCCGAGCGACCGGACCGGCGTGGCCGCGCGCTGCTACTCGCTGTCCAGCAGCCCGGTCGGCGGCGGCCCGCTGACGATCACGGTCAAGCGCACCGACGGCGGCTACGCGTCGAACTGGGTGTGCGACCACCTCCGCGTCGGCGACTCGATCCACGTGCTCCCACCGAGCGGCATCTTCACCCCGGCCTCGTTGAGCGCCGACCTGCTGCTGTTCGCCGGCGGCAGCGGGATCACCCCGGTCATCTCGATCATCCGGACTGCGCTGCAGCAGGGCACCGGGAGGATCGTGCTCTTCTACGCCAACCGCGACGAGACGTCGGTGATCTTCGCCGCGGAGCTGACCAAGCTCGCCGCCGAGAACCCCGACCGGCTCGTCGTCGTGCACTGGCTGGAGTCGGTGCAGGGGCTGCCGAGCCAGGAGCAGATGAGGGCCTTCGCGTCGAGCTTCACGTCGTACGACGCCTTCGTCTGCGGCCCGGCGCCGTTCATGGGGCTGACGATCGCCGCGCTCAAGGAGCTGGGGTTCCCCCGCGAGCGGCGGCACCAGGAGAAGTTCGTCTCCCTCGGCGGCAACCCGTTCGGGGACCTGCACGACCAGGAGATCGCCGAGCACGAGATCGAGGACGCCGAGCGTGACCTCGAGGACCTCGGGGACCTCGGCGACGGGGTCACCCCGGACGCCGGTGCCCCCCAGGGGCCGGTGCGGCTCGAGGTCGAGCTCGACGGCCAGGACTACGCCTTCGACGACTGGTCGCCCGGCACCAAGCTGCTCGATCACCTGGAGTCCAAGGGGGTGAAGGCGCCGTACTCCTGCCGTGAGGGCGAGTGCTCGGCGTGCGCGGTCCGCCTCCTCGAGGGCGAGGTCAAGATGCTCCACAACGACGTGCTCGACGAGGAGGACATCGCCGAGGGGATCCGTCTGGGGTGTCAGTCGGTGCCGGTGACGGACACGGTGCGGGTCACCTATCACTGAGCGCCGCGTCGGGCCGGAGGGACAGACCACTGGGGCGATGTCCGAATCCCTTGCGTAACCGCGGATTCTCGGGGAAGGTTTGCCCTCAACTTTTCGAGCAGACAGCTCGGACCCCGGCCCGGTGACCACCGCTCCCTCGTGATCCCAGGCCGGGATCCGGCGCCGGAGTGAGGGATGAGCCATGCTCCTTGGACTGTGTGTGGTGGTCGTGGCCCTGCTGGGGTGGGGCCTGGCCGCGAGCGCGACGGGGGCGGGCCGCTGCGTCTCCGGGCAGCAGGATCACGGGCGCAGGTTCCGCGAGCTCCACCACCATCCCGAGCGCGTCGTCCATCTCGACGTCCAGAACCTGATGCTCTCCGACTCGCACCCGGCCGACGTCGTCGGGCGGGTGATGAGCCGGGCCGCCTCACGGCGGCTGAGCGCCCGCACGATGTGGCGGTGGGCCGCGGTGCACGGCACGTCGCGCCTGGTCATGGTGGTCGACGCCGGCGTCGCGGAGGACACCCTGCTCGACCACCTCGACGCCGGGACCGCGCCCGACTGGACGGCGCTGAACCTGTTCGCCGGCCTCGCCGACGACACCGCGCCCGCGGGCATTCCCCTCGCCGAGCTGGTCGACGTCGACGCGACGCCGGACCACGAGGACCTGGCCTTGTTCTACGACCTGGCCGCCCGGTCCACGGTCTCTCTCGACCCGCTGGAGCTCGGCCGGTTCGACAACCTGCCCCCGATCGCCCGCCCCGGCCTCACGCCGTTCCGTCCGATCGCGGACTGGGACGGCGACGACGACTGGCCCGAGGTCGCCTGACCCGCCCGCCGGTCCCGCCGTTTGGTCACCAACCGCACGTCGGAGGCCCGAGATCCTGCGGTTGGTGACCAAACCGCGGGGGTCACCCCGACGACCTCGAGGTCGGTCCGAGTGCCCGCGCCGGCGTACTCCCTGACGTCCGGTGGGTTCGGACGGCGTGTCGACCCCTGGATCGTCAGGGACTACCGCGACGTCTCGCCCAGCCGCCGCCCGAGCTGCTCACCCCACGCGATGATCGGGACGAGGAGGACGAGGAACCCGGCACCGGAGATGGCGGCGCTGACCATGGTGAGCCGGAGGTCGCCCGATGGCTCCGGCCACCCCATCTCCCAGTCGGCGAAGGGGTCCTCGGCGGCGGCGAACCCGAACCAGTCCTCGACGCTGTGGGGGAAGAACGCGAAGAAGACGGTAGTGCCGACGGCGAGCAGGAGCACGCCGACTCCGAACAGCGCGAGCGTGAGACGTCGGGCGCTCACCAGCCCCGCGCCCTCCACTCGGGCAGCGACGCGCGCTCGGCGCCGATGGTCGAGTCGTTGCCGTGGCCGGGGTAGAACCACGTGTCGTCCGGGAGGCGCTGGAAGACCTTGGTCTCGACCTCGTCGATGAGCTGGGCGAAGGCCGCCTCGTCGCCGCGGGTGTTGCCGACGCCGCCCGGGAAGAGCGAGTCGCCGGTGAACAGGTGGGGGTGGCCGGCCGGGTCGTCGTAGAGCAGCGCGATCGAGCCGGGCGTGTGACCGGCGATCGCGATCACCGACAGCTCGCAGGAGCCGACCTTGATCGTGTCGCCCTGCGCCACCTCCCGGTCCACGGGTACGCCGGTCTGCTCGGTGATCGCCGCGGCGTCGGGCGCGCCCGCGACGACCGACGCACCGGTGGCCGAGACGACCTCGGCCAGCGCGCGGTGGTGGTCCCAGTGCTGGTGGGTGGTGACGACGGTCGTGAGGCCGGCGTCCCCGACCAGCGGGAGCAGTACCGGGGCCGAGTCGGCCGCGTCGATCAGCACCTGCTCCCCGGTGTCGCGGCAGGTCAGCAGGTAGCAGTTGTTCGACATCTTCTCGTCGACCGCCACCTTCGCGATCCGGAGGTGCTCCAGCTCCCGCACGTCGGCGCCACCGCCGACCGAGACCTCACCCGTGTACGTCATCACCACGCTCCGATCCGCGGCAGCTCGCCGCCGTCACTCGTCAGTCCCTCGCCGGACCCGCGCCCGGTCAGCCACCATGCCAGGTCGGCCACCCGGCCGCTCACCACCGGCCCGCCCTCGCCGAACGTCCACTCTCCGCCGACGTCGGTCGCCCGGGCCGTAAACGGCGCCTCGGCGTCGTTGCGGGTGACCACCCAGTCCAAAAGGTGGCTCGCGAAGAGAGGTGCCCAGTCGGAGCGGTCGTAGTCCGCCCGCAGGTCGGCGTGGTGGATCTCCACCTCGCGCAGTCGCATCCAGGGCACCTCGCCGGCGGCGAAGACGCGCCCGCCGGGCGTCCGCTCGATCGTGACCTGCGCCGTGTCCGGGGCGACGGCCGCGATCGCGTCGGACAGCGCGGTGCCGCCCGCGAGCAGGCGGGTGCGGATCTCGGAGGGTGGTCCGCCGGCGAGCTCGTCGATGTCGCCGTCGCGCGCCTCCTGGGAGGGGTACATCGGCACCCGCTTGCCCTCGACGATCCCGCCCAGCGCACCGGCCAGCCCCTCGGCGTTGAGCGCGAGGTGGGCGAGGACGTGCGCCCGGGTCCAGCCGGGGAGGCCGCTCGGCTCGGCGTACTGCTCGTCGGTCAGCCCGTCGGCCGTGCGCACCAGGCGCCGGGTGGCTTCGGTGAGGTCCAGGGGGTCGGCCATGCGCCCATCCTGCCGGATCCGGGACTGTCGGTGGTGCGTGAGATCGTGGGAACACGAGCGCGCGACGGTTCGTTGTGGCTGGTCTGCGCCGATACGATGGCGAACACCTGTTCGAAACGAGGAGACTACGCAGTGGCGGACCAGCTCATCATCCGGGGTGCCCGGGAGCACAACCTGAAGGACGTCTCGATCGACCTTCCCCGCGACTCGCTCATCGTCTTCACCGGCCTGTCCGGCTCCGGCAAGTCCTCGCTGGCCTTCGACACGATCTTCGCCGAGGGGCAGCGGCGCTACGTCGAGTCGCTGTCGGCGTACGCCCGCCAGTTCCTCGGCCAGATGGACAAGCCCGACGTCGACTTCATCGAGGGCCTCTCGCCCGCGGTCTCCATCGACCAGAAGTCCACCTCGAAGAACCCCCGCTCGACCGTCGGCACCATCACCGAGGTCTACGACTACCTCCGCCTGCTCTACGCCCGCGCCGGTCGCCCGCACTGCCCGACCTGCCACGCGCCGATCGAGCGGCAGACGCCGCAGCAGATCGTCGACCGCGTGCTCGCGCTCGAGGAGGGCCGCCGGTTCCAGGTGCTGGCCCCCGTGATCCGTGGCCGCAAGGGCGAGTACGTCGAGCTGTTCAAGCAGCTCCAGGCCCAGGGCTTCTCCCGCGCCCGGGTCGACGGCGAGACGCACGCGCTCGACTCCCTGGCGTCCGACGGGCCCAAGCTGGACAAGCAGAAGAAGCACACGATCGAGGTCGTCGTCGACCGGCTCGCGGTCAAGGAGTCCTCCAAGCGCCGGCTCACCGACTCGGTCGAGACCGCGCTCCAGCTCGCCGGCGGGCTCGTGCTGTTCGACTTCGTCGACCTCGACGCCAAGGACCCCGGCCGCGAGCTGCGGTTCAGCGAGAAGATGGCGTGCCCCAACGAGCACCCCATCGACACCGACGAGCTCGAGCCGCGGTCGTTCTCCTTCAACTCGCCGTTCGGCGCCTGCCCGGCCTGCCACGGCCTCGGCACCCGACTCGAGGTCGACCCCGAGCTGGTCGTGCCCAACCCGCAGGCGACGCTGGGCGAGGGGGCGATCCAGCCGTGGAGCCAGGCGCACGTCGCCGACTACTTCCTGCGGCTGATGGGCGCGCTGGGCGACGAGCTCGGCTTCGACCTGAACACCCCGTGGGAGGACCTCCCGGCCAAGGCGCAGAAGGCGATCCTGGGCGGCCACCCGACCAAGGTGCACGTGGTCACGCGCAACCGCTACGGCCGCCAGCGCGCCTACTACGCCGAGTTCGAGGGCGTGAGCGCCTACATCGCGCGGCGGCACAACGAGGCCGAGTCCGACGTCAGCCGCGAGCGCTACGAGGGCTTCATGCGCGAGGTCCCGTGCCCGACCTGCGCCGGCAGCCGGCTCAAGCCGGTCTCGATGTCGGTGACCCTCGGTGGCTCGATCGAGGCCGGCGGCAAGAACATCGCCGAGGTCTGCGCGATGCCGATCAACGAGACCGCCGACTACCTCCGCAACCTCGACCTCACCGCCCGGGAGCGCCAGATCGGCGAGCGGGTGCTCAAGGAGATCCAGGAGCGGCTCAACTTCCTGCTCGACGTGGGTCTCGACTACCTCTCGCTGGACCGGCCCTCGGGCTCGCTGTCCGGCGGCGAGGCGCAGCGCATCCGGCTCGCGACCCAGATCGGCGCCGGCCTGGTCGGCGTCCTCTACGTGCTCGACGAGCCGTCGATCGGCCTGCACCAGCGCGACAACCACCGGCTCATCGAGACCCTGGTCCGGCTCAAGGACCTCGGCAACACCCTCATCGTCGTCGAGCACGACGAGGACACGATCCGCGTGGCCGACTGGGTGGTCGACATCGGCCCGGGCGCGGGCGAGCACGGCGGACAGGTCGTGCACAGCGGCAACGTCGCCGACCTCCTCGCCCACCCCGACTCCATGACCGGCCAGTACCTCTCCGGCCGCCGCGAGATCCCGGTGCCCGAGATCCGCCGCCCGCGCACCAAGGGCCGCGAGCTCAAGGTCCACGGCGCCCGCGAGCACAACCTCCAGAACGTCGACGTCGCGTTCCCGCTCGGGATGTTCGTCGCCGTCACCGGCGTGTCCGGCTCGGGCAAGTCGACGCTGGTCAACGACATCCTCTACACGTCGCTGGCCAAGCAGATCTACAACGCCCGGGCCGTGCCCGGGCGGCACCAGAAGATCACCGGGCTCGAGCACGTCGACAAGGTGATCCACGTCGACCAGTCCCCGATCGGGCGCACCCCGCGGTCCAACCCGGCGACGTACACCGGGGTCTTCGACCACATCCGCAAGCTGTTCGCGTCGACGCCCGAGGCGAAGATGCGCGGCTACCAGCAGGGCCGGTTCTCGTTCAACGTCAAGGGCGGCCGCTGCGAGGCGTGCGCGGGTGACGGCACGATCAAGATCGAGATGAACTTCCTGCCGGACGTCTACGTCCCGTGCGAGGTGTGCCACGGCGCCCGCTACAACCGCGAGACGCTCGAGGTGCACTACAAGGGCAAGACCATCGCCGAGGTCCTCGACATGCCGATCGAGGAGGCGGCCGACTTCTTCGCCGCGGTCCCCGCGATCGCGCGGCACATGAAGACGCTGGTCGAGGTCGGCCTGGGCTACGTGCGGCTCGGCCAGCCGGCGACCACGCTGTCCGGCGGCGAGGCGCAGCGGGTCAAGCTCTCCTCGGAGCTCCAGAAGCGGTCCACCGGCCGCACCGTGTACGTGCTCGACGAGCCGACCACGGGCCTGCACTTCGAGGACATCCGCAAGCTGCTCCTGGTCCTCGGCCGGCTGGTCGACCAGGGCAACACGGTGCTGGTGATCGAGCACAACCTCGACGTCATCAAGACCGCGGACTGGCTGGTCGACATGGGTCCCGAGGGTGGGTCGCGCGGCGGCACCGTCGTCGCCGAGGGCACGCCGGAGTCGGTCGCGGCGAACCCCGACAGCTACACCGGCCAGTTCCTCGCGCCGCTGCTCGAGGGCCGGGCCGCGAAGCAGTCCGCCGCCAAGCGGGCGGAGCCCGCCCCCGCGAAGAAGGCCCCCGCGACGAAGGCCGCGAAGAAGACGGCCGCTCGGAAGACGACCGCGAAGAAGAAGAAGAAGGCCTCCTGATCTCTCACCGAACTCTCAGAGACAGATCCGAACCGGTTCGGGCTCCCGTGCGTTTGTAGGGTGAACGTTCAACGACCGCCATCCGAGAGGGACGACCGTGAGCATGGGGATTTCGCGCCGCAGGACGCTGACCGGAGCAGCCGTGGCGGGGGTGGGGATCCCGCTCCTGGCCGCCTGCGGCAGCGACGACGGGGGGTCGGTGGACTCCGCTCCCAACGTCGCCTCCGGTGAGACGCTCGGACCGGCGGCGGACGTGCCGGTCGGCGGCGGCAAGATCTACGGCGACCAGAAGCTCGTGGTCACCCAGCCGACCGAGGGCGACTTCAAGGGCTTCTCGGCGGTCTGCACCCACCAGAGCTGCCTGGTCGCCGAGATCAAGGACGGCACGATCAACTGCATCTGCCACGGCAGCAAGTTCTCGATCGAGGACGGCTCGGTGTCCATCGGGCCGGCCACGTCGCCTCTCCCGCCGGTCGAGGTCACCGTCGACGGCGACCAGATCACCACGGCCTGAGCCGTGGCCGCCCGACTGTCGCGGCGGGCGGCGCTCACGGGCGCCGCCGGCGTCCCGCTGCTCGCGGGCTGTGCCGGCGACGGCGGTACGCCGTCGGGGAGCGCGTCCGGCAGCGCGACGCAGACCCCCACGCCCACCCCCACGCCGTCGACGAGCGCGACGCCGGGTCCGACCAGGTCGCCGAAGCCGGCCGAGTCGCTCACCGCGGCGAAGGACGTGCCGGTGGGCGGCGGCCGGGTGCTGTCCGCGGAGGAGGTGGTGGTGACCCAGCCGGCCGCGGGGGAGTTCAGGGCGTTCTCGTCGACGTGCACCCACAGCGGTTGTGCGGTCGGCGACGTCGCCGACCGCACGATCAACTGCCCGTGCCACGGCAGCCGGTTCTCGATCGAGGACGGGTCGGTCGTGACCGGCCCGGCGACGGAGCCGCTCCCGGCGGTCGCGGTGAGGGAGACCGGCGGTCAGGTGATCCGGGCGTAGGCCCGGCTGATCTCGGGGCACTCCTGGCACCACCGCTCGTCCCGCGGCGAGCGCCGCCGGTCGAGCCGGGCGTCGAGCAGCGTGCGCGCCTCGTCGACCCGGTCCGCGCGCAGCAGCGCGGCGATCCGGGCCTCCTCGACGACCTCGCGCTGGGCGTCGGACCCGCCGAGGCGGCGTACCTGCGGCTGGAGGGCGGCGAGCGCGTCCGCCGCCGCACCGCTGCGGCCGGCGGCCATCAGGCCGAGGGCGTCGGCGAGCGGGGCCACGACCTCGCGCTGCGTGGGGTGGCGATGCACGCGGGCCCAGCCGGCGAGGCTGGCCAGCCCGGCGGTGTCGCCGAGCGCGAGCAGGGCGACCGCGGCGTGCAGGCCGAGGAACGGCGTGGCGGGCCGCTCCAGCGTGTCCCGGCCGGCGACGTTCGCGACGACGGCCATCTCGGGGACACCGAACGCGTCGGGCGTGATCGCCCAGCGGAAGAGCAGGGAGCCCGTGTCCACCAGGGCGCGGCAGCCGAGCCCGTGCTCGGGACGCAGTTGGGTGTCGTACCGCCGCCGGACGGCGGCCAGGTCGCCGAGCGAGAGCTCGTGCAGGGCGGCGTGCCACGAGAAGTGGCTGAGGCTGTCGATGGAGGCGCCGTCGCCGGTCACCCAGCCGTCCATCCAGGCCAGCCCCACCTCGTGGTCGCCGGTCTCGTAGTGGGCGTGGGCGCGGGCGTGGGCGGAGTGCCCGGCCCCCGGCTCGACCTCCAGGGAGCGGCAGGACAGCTCCATCGCCTCGTCGAAGCGGCGCTGCTCCTGGCGGACGAAGGCCAGCAGCCCGGTGAACCACCAGTCGTCGCCGTACGCCGGGATGGCGTTCTCGACGATCGCCCAGGCCTCCTCGGGCACCTCGGTGACCCCGGCGAACGCGATCGTCGGCACCGCGGTCGACAGCAGCACGGCGTCGCGCGGATAGGCGGTCAGGTGGCGGACCAGGGCGCGGGAGTCGCCGCGCAGGTGCGCGGCCACGGCCTCGATGTGCGAACGCTCCCGGGCGGTGGCGCGCGGCGCGTGCCGCAGGGCGTCGCGCATCCGGCCCGGCACGTCGACCGCGGCGCACAGCTCGTGGCCGAGCAGGGCCAGCGTCGCGTGCCCGAGCGCGAAGGTCGGGTCCAGCGCGACCGCCGCGGCCACGGACTGCTCCGCCCCGGCCCGCAGCCGGAGCAGGTCGAGCACGCCGCGGCCGTAGGCGGCGGCCGCCTCACTGGTGCAGGAGAGCGCGTAGCCGTACGGGTCGCGACAGATCATGTAAGTAGAGTAAGCCACACGACAATCGTTGCGGTGGATCGACTGTCGGAGCCGGACCGTAGGGTTGGGCACGTGCCATCGCCCGTGTCGTACCGGCCCGAGCCGGGGTCGATCCCGACCCAGCCGGGGGTGTACCGGTTCCGCGACCCGAAGGGGCGCGTGATCTACGTCGGCAAGGCCAAGAACCTGCGCGCGCGGCTGTCGTCGTACTTCCAGGACCTGCGCAACCTGCACGCCCGGACGGCCACGATGGTGACCACCGCCGCGAGCGTGGAATGGACGGTCGTGAAGACCGAGGTCGAGGCGCTCCAGTTGGAGTACTCCTGGATCAAGGAGTTCGACCCGCGGTTCAACGTGAAGTACCGCGACGACAAGTCCTACCCGTGGCTGGCGGTGACCGTCGGCGAGGAGTTCCCGCGGGTGATGGTCGGGCGCGGCGCCAAGCGCAAGGGCACCCGCTACTTCGGCCCCTACAGCCACGCCTGGGCCATCCGCGAGACCGTCGACATCCTGCTGCGGGTCTTCCCGATGCGCTCGTGCAGCAACGGCGTCTTCAAGCGCTCCCAGCAGATCGGCCGGCCGTGCCTGCTCGGCTACATCGACAAGTGCGTCGCCCCGTGCGTCGGCAACGTCACCGCCGAGCAGCACCGGGCGATCGTCGACGACTTCTGCGAGTTCATGGGCGGGCGCACCCGGCCGTTCATGAGGCGCATCGAGGAGGAGATGTACGCCGCCTCGGAGCAGCTCGACTTCGAGAAGGCCGCGCGGCTGCGCGACGACCTGGGCGCGATGAACCGGGCGCTGGAGAAGCAGGCGGTGGTGCTGAGCGACGGGGCGGACGCCGACGTGATCGCGCTCGCCGAGGACCCGCTCGAGGTCGCCGTGCAGATCTTCTACGTGCGCGGTGGGCGCATCCGCGGCCAGCGGGGCTGGGTCGCCGACCGGGTCGACGAGGGCGACACCGCGAAGCTCGTGGACGACTTCATCCTCCAGCTGTACGCCGGCGCCGGGGGCGACGAGATCCCCCGGGAGATCCTCGTGCCGGCCCTGCCGCCCGACCACGCGATCTACGAGCAGCTGCTCAGCGACCTGCGCGGTGCGAAGGTCGCGATCCGGATCCCGCAGCGCGGCGACAAGAAGGCCCTTCAGGAGACCGTCGCACAGAACGCGCTCCAGGCCCTCGCGCTGCACAAGACCAAGCGCGCCAGCGACCTGACGACCCGCAACCGCGCACTGGAGGAGATCCAGTCCGCGCTCGATCTCGACGACGTGCCGCTGCGGATCGAGTGCTACGACGTCTCCAACCTCCAGGGCACCGAGGTCGTGGCGTCGATGGTGGTCTTCGAGGACGGGCTGGCCCGCAAGAGCGAGTACCGCCGCTTCGTGATCCGCGGCGTCGACGGGCAGAACGACGTCGCGTCCATGCACGAGGTCATCACCCGACGGTTCAGGCGGCTGCTCGACGAGCAGGCCACGAGCACCGAGCAGGTCACCGAGAACGGCCCGATGCTCGTCGATCCCGAGACCGGCCGTCCCCGGAAGTTCGCCTACGCGCCCGGGCTGGTCGTCGTCGACGGTGGCCCGCCGCAGGTCGCGGCCGCCGAGCGTGCCCTGGCCGAGCTCGGCATCAACGACATCCCGGTGTGCGGCCTGGCCAAGCGTCTCGAGGAGGTGTGGCTGCCCGGCGAGGAGGACCCGGTGATCCTGCCGCGGTCCAGCGAGGGTCTCTACCTCCTCCAGCGGATCCGCGACGAGGCGCACCGCTTCGCCATCACCCACCACCGCTCGCGGCGCTCCAAGTCGATGGTCGAGAGCGTGCTGGACGA
Organism: Nocardioides pyridinolyticus; assembly: GCF_054653575.1. Lineage (NCBI taxonomy): Bacteria > Bacillati > Actinomycetota > Actinomycetes > Propionibacteriales > Nocardioidaceae > Nocardioides > Nocardioides pyridinolyticus. The sequence goes on along the minus strand of NZ_BAAIFY010000009.1, from coordinate 87,420 downwards.
CGTACCCGGTCTGGGGGAGGTACGCCGCAAGACGCTGCTCAAGCACTTCGGCTCGCTGAAGAAGCTCCGCGAGGCCGAGGTCGACGACATCGCGCAGGTGCCGGGCATCGGCCCGCGCACCGCCGCGGCGATCAAGGATGCGGTCGCGCAGGCGAGCAGCAAGAATCGGGCGGTGAGCGTCAACACCGCGACCGGTGAGATCGAGGAGGGCTGATGTCCGGAGAGGGCCGCCACGGCGAGCTCGTCGTGGTCACCGGCATGACCGGCGCCGGCCGCAGCACCGCGGCCAAGGAGCTGGAGGACCTCGGCTACTACGTCGTCGACAACATGCCGCCGTCGCTGCTGCGCGAGGTCGTCCGGCTGGTCGACGAGAGCCGGGGCGTCGAGCAGCCGATCGCGGTCGTCGTCGACGTGCGGTCCGGCTCGTTCTTCCAGTCGCTCCAGGCCAACCTCGCCCAGGGCGCGACCGGCCGGCACGCCACGCTGGTCTTCCTCGAGGCGACCGACGACGTCCTGGTCCGCCGCCAGGAGGCGGCCCGGCGGCCGCACCCGCTCCAGGGCTCGGGCCGGCTGCTCGACGGGCTCCAGCGCGAGCGCGTCGTGCTCGCCGACCTGCGCAGCGACGCCGACCTCGTCATCGACACCACCGCCCTCAACGTGCACCAGCTCACCGAGCGGATCGCCGACGCGTTCGGGACGCCCGACACCATGCGGCTGCGGGTCACCGTGACCAGCTTCGGGTTCAAGTACGGCATCCCGGTCGACGCCGACTTCGTCGCCGACATGCGCTTCCTGCCCAACCCGCACTGGATCCCCGAGCTGCGCCCCGGCACGGGCAAGGACCGGGACGTGTCGGCGTACGTGCTCGGCCAGCCGGGCGCGGGGGAGTTCCTCGACGGCTACGTCCCGGTGCTGGAGGGCGTCGCCGACGGCTACCTGCGCGAGGGCAAGCGGTTCATGACGGTCGCGATCGGCTGCACGGGCGGCAAGCACCGCAGCGTCGCGATGACCGAGGAGATCGTCCGCCGGCTCACCGCGTCCGGCTACGAGGCGCGGCCCAGCCACCGGGACCTCGGTCGCGAGTGATGGCCACCCGCGACCGTGCCCACCTGCGGGCACAGGCGGTCGTCGCGTTCGGCGGCGGCCACGGCCTCGCGGCGACCCTCCAGGCCCTGCGGCTCCTCGTCGACGACCTCGTGGTCGACGACCTGACCGCCGTGGTCACCGTCGCCGACAACGGCGGCTCGTCGGGTCGGCTGCGCACCGAGTTCGGCGTGCTCCCGCCGGGCGACCTGCGGATGGCGCTGGCCGCGCTGTGCGGCGAGCAGGAGTGGGGCGACACCTGGGCCCGCGTGCTCCAGCACCGCTTCGCCGGCGACGGCGAGATGCGCGGCCACGTGATCGGCAACCTGCTGATCGTGGGCCTCTGGGAGCAGCTCGGCGACCCGGTCGCCGCGCTGGACTGGGTCGGCAGGCTGCTCGGTACGTCGGGCCGCGTGCTGCCGATGGCGCTGACCCCGCTCGACATCACCGCCGAGGTGCGGGGGCTCGACCCCGGCCACCCGGACGCGCTGCGGACCGTGCGCGGCCAGGTCGAGGTCGCGACCACCGACGGCGTCATCGCCTCGATCGCGCTCGACCCACCCGACCCCGCGCCCTGCCCCGAGGCCATCGCGGCGGTCGGCGCGGCCGACTGGCTCGTGCTCGGGCCCGGCTCCTGGTTCACCTCGGTGATCCCGCACCTCATGGTCCCCGCCCTCCGCGAGTCCCTGGTCGCGAGCAGCGGCCGCGTGATCGTCACGCTCAACCTCGACGAGCAGGAGGGGGAGACGCCCGGCTTCGGGGCGTCCGACCACCTCGCCGTGCTGGCCGAGCACGCACCCGACCTGCGCGTAGACACCGTGCTCGCCGACGTCCGCCACGAGCAGGACCTCGACCTCCAGCACGTCGTCGAGGCGACCGGCGCGCGGCTCGTCGTCGCGGACGTGGCCCGGGACGACGGGACCGCCCGGCACGACCCGGTGAAGCTGGCGGCGGCGTACTCCTCCATCATGGGCGGCCGCTGACCCGCAGCTGCCGTCCCGCGTCGAGGGTCGTTGACGGGCGTGAAAGGATCGCGAGCATGGCGATGACGGCACAGGTGAAGGCAGAGCTTGCCTCCACCCAGATCACCAAGACGTGCTGCCGCAAGGCCGAGGTGGCCTCGATGCTGAGGTTCGCCGGCGGCCTGCACATCGTGAGCGGCAAGATCGTGGTCGAGGCCGAGTTCGACACCGGCGCGGCCGCCCGGCGCCTGCGCACGAACATCGCGGAGGTCTACGGCCACCAGTCCGACGTCGTCATGGTCCAGGGCAACGGCATCCGCAAGGGCAGCCGCTACATCGTGCGCGTCGTCAAGGACGGCGAGGCGCTGGCCCGCCAGACCGGGCTGCTCGATCAGCGCGGACGCCCGGTCCGCGGCCTGCCCCCGGCGGTCGTCTCCGGCGGGGGCTGCGACGCGGTGGCCGCCTGGCGCGGCGCCTTCCTCGCCCACGGCTCGCTCACCGAGCCCGGCCGCTCCTCGGCGCTCGAGGTGACCTGCCCCGGGCCCGAGGCCGCGCTCGCCCTCGTCGGCGTCGCCCGCCGGCTCGGCATCCACGCCAAGGCCCGTGAGGTGCGCGGCGTGGACCGGGTCGTGATCCGCGACGGCGACGCCATCGGCCAGCTGCTCACCCGGCTCGGCGCCCACGAGTCGCTGATGGCCTGGGAGGAGCGCCGGATGCGCCGCGAGGTGCGCGCCACCGCAAACCGGCTCGCGAACTTCGACGACGCCAACCTGCGCCGCTCCGCCCGGGCCGCGGTCGCCGCGGGTGCCCGGGTCGGCCGGGCGATGGAGATCCTCGGCGACGACGTCCCGGACCACCTCAAGATGGCCGGCGAGCTGCGCCTCGAGCACAAGCAGGCCTCCCTGGAGGAGCTCGGCCAGCTGCACGACCCGGTGCTCACCAAGGACGCGATCGCCGGCCGGATCCGCCGGCTGCTCGCCATGGCCGACAAGCGGGCCGAGGAGCTCGGCATCCCCGACACCGAGGCCTCGCTCACCCCGGACATGCTCGCCGAGGACGCCTGAGCCGGATACCCGGACGTACGCCGGACACCGGCGTGTGCCCGTCCCGCCCGGGCGATAGGGTCGAGACCGTCCCCTTGCACGCGTGAACGACTAGCAGGAGCAACCAGTGACTGTTCGTGTAGGTATCAACGGGTTCGGCCGGATCGGCCGCAACTTCTTCCGCGCCGTCCGTGCCTCGGGCCTGGACATCGAGATCGTGGCCGTCAACGACCTGACGGACAACAAGTCCCTGGCGCCGCTGCTCAAGTTCGACTCGATCCTGGGTCGCCTCGACGCCGACGTCACCCACTCCGAGGACGAGATCCGCGTCGGCGACCAGGTCGTGAAGACCTTCGCCGAGCGCGACCCGGCCGCCCTGAAGTGGGGCGACCTGGGCGTCGACGTCGTCGTCGAGTCCACCGGCTTCTTCACCGACGCGACCAAGGCCCGCGCCCACGTCGACAACGGCGGCGCCAAGAAGGTCATCATCTCCGCGCCGGCGTCCAACGAGGACGTCACGGTGGTCATGGGCGTCAACCACACGACGTACGACCCGGCCGCGCACACCGTCATCTCGAACGCGTCGTGCACCACCAACTGCCTCGCGCCGATGGCGAAGGCGCTGCACGAGGGCCTCGGCATCAACAAGGGCCTGATGACGACCATCCACGCCTACACCGCGGACCAGAACCTCCAGGACAACATCCACAAGGACCCGCGCCGCGCCCGCGCCGCCGCCCTGAACATGGTCCCGACCTCGACCGGCGCCGCGAAGGCGATCGGCCTGGTCCTCCCGGAGCTCAAGGGCAAGCTCGACGGCTACGCCATGCGCGTCCCGGTCCCGACCGGCTCGGCCACCGACCTGTCCTTCGAGGCCTCGCGCGAGACCTCGGTCGAGGAGGTCAACGAGATCGTCAAGGCGGCCGCGGACGGCAAGTTCCTCAAGTACTCCACCGACCCGCTGGTCTCCACCGACATCGTCACCGACCCGGCGTCCTGCATCTTCGACGCCCCGCTGACCAAGGTGATCGGCAACCAGGTCAAGGTGCTCGGCTGGTACGACAACGAGTGGGGCTATTCCAACCGCCTCGCTGACCTGATCGCGTACGTCGGCGAGACCCTCTGACGATGGGGGAGTACGCCGGGCTGGGCGACGTCCAGGGCAAGCGCGTCCTGGTCCGCTCCGACCTGAACGTGCCGCTCGACGGCACCACGATCACCGACGACGGGCGCATCCGCGCCAGCGTGCCGACCCTCAAGGCGCTCGCCGACGCGGGCGCTCGGGTCGTCGTGGTCGCCCACCTCGGTCGCCCGAAGGGCGAGCCGGACGAGCGCTACTCGCTCCGGCCCGTCGCCGCACGGCTCGGTGAGCTGCTCGACGCCGACGTCGTGTTCGCGCCCGACACCATCGGCGTCGAGGCGAGGCAGACCGTCGACGCGCTCGAGGACGGCCAGGTCGCCGTCCTCGAGAACGTGCGGTTCAACGCCGGCGAGACCAGCAAGGACGACGTCGAGCGCGGTGCGTTCGCCGACCTGCTGGCCGAGCTGGCCGACGCCTTCGTCTCCGACGGGTTCGGCGTGGTGCACCGCAAGCAGGCGTCGGTCTACGACGTCGCCCAACGGTTGCCGCACGCGATGGGCCAGCTCGTCGAGACCGAGATCGGCGTGCTTCGTCGGCTCACCGAGAGCCCCGAGCGGCCGTACGCCGTCGTGCTGGGCGGCTCCAAGGTCTCCGACAAGCTGGGCGTGATCGACAACCTGCTCGGCAAGGCCGACCGGCTGCTCATCGGCGGCGGGATGGTGTTCACCTTCCTCAAGGCCCAGGGCCACGAGGTCGGCAAGAGCCTCCTCGAGGAGGACCAGCTCGACACCTGCCGTGCCTACCTCGAGCGGGCCGAGAAGGCCGGCGTCGAGATCCTGCTGCCCACCGACATCGTGGTCGACACGGCGTTCCCCTCCGGCGACCGGGAGCCGGAGCCGCAGGTCGTGGCGGCCGACGCGATCCCGGACGACGCGCTCGGACTCGATATCGGCCCCGAGTCGGGCGCGGCGTTCGCCGCCGCGCTCGCCGACGCGAAGACCGTGTTCTGGAACGGCCCGATGGGCGTCTTCGAGGCCCCGGCCTTCGCCTCCGGCACCCGCGCGGTCGCCGGGGCGCTGGTGCGGGTCGACGGCCTCTCGGTCGTGGGCGGCGGCGACTCCGCTGCCGCCGTACGCACCCTCGGCTTCGACGAGGCGGCGTTCGGCCACATCTCGACCGGCGGTGGCGCCAGCCTCGAGTACCTCGAGGGCAAGGAGCTCCCCGGCATCAAGGTCCTGGAGGACTGACCCACATGGCGAAGAACCGCACCCCGCTGATGGCGGGGAACTGGAAGATGAACCTGAACCACCAGGAAGCGGTGGTGCTGGTCCAGAAGCTCGCCTGGACGCTGGCGGACAAGAAGCACGACTACGGTCGGGTCGAGGTCGTCGTCCTGCCGCCGTTCACCGACCTGCGCTCGGTGCAGACGCTGGTCGACGGCGACCGGCTGCTGGTGAAGTACGGCGCGCAGGACGTCTCGCAGCACGAGTCCGGCGCCTACACCGGTGAGATCTCCGCGGGCATGCTGGCCAAGCTCGGCTGCTCCTACGTCGTTGTGGGGCACAGCGAGCGCCGCCAGTACCACGGCGAGTCCGACGAGCTGGTCGCCGCCAAGGCCCGGGCGGCGCTCGCGGCCGGCATGACGCCGATCGTGTGCGTGGGCGAGGGCCTCGAGGTGCGCCAGGCCGGCGAGCACGTGCCCTACGTCATCTCGCAGACCGTCGGCTCGCTCGCGGGGTTCACCTCCGAGCAGGTCGCCGGCCTGGTGATCGCCTACGAGCCCGTGTGGGCCATCGGCACCGGCGAGGTGGCGACCCCGGAGGACGCGCAGGAGGTCTGCCAGGCCATCCGCGCGCAGGTGCGCGAGGCGCACGGCGACGCGGCCGCCGACGGCGTACGCATCCTGTACGGCGGCTCCGTGAAGGCGGCCAACGTCGCCGGGATCATGGCGCAGGCCGACGTCGACGGCTGCCTGGTGGGCGGAGCGAGCCTCCAGGCGGACGAGTTCGGCGGCATCTGCCGCTTCTACGACATGCCGATCATCTGATCCGCGACGCTCTGACGTAGGCTTCCGACCGTGGAACTGCTCTTCACCATCGTGCTGATGATCTCCAGCGCCCTCATGATCCTCCTCGTGCTCCTGCACAAGGGTCGTGGCGGGGGTCTCTCGGACATGTTCGGCGGTGGCGTCTCCAGCTCGCTCGGCGGCTCGTCGGTCGCCGAGCGCAACCTCGACCGCCTGACGGTCGGTATCGGCGTCATCTGGTTTGCCTGCGTGCTGGCCCTCGGCCTGCTGCTGGCGTACTGACACTTCGAGAAAGGGAAACCGTTCCGTGGCTGGTGGAGGAAACGCTATTCGCGGGAGCCGGGTGGGAGCCGGCCCGATGGGCGAGGCGGAGCGTGGCGAAGCCGCGCCGCGCCAGGCTGTCACCTACTTCTGCGCCAACGAGCACCGCTCGATGGTGACCTTCTCGACCGAGGCGCAGGTGCCGGAGTCATGGGACTGCCCCAAGTGCGGTCTGCCGGCGAGCCTCGACTCCGAGAACCCGCCCCCGGCTCCGAAGATCGAGCCGTACAAGACCCACCTGGCCTACGTGAAGGAGCGGCGCTCCGACAAGGAGGCCGCCGACATCCTGGACGAGGCCCTCGAGCTGCTCCGCTCCCGCCGCAAGTCCGGCGACATCATCTTCTGACGCTGACCTGTCACTTCTGGTCGCCCCAAGGGGCCTGACCCGTCAGTTCTGGTCTGTGGAGAAGCCCGACGGGCTCGGCCCACCCGGGCAGGCTCCTCGACATGCCGTCGTGGTGTCCGCCCGAGTTGCTCCTGCTGGACGAGCGCTGTCCGCTCCCGCTCGACCTGCCGTTCACGGCGCCGCAGGCAGACGCGCTGGGCGTCTCCCGGGGACAGCTCAGGCGGCTGCTGGCCCGAGGTCTGGTCAGGCGGGAGGTGCAGGGTGTGTATGCCGTCGCCCAGGCGCCCCGCGACCTGGTCTTCCGTGCGACGGCGCTGAGCCTGGTCGTCTCGCCGAGTGCTGTCGTCACGGACCGCACCGCGGCCTGGTTGCACGGGGTCGACATCCTGCCGCGGAGCGCACGCACCAGCGTCGTACCCGTGTCGGTGCACCAGCGGCCCGGCACCCGCTGCCGCCGGCAGGCGGCGACGGGTGGAGAACGGATGCTCCTCCGGCGTGACGTCGTCGACGTCCACGGGCTGGCGGCCACGTCGCCGGAACGGACCGCGCTCGATCTCGGACGGGCTCTGTGGCGCTTCGATGCCCTGGCGGCGCTCGACCAGTTCCTGCGTCTCGGGGTCGACAGGGACGATCTGCTCCTCGAGCTGCCCCGGTTCAAGGGCTATCGAGGGGTGGTCCAGCTCCGCATGCTGCTGCCGATCGCCGACCCCCCTGCGGAGTCGGTCGCCGAGTCGGCGCTGCGGCTGCACTGGTACGACGCCGGCCTCCCGGAGCCCGAGCTCCAGTGGTGGGTGCCCGACGACCTCGGGCTCCAGCGCTACCGGCTCGACCTCGCGCTCCCGTCGCTGCGTTACGCGGCCGAGTACGACGGCGAGGAGTTCCACACCGACCCGCAGCACGACGCCGACCGCCGGCAGTGGCTGGCGGAGCGCGGTTGGACGATGGCGGTCTTCCGCCGCGATGACGTCTATCGTCTCGGTGCCGATCCCGCCCCGCGGCTGCGGGCAGGCCTGGCAGAGGCTCGTCGACGGTTGGTGCCGGCCTCGACGTACTGACCAGAAGTGACGGGCCAGCGTGTCCTGGACAGCCAGAAGTGACAGGTCGGCGTCAGAGCTGGGAGGCCGCCCCACGGTCGAGGAACCAGATGGTCTCGTCGTGGCCGGTGACGCCGGCGGCGGGGATGTCGTGGCGGTCGGCACCGCCGAGGGCCTGCGCGACGGCACCGGACTTGCCGTCGCCGCTGACGAGGAACCACACCGCCTTCGCGCGGTTCAGCGCCGGGAAGGTGAGGGTGATCCGCTCGGGCGGGGGCTTCGGCGACCCGGTGACGCCGGCGGAGAGGGCGTCGGTGACGTCGAGCTGCGGGAACCCCGGGAAGAGCGAGGCGACGTGCCCGTCGGGGCCGATGCCGAGCATCACGACGTCGAGCTCGCCGCTGCCGTGCTCCCTCAGCGTCGCGGCGTACGCCGCCGCGCCCTCGTCCGCGGTCGCGGCGTCGGCCGTCGACGGCATCTCGTGGACCCGGGTCGCGCCGACGGCGTCGAGGAACGCCTCGCGCGCCTGGCGCGCGTTGCGGTCGGGGGAGTCGGGCGCGACGAAGCGCTCGTCGCCCCACCACACGACGACCTGCGTCCAGTCGACCTGCGTGGAGGGCGACAGGCGGGCGACCTCGCGGTGGATCTCCTCGGCGATGGTGCCGCCGGTGAGGGCGACCTGCGGGACGTGGCCGGCCGCCTGGGCGTCGGCCAGCCGGGCGAGCAGCTCGCCGGCGACGGCCGTGGCGAGGGCCGCGGCGTCGGGGTGGACCTCGATGCGCGGGGCGCTGGTCACTTCCTGCTCGCCTCCATCTTGCGCAGCCGCTTGGTCGTCTCGGCGTAGATCTCGTCCTCGTCGAGCCGGCGCAGCTCCTCGGCCAGCAGCTCAGGCAGGTCGCGGCGCTTGAGCGCGACCGGCCGGTCGGGGTGGTCGGGCACCGAGAACACCGCCAGCTTGCCGTCCGGGCGGGAGATCCGCGCCTCGCCCTGGTTGGTCCGGAGGACGACCTCGGTGATGCCCGGGCCGCGCGAGCTCTTGCGGTCCACCGGCACCTTCAGCCGGTCGACCAGCCAGGCGGCCAGCAGCTCCGCGCTGGGGCTGACCCGCTCGGCGGTGACCGACGCGGCGGACACCTTCATGCCCGGCCGCTGGTCCATGATCGCGGCGAGCAGGGCGCGCCACGGGGTGATCCGGGTCCAGGCCAGGTCGGTGTTGCCGTCGGTGTAGGCGACGCACTGCTGGAGCATCGCCCTCTGCTTGCCCCGCGTGGCCGACGCGGCGTCGGTGATCCGGCGCTGCGCGAGCCGGCCGAGCGGGTCGTTCGCGGGGTCGGCCGGCGGGTCGTCGGGCCACCACACGGCCACGGGGGAGTCGGGCAGCAGCAGCGGGAGGACGACCGACTCGCAGTGCCTCACGACCTCGCCCTTGAGCCGGATGAGCGCGGTCTCGCCGCTCCAGCCGGAGCCGGTGCCCACCTGCGCGTTGATCTCCGACGCGCCGCGGGCGTCGCCGAGGATCACGCCCAGCACACGAGAGGGGTGCTCGTGGGAGGCCGCCCGAGCGGCGCGCATGGCGTCCTCGGCGTCCTCCTCGTCGACGACGATGACCAGCGTCATCACCATGCCCATCGCGGGGCTGCCGGCGCGCACCCGCGCGCGCTGCAGCTCGGCGGCGATCTCCGAGGAGTTGGTGTTGGTGAGCTCGATCATGGTCGCCTCCAGGTGCGTCCGTCACGGGCCAGCATCGCGTCGGCCGATGCCGGGCCCCAGCCGCCCGAGTCGTACGGCTCGGGTCGGCCCTTGCCCTTCGCGTCCTGCTTGGCCCAGTACTCCAGGATCGGGTCGAGAATCTTCCAGGACAGCTCGACCTCCTCGTGCCGCGGGAACAGCGGCGGGTCACCGAGCAGGACGTCGAGGATCAGCCGCTCGTAGGCCTCCGGCGAGGACTCGGTGAACGCGCCGCCGTAGACGAAGTCCATGTTCACGTCGCGGATCTCCATCTGCGTGCCGGGCACCTTCGACCCGAACCGCAGCGTGACGCCCTCGTCGGGCTGGATCCGGATGACCAGCGCGTTCTGGCCGAGCTCCTCGGTGGCCGAGTCGGAGAACGGCAGATGGGGTGCGCGCTTGAAGACGATCGCGACCTCGGTGACCCGGCGGCCCAGCCGCTTGCCGGTGCGGAGGTAGAACGGGACGCCGGCCCACCGGCGGGTCTCCACCTTGAGGGTCACGGCGGCGTACGTCTCCGTGGTCGAGGTGCGCTTGATGCCCTCCTCCTCCAGGAAGCCCACGACCTTCTCCCCGCCGGCCCAGCCGGCGGCGTACTGGCCGCGGGCGGTGGTCAGGTCGAGGCGCCGGGGGAGCGTGACGCTGGCGAGGACCTTCTGCTTCTCGATGCGCAGGGCGTCGGCGTCGAACGCCGTCGGCTCCTCCATCGCGACCAGCGAGAGCAGCTGGAGCAGGTGGTTCTGGATGACGTCGCGCGCGGCGCCGATGCCGTCGTAGTAGCCGGCGCGGCCGCCGATGCCGATGTCCTCGGCCATCGTGATCTGCACGTGGTCGACGTAGTTGGAGTTCCAGATCGGCTCGAACATCTCGTTGGCGAAGCGCATCGCCAGGATGTTCTGCACGGTCTCCTTGCCGAGGTAGTGGTCGATCCGGAAGATCGACCCCGGCGGGAACACGTCGCCCAGGGTGCGCTGGAGCTGCCGCGCCGACTCGAGGTCGTGGCCGAACGGCTTCTCGATCACGACCCGGCGCCAGGAGCTCTCGTCGCGCGCGTGGGCGAGCCCGTGCTCCTTGAGCTGGTCGACGACGTTGCCGAAGAAGCCCGGCGGGATCGCGAGGTAGAAGGCGTGGTTCCCGCCGGTGCCGCGCAGGTCGTCGAGCTCCTCGATGGTGCGCCGGAGCTGGTCGAAGGCGTGGTCGTCGTCGAAGTCGCCCGGGACGAACCGGAAGCCCTCGGCGAGCTGGTCCCAGACCTCCTCGCGGAACTCCGTGCGGGCGTGGGCCTTCACCGAGTCGTGGACGATCTGCGCGAAGTCCTGGTCGGCCCAGTCACGGCGGGCGAAGCCGACGAGGCTGAAGCCGGGCGGCAGCAGGCCGCGGTTCGCCAGGTCGTAGATCGCGGGCATGATCTTCTTGCGCGACAGGTCGCCGGTGACGCCGAACAACACCATGCCGCACGGGCCGGCGATCCGGGGCAGCCGCCGGTCCCGGGGGTCCCGCAGCGGGTTCACGTGGGTCTCGGACGTCACTGGCGGTGCCTCCGGTAGTAGTCGATGAGCGCCCGCGTGGACGGGTCCTGCTGCGCGGCGACCGCCGGGTCGCCGGCCACCGCCGGCATGAGCTGCTGGGCGAGCTGCTTGCCGAGCTCGACGCCCCACTGGTCGAAGGAGTCGATGCCCCACACGACGCCCTCCACGAACGTGAGGTGCTCGTACAGCGCGATCAGCTGGCCGAGCACCGAGGGCGTCAGCGCCGGCGCCATGATCGACGCCGTCGGCCGGTTGCCGGGGAACACCCGGGCCGGCACCAGCGCCTCGTCGGTGCCCTCCGCCCGGACCTCGTCGGCGGTCTTGCCGAAGGCGAGCGCCCGGGTCTGGGCGAAGAAGTTGGCGAGGAACAGCTCGTGGACGTCGGTCCCGCCGTCCTTCAGGGGGTACGCCGGCGTCGCGAACGCGATGAAGTCGGCCGGGATCAGCCGCGTGCCCTGGTGGATCAGCTGGTAGAACGCGTGCTGCCCGTTGGTGCCGGGCTCGCCCCAGAACACCTCGCCGGTCGACGTGCCGACGGGGGAGCCGTCCCAGCGCACGCCCTTGCCGTTGGACTCCATCGTCAGCTGCTGGAGGTACGCCGGGAACTGGTGCAGCAGCTGGGCGTAGGGCAGCACCGCGTGGGTCTCGGCGCCGAGGAAGTTCGTGTACCAGACGTTGAGCAGCCCCATCAGCGCCGGGACGTTGTCCTCCAGCGGGGTGGCGCGGAAGTGCTGGTCCATGGCGTGGAAGCCGGCGAGGAGGTCCGCGAAGGCCTCGGGCCCGATCGCCACGACCAGCGAGGTGCCGATCGCGGAGTCCATCGAGTAGCGGCCACCGACCCAGTCCCAGAAGCCGAAGGCGTTCTCGGGGTCGATGCCGAAGTCCGCGACCTTGTCGAGGGCGGTCGAGACCGCGACGAAGTGCCGGGCGACCGCCTCGGCCTGGTCCTGCCCCGCGAGCCCGTCGAGCAGCCAGGCCTTGCAGAGACGTGCGTTCGTCAGCGTCTCGAGCGTGCCGAACGTCTTGCTGGACACGATGAACAGCGTCGTGGCCGGGTCCAGCCCGGCCAGCGTGGTGGCGGCGTCGGTCGGGTCGATGTTGCTGATGAACCGGCACTCCAGGCCCGCCCCGCCATCCGGCAGAGTGCGGTACGCCGCCAGCGCCTCGTACGCCATCACCGGACCGAGGTCCGAGCCGCCGATGCCGATGTTGACGACCGTGCGGATCCGTTCGCCCGTCGCGCCGGTCCACGCACCGGACCGGACGCGCTCGGCGAAGTCGTACACGCGGCGGAGCACCTCGTGCACCTCGCGCACGACGTCCTGGCCGTCGAGGCTCGGCCGTTCGTCGGGCGACGCGTCGGCCGGCAGTCGGAGCGCCGTGTGCAGGACGGCGCGGTCCTCGGTGACGTTGATCCGGTCACCGCGCAGCATCGCGTCGCGGCGCTCCTCGACACCGACCTCGCGGGCCAGGTCGAGCAGCGCCGGCAGCACGTCGCCGTGCAGCAGCGACTTCGACAGGTCGACGTAGAGGTCGGCCGCGGTGAACGTCAGCCGGTCGACCCGGCCCGGGTCCTCGCCGAACCAGCGCCGCAGGTCCGGCTCGAAGTCGGCGGCGAGCGCCGCCAACCGCGACCACGCCGCGGTCGTGGTCGGGTCGACGGGCGCGTCCGTCACGCCTTGGCCTTCTCCATCTGGCCCGACACGGTCTCGAGGAGCTCGGTCCACGAGGTCTTGAACTTGTCGACGCCCTCCTGCTCGATCGTCCACACGACGTCGGCCCAGTCCACGCCCACCTCGCCGAGGCGCTCGAGCACGGCGCGGCCCTCGCCGGCCTTGCCGGTGACGACGTCGCCGAGCACCTCGCCGTGGTCGGCGAAGGCGTCGAGCGTCTTCTCCGGCATGGTGTTCACGGTCTCGGCGACGACCAGGTCGCGGACGTACATCGTGTCGTCGTAGTCCGGGTTCTTGACGCCGGTGGACGCCCAGAGCGGCCGCTGCCGGTTGGCGCCGGCGGCCGCGAGGTCGCGCCACCGCTCGGAGCCGAACACCTCCTCGAACGCGCCGTACGCCGCCAGGGCGTTCGCGACGGCGGCCTTGCCCCGCAGCGCCAGCGCCGTGTCGGTCCCGACCGCCTCGAGGCGCTTGTCCACCTCGGTGTCCACCCGCGAGATGAAGAACGACGCGACCGAGTGGATCTGCGACAGGTCGCGGCCGGTCTCGCGAGCCCGCTCCAGGCCGGTGAGGTAGGCGTCCATGACCTCGCGGTAGCGGTCCTCGCCGAAGATCAGCGTGACGTTGACGCTGATGCCCTCGGCGGTCACGGCGGTGATCGCCGGCAGGCCCTCGAGGGTCGCCGGGATCTTGATCAGGGCGTTCGGACGGTCGACGGCGGCCCACAGCGCCTTCGCGGACGCGATCGTGCCCTCGGTGTCGTTGGCGAGCGTCGGCTCGACCTCGATCGAGACCCGGCCGTCGTACGGGGTCGCGTCGAACACGGGCCGCATGATGTCGCAGGCGTTGCGGACGTCCTCGGTGGTGAGGTCGAAGACGACCGAGTCGACGTCCTGGCCCTTCTCGACGAGCTGGCGGACCTGCTCGTCGTACCGCTCGCCGTCGGCGATGGCGCCGGCGAAGATCGTCGGGTTGGTCGTGACGCCGACGACGTGCTTCTGCTCGACCAGCTCGGCCAGGTTGCCGGTCTCGATGCGCTCGCGGGAGAGATCGTCGAGCCAGATCGAGACTCCCGCGTCGGACAGTGCCTTCAGACGGTCACTCATGTGAGCTCCTCTCGTGGAGCGGTCAGCCGCGCGCGGCGGCGATGGTGTCGTGCGCGGCGAGGACGACGGCCTCCGTCGTGATGCCGTACTCCTGGTAGATCCGGGCGTAGTCGGCCGAGGCGCCGTACCGGTCGATCGAGACGATCCGGCCGTGATCGCCGACGTACTCCCGCCAGCCCTGCCTCACGCCGGCCTCGACCGAGACGCGGGCCTTGACGATCGGCGGGATCACGCTGTCGCGGTAGGACTGGTCCTGCTCCTCGAACCACTCCTGGCACGGCAGCGACACGACGCGGGCGCGGATGCCCTCCTCGCCCAGCCGGGTGCGGGCCTCGACGGCGATCTGCACCTCCGAGCCGGTGGCGATCAGCACCACGTCGGGCGCACCGCCCTCGGCGTCGACCAGCACGTAGCCGCCGCGATGCACCTCGCTGGTCTCGGCGAAGCCCTCCTCGCCGCGCGGGAAGACCGGCACGTTCTGGCGGGTGAGCGCCAGCGCCGCCGGCCGGTCGGTACGCCGGAGGACGGCGTGCCACGCGGCTGCGGTCTCGTTCGCGTCGGCCGGGCGGACGACGTCGAGGCCCGGCATGGCGCGCAGCGCGGCGAGGTGCTCGATCGGCTGGTGCGTCGGGCCGTCCTCGCCGAGGCCGATGGAGTCGTGGGTCCAGACGTAGATGACCGGCAGCTGGCTCAGCGCCGCGACCCGGACCGCTCCGCGCATGTAGTCGGAGAACGTGAGGAAGGTCCCGCCGAAGACGCGGGTGAGGGCGTCGGCCGCGATGCCGTTCATGATCGCGCCCATGCCGTGCTCCCGGATGCCGAAGTGCAGCACGCGCCCCTGGAACGGGTCGGCCGGCCACTCCTCGACGCCGCGGCCCTCGGGGAGGAACGACGGGACGTTCTTGATCGTGGTGTTGTTGGAGCCCGCGAGGTCGGCCGAGCCGCCCCACAGCTCCGGCATCAACGGGGCGACCGCGTTGATGACCTGGCCCGAGGCCGACCGGGTCGCGACGCCCTTCTCGCTCGCCTCGAAGACCGGCAGCGCGTCCTCGAGACCCTCGGGCAGCGTGCGGGCCTTGAGGCGGTGCAGCAGCGTCGCCTTGTCGGGGTTGGCGGCCGCCCACGCGTCGTACCTCTCGTCCCACTCGGCCCCCAGGGCCTTGCCGCGCTCGGCGAGCTTACGGGTGTGGGCGATGACGTCCTCCGGCACCTGGAAGGTCAGCTCCGGGTCCCACCCGAGCACCTTCTTGGTGGCCGCGACCTCCTCCTCGCCGAGGGCGCTGCCGTGGGCCGCCTCGGTGCCCTGCGCGTTCGGCGCTGGCCACGCGATGACGGTGTCGAGCACGATGAGGGACGGCTGGTCGGTGACCACGCGGGCCGCCTGGACCGCGTCGTGGAGGGCGGGGACGTCCTCGACGTAGTCGGTGCCGCCGTTGGTCCAGTCGACAGTCTGGACGTGCCAGCCGTAGGCCTCGTAGCGGGCCGCGACGTCCTCGGTGAACGCGATGTCGGTGTTGCCCTCGATCGAGATGCGGTTGCGGTCGTAGACGACCGTGAGGTTGCCCAGCTGCTGGGTGCCGGCGATCGAGCTGGCCTCGCCGCTGACGCCCTCCTGGAGGTCGCCGTCGGAGGCCAGGACGTACACGTGGTGGTCGAACAGGCTCTCGCCGGGCCCGGCGTCGGGGTCCAGCAGGCCGTGCACGCGGCGCGCGGACATCGCCATCCCGACGGCGTTCGCGACGCCCTGGCCGAGCGGGCCGGTCGTCACCTCGACACCGGCGGTGTGGTGGAGCTCGGGGTGGCCGGGGGTCTTGGAGCCCCAGGTGCGCAGCGCCCGGAGGTCCTCGAGCTCGAGGCCGAAGCCGCCGAGGTAGAGCTGCGTGTAGAGCGTGATGCTCGAGTGGCCGCAGGAGAGGACGAACCGGTCGCGGGCGATCCAGCGCGGGTCGGAGGGGTCGTGGCGCATCACCTTCTGGAACAGGAGGTATGCCGCGGGAGCCAGGCTCATGGCCGTGCCGGGATGGCCGTTGCCGACCTTCTGCACGGCGTCCATGGCCAGCACCCTGGCGGTGTCCACCGCCTTCTGGTCGAGGTCGGTCCAATCGAGTGCTGCGGTCTTGCTCACAGGGTTCCTTTCGGGAGGTTCGGCCGATGCCGAGCCTACTCAGGTCGGGAGATAGACTCCCATCCGTCCAAGCACCGACCCGGTGCCCCGATTCCCGCCCGAGGACACCCTGTGACGTACGTCGGCCAGCCGGCCTCTGCCGCGAGGCAGCCCGTGGCCGAGCGGGCGACGGCGAGGGACGTCGTCGCGGCGTACGTTGGGCTCACCAAGCCGCGGGTCATCGAGCTGCTGCTCCTGACGACCGTGCCGGTGATGTTCTACGCCGCGAAGGGCGTGCCGGACCTCGGTCTCGTCGTCGCGACCGTGATCGGCGGCACGTTCTCGGCCGGCTCGGCGTCGGTCTTCAACTGCGTCTACGACCGGGACATCGACGAGCAGATGCGCAGGACGCGGCGCCGGGCGCTGCCGCGGCACATCGTGTCGCCGCGGGCCGCGCTCGTCTTCGGCTTCGTGCTCGGGATCGCCTCGACGGTGATCCTCTACGTCTGGGTCAACCCGCTCTCCGCGTTGCTGTCGGTGCTCGCCAACGCGTTCTACGTGTTCGGCTACACGATGCTGCTGAAGCGGCGCACCACCCAGAACATCGTCTGGGGCGGGATCGCCGGCTGCTTCCCGACCCTCATCGGCTGGACGGCCGTCACGGGGTCGCTGTCCTGGATCCCGGTCGTGCTGTTCCTCGTCGTGTTCTTCTGGACGCCGCCGCACACCTGGGCGCTCGCGCTGCGCTACCGCGAGGACTACGCGAACGTCGACGTCCCGATGCTGCCGGTCGTGAAGCCCGCGGCCGTGGTCGGCCGCCAGATCGTCGTCTACAGCTGGCTGATGGTCGCGACCTCGCTGCTGCTCTGGCCGGTCGCCGACACCGGGCTCTTCTACCCGGTCGCCGCCGCCGTGCTCGGCGT
The DNA here is from genome assembly GCF_054653575.1 of Nocardioides pyridinolyticus. Taxonomy (NCBI): domain Bacteria; kingdom Bacillati; phylum Actinomycetota; class Actinomycetes; order Propionibacteriales; family Nocardioidaceae; genus Nocardioides; species Nocardioides pyridinolyticus. The sequence continues at coordinate 70,461 of NZ_BAAIFY010000009.1, read as the reverse complement.
GGTGTTCCTCCTCGAGGCGCACCGCATGCGGAGCCGCACGCGCGGCACCGAGGACCTCTCGGTGATCCAGCCGATGCGGCTGTTCCACACCTCGAACCTCTACCTCTCGCTGCTCTTCGTGGCGGTCGCGCTCGACCCGCTGATCAGCCGCTGAGGTTTCACCCGTTCGGTGCGCAACCGAATCCGGTCCCACCGCGTCTAGGTGAGTGATGGCGGTGGCCCGCCCACGGGGGTGCGGGCGCCGCCGTCGCCATGTCCGGACCTCAGCGCAGCTCGCCCAGGACCGTGGGCACGGTGCCCGGCAGCTCGCGGGCGAGGTAGCCGACCTGGCCGACGGATCCCGCCAGCCGCTCGCCCGCTCGCGCGTGGAGGTAGGCCCCCCACACGGCGGCCCGCGCCGGCTCCTCGCCGCGGGCCAGCAGTCCGGCGACGATGCCGGCCTGCACGTCGCCGGACCCGGAGACCCCCAGCCCGGGGCCGCCGCCCTCGACGACCCACGCGCGGCCGTCCGGTGCGGCGACGTACTTGCAGGTCCCGCCGGCCGGGACGACCGCGCCGCACCGGCTGGCGAGGTCGCGGGCGGCGGTCAGCGCGTGCTCGGCGGTGAGGTACGCCGTGCCCAGCGCGTCGCCGAGCAGGGCGACGGCCCGGTCGGCGTCGACGAGTCCCGGACCGGCGAGCACCGCCGCACTGCCGGCCGCGAGGTGGGCGACCGCGTCGGCGGCGCCCGCGGTGATCGACCCGTCGTCGTGCGCGGCCAGACCGACGACCCGGGCCTCCGGGACCGCGACGGCCGTCGGTGCGGCGACCGTCCGTGCGGTGGCGATGACGAGCTTGCCGGCTCCGGCGCGCAGGCTGGCCTCGCCCGCCAGCAGCGCCGCCCCCGGCGTGCTCGCGCTGCCGCCGAGCACGAGCAGCTCGCCCCGCGCCTCCTTGCCGGCTCCCGGCTCGTCGAGCGGCCAGGACCGCAGCAGCGCCGGGGTCACCACCTCGGCATCGGCGCTCACGCGCTGTCCTCCTCGGTGACGGCCGTCTCGCGCGCCACGGCCCGGGCGTCGGCGAACATCTCCAGCGCGAAGCCGGCGTCCGTCCGCCGGAAGCGTGTGAGCGAGGCGTTGGGGATCTGCACCTCGCGGTCGATCTCGAGCAGCCGCCGCTCCTCGATGCCCTCGAGCACGTAGCGGAACGCCATGATCACGGCCTGGTGCGTGAACACCCACACCCGCTCGCCCTCGTACCCGTGCGCGAGGTCGTGGAGGAAGCTGCGGACCCGCAGGGCGACGTCGGCCCAGCTCTCGCCGCTGGGCGGCTGGTAGTAGAACTTGCCGAGCTTGTCCCGGCGGGCCGCCTCCTGCTGGTAGCGCGCCCGGATGCCGCGCCCGGTCAGGCCGTCGAGGACGCCGAGGTCGCGCTCCCGGACCCGCTCGTCCAGCACCACGGGGAGGCCGAGGGGCTCGACCGCGGCACGGGCGGTGTCGAGCGCCCGGCGGTACGGCGAGCTGATCACCACCGACGGCCGCCACTCCTCGGAGACGTCGGCCAGCCACATGCCGACGGCGTCGGCCTGCTCGTGGCCCAGCGGGGAGAGCTCGACGTCGGCGTCGCGGGCCGTGAGCTCGAGCTCCTCGGCCTGCCCGCTCCGCGCGGCCTCGTCCGCGCGGTTGCCCATGCTCTCGCCGTGCCGCACCAGCGTGATCGACTCGGGGGGACTGCACCATCTCGGCTCCACGAGAGTGCGGGTACCCACCCGGCGATGGTCCTGTGCCTGGTCGCAGCCCGGTCAGGCCTCCGCCGGCTCCCGCACCTGGATGAGCGCCCAGGTCACGGTGGCCGAGACGAGGGCCGCGCCGAGCATGTGGAAGCCGACGAGCACGACGGGGAGGTCGGTGAAGTACTGCACGAAGCCGATCAGGCCCTGCGCGAGCTCGACGACGAGCAGCACGGCGGCCGCACGGACGGTGGCGGCCGGCTGGCGCAGCGCCATGGCCGCCAGCAGGAGGCCGATGGTGAGCCCGAGGAGGAGGAACACGACGTCGGCGTGGATCTGGCTCCACTGGAGCGGGTCGAGTCCGTTGCGCTTCGCGTCCGCGTCGCCGGCGTGCGGACCCGAGCCCGTCACGATCGTGCCGACGTAGAGGACCGACCAGGCCGTGGCGAAGGTGCCCCACGCCAGCCACACGAGGGGACCGTGCGCCGGTGCCGGCGGAGCGGGGCGGCGTACCCGCTGGAGGAAGAGCGTGGCGATCCCGATGATCGCCATGGAGCAGAGCAGGTGCAGCGAGACGATCCACGGGTTGAGGTCGGTGAGCACGGTGATGCCGCCGATGACCGCCTGGGCGGGGATGCCGAGCGCCATCACGACGGACAGCGTCAGCAGGTCCTTGCGCCGGGACTGGAGCGCCGCGGCGAACGTCGCGACCGCGATCGCGACCAGCACGTAGGTGAGGAGCCGGTTGCCGAACTCGATGGTCGAGTGCAGGTCGTAGGCGCCGTGCGGCGTGAACGACTCCTCGGTGCACTTCGGCCAGGTCGGGCAGCCCAGGCCCGAGCCGGTCAGCCGGACGACGCCGCCGGTGACCACGATGCCGATGTTGGCGACGATCGACGCCCACGCCCAGCCGACGAGCCAGTCGTCGAGGTGGCGCAGCCGCTCTCTCACTCCCACTTGAAGGTCCTCGCAGTCAGGATCGTGCCGACGGCGGCCCACCCGGCGAGCACCCCGAGCTCGCGCCAGGCGATGCCGCCGTCGATGAACGCGACGCGCATGGCCTCGCCCAGCGCGCCCGAGGGCAGCCACGAGACGACGTCGCCGAACGCGCCGTACGCGCTGAAGGGGAGGACGACGGCGCCCCCGGCCATCAGCAGCAGGTAGACCAGGTTCGCGACGGCCAGGGTCGCCTCGGCGCGGAAGGCGCCGGCGAGGAAGAGGCCGAGAGAGGCGAACGCCGCGGTCCCGAGGACGATCGCGAGCGCGACGCCGAGCACACCCGGCTCGGGCGTCCAGCCGAGCAGCTGGCCGACGCCGCCGATGACGACGACCTGGAGGAGCTGGACGAGCAGCAGCGCGCCGATCTTGCCGGCGAGCAGGCCGGAGCGGGGGAGCGGCGAGCTGCCGAGCCGCTTGATCACGCCGTACCGCCGCTCGAAGCCGGTGGCGATCGCCAGCGACGTGAAGGAGGTCGACATGACGGCGAGCGCGATGACGCCGGGCGTGAAGATGTCGACGAGCGGCTTGGCGGTCTCGAGGTCGAGGGAGAGGTGCTCGCCGGCGGTGACGCCGCCGATGAGCACGAGGACGGGGATGACCACGGCGAGCAGCAGCTGCTCGCCGTTGCGCAGCATCAGCCGCGCCTCCATCCGCGCCTGCGCCAGCACCTGGCGCGACAGCCGGGCCGCCCCGGGACGGGCGGTGAAGTCGAGGTCAGTCATGGTGGATGTCCCGCCCGGTCAGCTCCAGGAAGACGTCCTCGAGCGTGCGGGAGCCGAAGTCGATCGACCGCACGCCGACGGCGTGCTCGGCGCTCCACCGGTCGATCGAGGCCCGCAGCGCGGCCTCGGCGCTCGCCGGCAGCTCCTGGTCGACGACGAGGCGCACGGTCGCCGACGTGCCCCGCGTGAGCTCGGCCGGCGTCCCGGAGGCGATCAGCCGCCCCCGGTCGATGATGTGGACCTGGTCCGCCAGCTGCTCGGCCTCGTCGAGGTAGTGGGTCGTGAGCACGACGGTGACGCCGGACTCGCGCAGTTCGCGCAGCAGGTCCCAGGTCGTGCGTCGCGCCTGCGGGTCCATGCCCGCGGTCGGCTCGTCGACGAACACGATCTCCGGACGCCCCACGAGCGCCATGGCGAGCGCCAGGCGCTGCTGCTGGCCGCCGGAGAGCCGCCGGTACGGCGTCCGCCCGCACTCCTCGAGGCCGAGGCGCTCGGCCAGCAGGCCGGTGTCGAGCGGGTGCGCGTGCAGCCGCGCGATGTGGTCGAGCATCTCCATCGCGCGGACACCGCTCCACGCGCCGCCGCCCTGGAGCATCACGCCGATGCGGGGGAGGAGGGCGCGGCGGTCGCGCACGGGGTCCAGGCCGAGCACCCGGACCACTCCCCGCTGCGGGCGTCGGTAGCCCTCGCAGGTCTCCAGCGTGGTGGTCTTGCCGGCGCCGTTGGGGCCGAGGACCGCGGTGATCGTGGCCCGCTCGACGGCGAGCGAGAGCCCGTCGACGGCCACCTTGTCGCCGTACCTCATCACCAGGCCGTCGACGGAGACGGCAGGGGAGGCTCCGGACACGGCCGTCAGTCTAGGGACGGGGGTCATGTGGCCCGGCACACGCCCTCCGTCGGTGCCGTCCGGTGCGGTGGTGCGTCAGGTAAGGGTTGCCTTCCTTGAAGCGTCCGAACCAATAACGGCACACTGTTGTTGTGGAATTCGACGAGGTCCCCGTGCCGGGGCACGACCAGCCGACGCGTGAGCGCGTCGCCCGGTCGATCCTCGTCAACGGCCCCTCGACCGCGGCGGCGCTCGCCGACCGGCTCGACCTCACCCCGGCGGCGGTCCGCCGCCACCTCGACCAGCTGGTCGTGGACGGCGCCGTCGAGGCCCGCGAGCCGCGCAGCGCCGCGCACCGGGGCCGCGGCCGGCCCGCCAAGGCCTTCGCGCTGACCGAGGCGGGGCGCGACCGGTTCGACCAGAAGTACGACGACCTCGCCGTCCAGGCCCTGCGGTTCCTGCGCGAGACCGGAGGCGACGACGCCGTCCGGGAATTCGCGACCCGCCGCGTGGCGTTCATCCAGGAGCGGTTCGAGGGCGTCCGCGCGGAGCACCCCGAGCTGGGATCGGCCGAGATCCTGGCGCAGATCTTCACCGACGAGGGGTACGCCGCCGCGGTGCGTGAGCTGCCGGTGGTCGGGGAGCAGCTGTGCCAGCAGCACTGCCCGGTCGCCCACGTCGCCCACGAGTTCCCGCAGCTGTGCGAGGCGGAGACCGAGGCGATCAGCAGGATCCTCGGCCGCCACGTCCAGCGCCTGGCCACGATCGCCCACGGCGACGGGGTCTGCACCACCTGCATTCCCAGCACATCGACGAATACCTCCAACACGAAGGAGCGGGTCAGCTGATGACCACCATCGACGAGCGCAATCCCGAGCTCGAGGGCATCGGACGCTACGAGTTCGGTTGGAGCGACACCGATGTCGCCGGCGCGGCCGCGAAGCGCGGTCTCAACGAGGAGGTCGTGCGCGACATCTCCTCGAAGAAGAGCGAGCCGCAGTGGATGCTCGACCTGCGCCTGAAGGGCCTCAAACTCTTCGACCGCAAGCCGATGCCCAACTGGGGCTCGGACCTCTCGGGGATCGACTTCGACAACATCAAGTACTTCGTCCGCTCCAGCGAGAAGCAGGCGACCTCGTGGGAGGAGCTCCCCGAGGACATCAAGAACACCTACGACAAGCTCGGCATCCCGGAGGCGGAGAAGCAGCGCCTCGTCGCGGGCGTCGCCGCGCAGTACGAGTCCGAGGTCGTCTACCACTCCATCCGCGAGGACCTGGAGGAGAAGGGCGTCCTCTTCCTCGACACCGACACCGCGCTGAAGGAGCACGAGGACCTCTTCAAGGAGTACTTCGGCACCGTCATCCCGGTCGGTGACAACAAGTTCGCCGCGCTCAACACCTCGGTGTGGTCGGGCGGCTCGTTCATCTACGTGCCGAAGGGCGTGCACGTCGACATCCCGCTCCAGGCCTACTTCCGGATCAACACCGAGAACATGGGCCAGTTCGAGCGGACGCTGATCATCGTCGACGAGGACGCCTATGTGCACTACGTCGAGGGCTGCACCGCGCCGATCTACAGCTCGGACTCGCTGCACTCCGCGGTCGTCGAGATCATCGTGAAGAAGGGCGGCCGCTGCCGCTACACGACCATCCAGAACTGGTCGAACAACGTCTACAACCTCGTCACCAAGCGCGCCACCTGCGAGGCCGGCGCGACCATGGAGTGGGTCGACGGCAACATCGGCTCCAAGGTGACGATGAAGTACCCCGCGATCTACCTCATGGGCGAGCACGCCAAGGGCGAGACCCTGTCGATCGCGTTCGCGGGCGAGGGCCAGCACCAGGACGCCGGCGCCAAGATGGTGCACGCGGCGCCCCACACCTCGTCCTCGATCCTGTCGAAGTCGGTCGCCCGCGGCGGTGGCCGGACGTCGTACCGGGGCCTGATCCAGGTCAACGAGGGCGCGCACGGCTCGAAGTCGAACGTGCTCTGCGACGCGCTGCTGGTCGACCAGATCAGCCGCTCCGACACCTACCCCTACGTCGACATCCGCGAGGACGACGTGTCGATGGGCCACGAGGCGAGCGTCTCGAAGGTCTCCGACGACCAGCTCTTCTACCTCATGTCGCGTGGCATGGAGGAGGACGAGGCGATGGCGATGATCGTGCGCGGCTTCGTCGAGCCGATCGCCAAGGAGCTCCCGATGGAGTACGCCCTCGAGCTGAACCGCCTGATCGAGCTTCAAATGGAGGGCGCGGTCGGCTGATCGTCAGCGCCGGAGGCGCTGACGATGCCGCCGACCGCACCGTGGGGAGGGGCCCTGTGGTTGCGGCCCCGCACCAGACCGAAACGAAAGTAGACGTTGTAGTGACTGTCACTGACACCGCTCGAGAGAGCGTGTCCTCCGCCCTCGAGCAGGACCGCATCGAGAGCCACTTGAACCCGCCCGGGTCCTACGACCTGGCGGACCACCCGATGCCGACCGGTCGCGAGGAGATCTGGCGCTTCACGCCGCTCAAGCGGCTGGGCGGGATCCTCGACGGCGAGGCGTCCGACGCCGCCCTGACGTGGACGACGACGCTGCCCGAGGGCGTGACGCTGACCGAGATCACCGCCGAGCAGGCGGTCGAGCTGGGCGAGCTGGCCCCCAACGACCGGCCGGCCGCGCTGGCCGCGGCGAACGCCGGCGGCGCGCTGCTGCTCGACGTCCCGGCCGAGGCCGAGATCGCCGAGCCGATCGTGCTGCGCCTGCACGGCGAGTCGGTCGAGGACCTGGTCTGGGGCCGGCTGGTCATCCGCGTCGGGCGCCATGCGCAGGCCACGGTCGCGATCGTGCACACCGGCTCGGCCCGCTACGCGGCGCTGACCACCGTGCTGGTGGGCGACGGCGCGGCCGCGAACGTCCTGTCGCTCCAGGACTGGGAGGACGACGCCGTCCACCTGGGCCGCGACGCGATCCGGGTCGGCCGCGACGCCGCCGTCAAGCACACCTCGATCTCCTTCGGCGGGGACCTGGTGCGCATGCACGCCAACGTCGAGTACGCCGGCCCCGGCGGCGACGCCGAGCTGCTCGGCCTGTACTTCGCCGACGCCGGCCAGCACCTCGAGCACCGGCTGTTCGCCGACCACAACGCGCCCAAGACCAAGAGCCACGTCATGTACAAGGGCGCGCTCCAGGGCGAGGGCGCCCACACGGTCTGGATCGGCAACGTGCTGATCCGCAAGGTCGCCGAGGGCATCGAGACCTACGAGGAGAACCGCAACCTGGTCCTCTCGGACGGCTGCCAGGCGGACTCGGTGCCGAACCTCGAGATCGAGACCGGCGAGATCGAGGGCGCGGGCCACGCGTCCGCGACCGCGCGCTTCGACGACGAGCAGCTGTTCTACCTGCGCTCGCGCGGTGTCTCGGAGAAGGAGGCGCACCGCCTGGTCGTGCACGGCTTCTTCAACGACCTGATCCGCAAGGTCGGGATCCCCTCGATCGAGGAGCAGCTCCTCGAGACCGTCGAGACCGAGCTGGCCAAGAACCTCCTCAAGGACTCCACTCAGGAGTCTGGGCAGTGACCTTCGAGCGCGCCTGCGCGGTCGGCGACGTCCCCACCGACGAGGCCCTCGGGGTCACCGTCGGGGCCTACGACGTCGCGGTCGCCCGCGACGGCGACGAGTTCTTCGCGCTCCAGGACCTCTGCTCCCACGCAGCGGTCGCGCTGAGCGAGGGCGAGGTCGCCGACTGCACGGTCGAGTGCTGGCTGCACGGCTCGCGCTTCGACCTCCGCACCGGCAAGCCCACCGGCCTGCCGGCCACCGAGCCTGTCGCCACCTTCCCGCTGGAGGTCCGCGGCGACGACATCTTCGTGGACACCACCACCACCCTGAACGGAGTCACCCCCTCATGAGCACGTTGGAGATCAAGGACCTGCAGGTGTCTGTCGACACCGAGGACGGGCCGAAGGAGATCCTCAAGGGCGTCACGCTGACGATCCAGGACGGCGAGACGCACGCGATCATGGGCCCCAACGGGTCGGGCAAGTCCACCCTGGCGTACTCCATCGCGGGCCACCCGAAGTACACCGTCACCGGCGGCACCGTCACCCTCGACGGCGAGGACGTCCTCGAGATGTCCGTCGACGAGCGGGCGCGCGCCGGGCTGTTCCTGGCGATGCAGTACCCCGTCGAGGTCCCCGGCGTCTCGGTCGCTAACTTCCTGCGCACCGCCAAGACCGCCATCGACGGCGAGGCGCCGAAGCTGCGCACGTGGGTCAAGGACGTCAACACCGCGCTGGGCCACCTCAACCTCGACCCGACGTTCTCGCAGCGCTCGGTCAACGAGGGCTTCTCCGGCGGTGAGAAGAAGCGCCACGAGATCGCGCAGCTCGAGCTGCTCGACCCCAAGTTCGCGATCCTCGACGAGACCGACTCCGGCCTCGACATCGACGCGCTCAAGATCGTGTCCGAGGGCGTGAACCGGTTCCGCGGCCAGGAGGGCAAGGGCGTCCTGCTGATCACGCACTACACCCGGATCCTGCGCTACATCGAGCCCGACCACGTGCACGTCTTCGTCGACGGCAAGGTCGCCGAGTCCGGCGGCCCGGAGCTCGCGGAGGAGCTGGAGGCCAACGGCTACGAGCGCTTCCTGAAGGCGGGCGTCTGACATGACCCAGACCCAGCTGGCCGGCCTCCTCCCCGAGCTGGAGGTGATCCGCGCCGACTTCCCGATCCTGGGCCGCACGGTCGCGGGCGGGCTGCCGCTGGTCTACCTCGACAGCGCGAACACCTCGCAGAAGCCGCAGGTGGTGATCGACACGATGGTCGACCACCTCGAGCGGCACAACGCGAACATCGCCCGGGCGATGCACACCCTCGGCGCCGAGGCGACCGAGGCCTACGAGGCCGCGCGGGACCGGGTCGCCGCGTTCCTCAACGCCCCGTCGCGCAACGAGGTCGTGTTCACCAAGAACGCCACCGAGGCGCTCAACCTGCTCGCGCGCACGATCGACCTCGGCCCCGGCGACAACGTCGTGATCACCGAGATGGAGCACCACTCCAACATCGTGTCGTGGCAACTGGCCTGCGAGCGAGCGGGCGCGGAGCTGCGCTGGTTCGGGCTGACCGAGGACGGCCGGCTCGACCTCGCGAACGCCGACGCCCTGGTCGACGAGCGCACCAAGGTCGTCGCGTTCACCTGGGTCTCGAACATGCTCGGCACCATCAACCCGGTCGAGGACCTGGTGGCGCGGGCCGCGGCGGTCGGCGCGTACTCGGTCATCGACGCCTCGCAGGCCGCGCCGCAGCTGCCGGTCGACGTGGCGGCCACCGGTTGCGACTTCCTGGTCTTCACCGGCCACAAGGTCGTCGGCCCGACCGGCATCGGCGTGCTGTGGGGTCGCGAGGAGCTGCTCAACGAGCTCCCGCCGTTCCACGGCGGCGGCGAGATGATCGAGACCGTCCGCATGGAGGGCTCGACCTACGCCAAGGCACCGCACCGGTTCGAGGCCGGCACCCCGCCGATCGTGGAGGCCGTCGGCCTCGGTGCCGCGGTCGACTACCTCTCCCACATCGGGATGGACGCGATCCACCGCCACGAGCAGGCGATCACGGCGTACGCCCTCGAGGGCCTGCAGACCGTGCCCGGCCTGACCGTGCTCGGCCCGCTCGACGCGGCGTCGCGCGGCGGCGCGATCTCCTTCGAGATCGACGGTGTGCACCCGCACGACATCGCCCAGGTGCTCGACTCCCGCGGCATCGCCGTCCGGGCCGGCCACCACTGCGCGAAGCCCGCGCACGCGCGGTTCGGCGTGCAGAGCTCGACCCGGATGTCGTCGTACCTCTACACGACGCCGGCCGAGATCGACGCGCTGGTCGAGGGCCTGGAATACACCCGCTCGTACTTCAAGTTGGGGTGACGATGACTCAGGAGCTCGACGCGCTGTACCAGGAGATCATCCTGGACCACTACAAGAACCCCCACCACCAGGGCCTGCGGGAGCCCTACGAGGCGGAGGTCCACCACGTGAACCCGACCTGCGGTGACGAGGTCACGCTGCGCGTGCACATCGCCGACGGCGTCGTGGAGGACGTGTCGTACGACGCCGTGGGCTGCTCGATCTCGCAGGCCTCGGCCTCCGTGCTGACCGACCTCGTCATCGGCAAGAAGGTCGACGACGCGATGTCGGTCCACGAGACGTTCCTGACCCTGATGCAGGGCAAGGGGACCGTCGAGCCCGACGAGGACGTGCTGGAGGACGGCATCGCCTTCGCCGGTGTCGCGAAGTTCCCGGCGCGCGTGAAGTGCGCACTACTGTCGTGGATGGCCTGGAAGGACGCCACCGCCCGATCCCTGGAGGAGAGCTCTGATGGCTGACCACTCTGACCTGCCCGAGGTCCCGGAGGCCGCTGCCGGTGGCGCCGGTGGCGGTGGCACCGCGACCGCCACCGTCGAGGACGTCACCGAGGCGATGAAGGACGTCGTCGACCCCGAGCTCGGCATCAACGTCGTGGACCTCGGCCTCGTCTACGGCGTGCACGTCGACGAGCACTCCAACGTGGTCATCGACATGACGCTGACCTCCGCGGCCTGCCCGCTCACCGACGTCATCCAGGACCAGACCAACGGCGCCCTCGAGGGCCTGGCCAACGACGTCGCGATCAACTGGGTCTGGATGCCCCCGTGGGGCCCCGACAAGATCACCGAGGACGGCCGCGAGCAGCTGCGGGCCTTGGGGTTCAACGTCTGACCTAGACTCGCCGCGTGCCCATCGTCCTCGTGCCGGCCGACCGCGTCGTGCGCTGGGTCGAGAACTTCGCGTCCCGCCACGGCGCGACCGCGCTCGCCGTGACCGGGGGAGCGCTGACCGGGAAGGCCGAGGACGGCAGCACGTTCGAGGCGCGGCTGCCCTTCGACGAGGAGTACGCCGGCCAGCCCGATGCCGCTGCGTTCGGCAACGCCCTGGGCGCCCCCGACGACTGGGGCGTGTTGCTCGTCCGCAAGGGCGGCTTCGCCGTCGCCCGGCTGAGCGGCACGGCCACGACCGGCAGCAAGGTCGGCCAGCGCCACGTCCAGGGCCGCACGAAGGCCGGCGGGCAGAGCCAGCAGCGGTTCGCGCGGCGGCGGGACAACCAGGCGCGGCAGGCCTACGAGGCGGCCGCCGACCACGCCGCGCGGATCCTCGGCGACCTGACCGGCCCGCTCGTGACCGGCGGCGACCACGGCGCCGTCGACGAGGTGCTCAGCGACGCCCGCCTCGCCAAGGTCACGCGGACGAGCGACTGGCTCGCCGTGCCGGACCCGCGGAGGAGCGTGCTCGAGCAGGCGGTCGCCGACGCGCAGGCCGCGAGGATCGAGGTCGTCAACGCATGACCGACGTGCTGCTGCTCGCGGACACCCACCTGCCCAAGCGGGCGAAGGACCTGCCGGCCCGGGTCTGGGACGAGGTGGCCCGGACCGATGTGGTCGTGCACGCCGGCGACTGGGTCGACGTCGCGCTGCTCGACGAGCTCGAGGCCCGGTCGGCGCGGCTGGTGGCCTGCTACGGCAACAACGACGGCGCGGAGCTGCGTCGACGGCTGCCCGAGGTCGCCCGGGCCGAGATCGAGGGCCTGCGGCTCGCCGTGGTCCACGAGACGGGCGGCAAGGCGGGTCGGGAGCGACGCTGCTCGGCGGCGTACCCCGATGTCGACGTGCTGGTCTTCGGGCACAGCCACATCCCGTGGGACACCACCACCGAGACCGGGCTGCGGCTGCTCAACCCGGGCTCGCCCACGGACCGCCGGCGGCAGCCGTACTGCACCTACATGACCGCCTCCGTCGACGACGGGGTCCTCCTGGGCGTCGACCTCCACCGACTTCCGCCGCGGGTGCACTAGCGTTCCAGCCATGTGGCAGCCCCAGCCCGGGTGGGTCGCACTCCCCGGTGGCGCCGGCGGGTCGACCGTGGGCGTCTGGCGTACGGTGCTCGGGGACCAGGCGGTGGTCGTCAAGCGGATCAGCGCGCCCACCGAGGGCGACCCGGCCGAGCTCTCCGACCCGCGGCACTTCGCCTACTGGCGGCGCGCGGCCGACGTGATCGCCGCCGGGCTCGTGCTCGAGACCGCGGGCCTGCGCGCGCCCCGGCTCTCCGCGGTCGAGGAGGACGCGGACGGCCTCACGATCACCGAGGAGTGGGTCGAGAACGCCGCCACCAGCGGCCTGTTCGTCGCGCACTCGCTGGGCCGGTTCGCCGGCGAGCACCTCGCCCCGCAGCCGTGGCTCGCCCGCAACCTGCTCCGGGACCGGATGGCCCGCGTCGAGCGCCACGGCGGCTGGCGCACGCTGGCGCGGACGACGGTCGCCGACGTGGCCGACGTCCTCTGGAGCCGCCGCGCGGAGCTGCTCGCCCGCGCGGACGCGCTCGTCCAGGTGCCGACCCACGGCGACGCCGTGCCCGCCAACCTGCCGGGGCGCGACGCCGACGACGTGGTGGCGATCGACTGGGCGATGTTGGGGACCGGCCCGGTGGGCTCCGACCTCGGCTACTTCGCGCTCGCGGCCCGTGAGGAGCTCGAGCCGCTGCTCGACGCCTACCTCATGGGGATGCCCGAGGGCCTCGCCACCCGCGACGAGGTCACGCTGGGTGCCCGGGTGACCGCGGTGTACACGGTCCTCAACCGCGCGGAGTGGGCGCTGGCCCGGGTCGCAGGGGGAGAGGGCGCGCTGGCGGGCAAGTACCGGCACCCCTCCGTGGCGCCGCACCTGCGCGCGCTCCAGCGGCAGTTCCCGCACATCGAGGCCCTCGTGGAGAGTTAGCCAATTTGGCGTATGGCCGCGTTCGGTGGTCGCTCCTATCGTCGGAGGCCGGGGGTGGAGCCCATGCGACCACGAGGCGTCACCGCACTCATCAGCTCAGGCCTACTGCTTCCCGCGGTCCTGCCGGCCACCTCGGCGCTGGCCGAGCGCGCTGGCGAACCACCGCACTCGGCCGTCACCGGCGGGGGATGGGTCGAGGTGTCGGGCCCGGTCAGCTCGGGCACGCAGCCCGGGGTGGCGCGCCTGGCCGGGAGCCTCCAGGTGGTGTGGTCGCAGACCGACGGCGACGGCCGTTCGGTGCGGACCCGGCTGCTCGACGCCGGCGGCGCCGTCGAGTCTCCCGTCCTCCCGGTGGTCACGGGATGGCCCGCCATCATCGACGACCCCAAGGTGATCGGGCCCGCAGGGGCGCGGCGGGTGGTGTTCGCCGGCATCCATCCTGATCCGTTCTCCGACCACACCGGCCCCGCGGTGTTCGCCGAGAGCAGCGACGGTGAGTCGTGGACGCCCGGCAGCGGCTCGCTCTCGCAGAGCACGGCCGCGGGCAGCGGGAGCGTCGGCATCGCGGCCATCGACGCCGGCGGTACGCCGTTCTTCGCCAAGGGCGGGTTCTCGGGTGGGGTGATCGTCCACCGGGGCGTGGATGCGACCGTCCCCGCCACGGCGCCGGACCTGCGCGCCACCGAGGTCCAGGGTGCGCCCGTGGACGTGGCCTTCGCCCGCGACACCGCGACCGACGAGGTCTACGTCGCGTGGTACTCCCTGGGTGCGACCGACGACGACCAGGCCGGGACGTTCGTGCAGCGGATGTGGCCCCAGCCGAACGGCGGGCTGCTGAAGGCGCCGGGATCGAGCGACGGCTCGGGCCGCTCGACCGGCACCGGCCAGCCGGTCGCGCTGGCCGAGCGCGCGGGCGGTGGGGTGTGGCTGGCGTACCTGGTCGGCTACCCGACCAGCAGCACGATCCGCCTGTGGAAGGTCGGCACGTCCGAGCGCCTGACGATCGACACGGGAGCCGCGGCCAGCCACCTGTGCCTGACGCCGTCCACGGCGGGCCGGCTGTGGCTCTCGTGGCGCACGATCGGCGACCACCGCCTGCACGCGGTACGGACCAGCCGGGACGTCGGGCGGCTGGGCCCGGTGCAGCACGTGACCCAGCCCGGCGGGCCGTCGACCAGCGTGTGGCTGACCGCGTGCGAGGGGTCGCGCGGTCCGTTGAGCCTGGTGGTCAACGCCCAGACCACCGCGGCACGACCGACCATCTACGCCCGCCAGGTCCTCCCGGCGCTCTCCGCGCGACGCAGCCCGAAGAAGCTGGACAAGGGGCGGGTCACCGTGACCGTCACCGACGCCGGCGACCCCGTGGCCGGTGCAGCGGTCACGTTCCGGGGCCGATCCGTGACGACCAACGGACGGGGCAAGGCGGTCGTCGTGGTCCGCCCGTCGGTCAAGCCGAAGCGCTACCGCCTCACGGTCGCAGCCGCGGGGTACCGGCCGACGTCGGTGACGATCAGGGTGCGGTGACCCGAGCTCAGAGCGTTCCTGCGGCGAACGTGTCGCAGTCCCGCAGCGACCGGTTCTCGTAGCCGACCCGGAACCACTTCACGCGCTGCTCCGCCGACCCGTGGGTGAAGGAGTCGGGGTCGACCGAGCCACCCGACCGCTGCTGGATCCGGTCGTCGCCGACGGCCGCGGCCGCCTCGATCGCCTGCTGGATGTCCTCCTGGGTGAGCTGGCTGATGAGGACGTTGCCGTCCTCGTCCTCGGTGGTGGTCGCGGCGCGCGCCCACATGCCGGCGTAGCAGTCGGCCTGGAGCTCGAGCCGCACGGCGTCGCTGTTAGGGCCCTGCTGGGTCTTCACCTTGCCCATCGTGCCGAGGAGGTTCTGGATGTGGTGGCCGTACTCGTGCGCGAGCACGTAGGGCTCGACGAACCCGCCGTCCGGACCGCCGAGCCGGCGCTCGAGGACCTCGTCGAAGAACGTGGTGTCCAGGTAGATCGTTTGGTCGACCGGGCAGTAGAACGGGCCGACGTCCGAGGAGGCGTTGCCGCACCCGGTTCCGACGCCGCCGCTGAACGTCTCGACCTTCTTCGCCGGCTCGAAGCCCTGCAGGGTGTCCGACCAGAAGTCGTAGAGCGAGTTCTCGACCGCCACGCGCGCGCAGTCGACGTCGTTGTTCGCGTCCTCACCGGTCTTGCAGTGCTCGTAGCGACCGGTGTCCGACATCCGGGAGGTGTCGTACCCGGAGCCGGTGGGGCCGCCGCCACCGCCGGTGAACATGCTGATGGCGACGATGATCACGACCACGATCAGGCCGGTGACACCGCCGCCCGCGGCCAGTCCGCCCGGGATGGGGAGGCCGGCGCCGCCACCGCTCCGCGCGCCCGAGCGACCGGCGTCGCCCATCCGCCGGGTGCTGAGCCGCGCCTTCGGGTTGAACCGCATCCGACCTCCTGTGAGAACCGATTCTTCCCTGGACCGTACCCACATCTAGGATCTCCACAGTCATGATCCTCACCCCACGGAACCGCGAGCTTCCCCCGCTTCGCTCCTCCATCTCACGCTTCCGCGGGGACCCCGGATGATCACCACCCACCAGCTGGAAGTCCGCGCTGGCGCGCGTCTGCTCATGGAGAACGTCAGCTTCCGCGTCGCCGCCGGCGACAAGGTGGGTCTGGTCGGGCGCAACGGTGCCGGCAAGACCACGCTCACGAAGATCCTGGCCGGCGAGGCGCTGCCTGCCTCGGGCACCGTCCAGGCCACCGGCGAGGTCGGCTACCTGCCGCAGGACCCGCGCATCGGCAACCCCGACGTCCTCGCGCGCGATCGCATCCTGTCCGCGCGGGGCCTCGACGACGCCGTACGCCGCCTCCGCCAGGCCGAGGCCGAGATGGCCAGCGACGACGTCAAGGTGCGGGAGCGGGCCATGCGCCGCTACGAGCGCGCCGACGCCGAGCTGCACGCCGGCGGGGGCTATGCCGCGGAGTCGGAGGCCGCGCAGATCGCGCACAGCCTGGGCATCGAGGACCGGCTGCTCGGCCAGCCGCTCAAGACGCTCTCCGGCGGCCAGCGGCGCCGGGTCGAGCTCGCCCGGATCCTGTTCTCGGGCGCGGAGACGCTGCTGCTCGACGAGCCGACCAACCACCTCGACGCCGACTCGATCGTGTGGCTGCGTGAGTTCCTCAAGGCGCACAAGGGCGGGCTGATCGTGATCAGCCACGACAACGGGCTGCTCGAGGCGACGGTCAACCGGGTGCTGCACCTGGACGCCAACCGGGCCGAGATCGACGTCTACAACATGAGCTGGAAGGCCTACCTCGCCCAGCGCGAGACCGACGAGAAGCGCCGCAAGCGCGAGCGGATGAACGCCGAGAACAAGGCCAAGACCCTCACCGACCAGGCCAACAAGATGCGCGCCAAGGCGTCGAAGGCGCAGGCTGCCCAGTCGATGCTCAAGCGCGCCGAGAAGCTGATGGCCGGGGTCGAGGGGGAGCGGCAGGCCGACAAGGTCGCGCGGATCAAGTTCCCCGCCCCGGCCGCCTGCGGCAAGACCCCGCTGACGGCGTCGGAGCTGTCGAAGTCCTACGGCTCCCTCGAGGTGTTCACCGACGTCGACCTGGCCGTCGACAAGGGCTCCCGCGTGGTCATCCTCGGCCTCAACGGCGCCGGCAAGACCACGCTGCTGCGCATCCTGGCCGGGGTCGACCAGACGGACACCGGCGAGGTGGTGCCCGGGCACGGGCTGAAGATCGGCTACTACGCCCAGGAGCACGAGACGCTCGACGTCGACCGCACGGTGCTGGAGAACATGCAGAGCTCGGCGCCGCAGCTCACCGACACCGAGGCGCGCTCGGTGCTCGGCTCGTTCCTGTTCTCCGGCGAGGACGCGCACAAGCCGGCCAAGGTGCTCTCCGGCGGCGAGAAGACGCGGCTCGCGCTCGCGTCCCTGGTCGTCTCGAGCGCGAACGTGCTGCTCCTCGACGAGCCCACCAACAACCTCGACCCGGCCTCCCGCGAGGAGGTGCTGGCCGCGATCCGCAGCTACGAGGGCGCGATCATCCTGGTCACCCACGACGAGGGCGCGGTCTTCGCGCTCGAGCCGGACCGGGTGCTGATCCTCCCCGACGGCGTCGAGGACCTCTGGAACGCCGAGTACGCCGACCTGGTCTCGCTCGCCTGAGGGGTGGTCCGCTTCGGCCGGCGCGGCCGGTGGGAGGCGCGCCTCCGCTGACAAATCATCACGGGAGGTGGGTGAGTCGTCACTCCCCGCGCCATACCCACCGCGGGGAGTGCCAGCTCGCCTGCCTACCGTGATGAATCGGCGGCGGGCTCTAGGGTCGGTGCCATGGCACTCACCGTGGACCTGGCGACCGGTCGGACGGCGTTCGCCGAGTCGGTGACGGCGTTCGTGTGCGCCGCGGACGGCTTCTCGGAGTGGGACCTGCTGGGGGCGTCCCGCTGCCACGGCTGGACCCGGCTGGACGTGGTGGCCCACGTCGTCGCGGGCTGGCAGGAGATGCTGGGCGGCTTCGTGTCGCCGGTCGACGGCCCCCCGACCGTCGATGCCGCGTCCTACTGGCGGGCCTTCGAGGACGAGCACGCCGACACCGACCCGGTGGTTCCGCTGATGGCGCAGCGGCGCCGGTCTGCGGCGTTCGTGCGCCCCGACTCCGCGCGGCAGCAGCTGCGGGACGTCGCCGACGCGGTGCGCCGCGGTGGTGCCGGGTGCGCGGAGGGCCACTACGCCTGGCAGGGCCACGTGTTCACCGCCGGTGACTTCCTCGCCATCTGGGCGGTCGAGGACGTCCTCCACCAGCTCGACCTCCTCGCCGACGCCCCGGTGCCGCCGAGTGCGCTCGGGCTGGCCCGGGCGACCGTCACCGAGCTCGACGGCGCCAGCCTGGCCGACCGGCTGCCGGCGGACGGGTGAGCCCCGCATAGGGTGCGCACCATGGACGCCCAGACCCTGCTCGCCGCCGGCCTGACCTACGACGTCGACGGGCCGGTCGCCACGATCTCCCTCCACCGGCCCGACGTGCGCAACGCGCAGACCCCCACCATGTGGCGGGCGCTCGCCGCCCTGGGCGCCGAGATCGGCGACGACGTGCGCGTGGTGGTCGTGAAGGGCTCGGGCCACTCGTTCTCGGCCGGCCTCGACCGGTCGATGCTCGACCCCACCAACACCTCCGGCGAGGAGTCGGTCGCGGGACTGCTCGGTCTGTCCGACGAGGAGCTCTCGGCGACCATCGACGCCTACCAGCAGGGCTTCACGTTCCTGCGTGACCCCCGCTTCGTGTCCATCGCCGCGGTGCAGGGCTTCGCGATCGGCGCCGGCTTCCAGCTCGCGCTCTCCTGCGACCTGCGCGTGGCCGCGGACGATGCCCAGTTCTGCATGAAGGAGTCCGCGCTCGGACTGGTGCCCGACCTGACGGGAACAAAGCCGCTGGTCGAGAGCGTTGGCTACGCCAGGGCACTCGAGATCTGCGCGACCGCGCGGATGGTCGGCGCGGCCGAGGCAGTCGACATCGGCCTCGCGCTGACCGCCGTACCCGCCGCCGAGCTGGATGCGACCGTCGCGGACCTCGCAGCCGCCCTCACCGCGCCGATGCCCGGCGCGGTCCGTGCGACCAAGGCGCTGCTCCAGGGAGCCCCCGACCGGAGCCTCGACGAGCAGCGACGCCTCGAGCGCGAGGCGCAGACCCGGCGGTTCCGGGAGCTCGCGGCACTGATGCAGTAGGGGAGGTCCCGATGTCGGGGATGATGGGAGCGGGCGCCGCCTGGCGACACCTCCGCTCGGACCGGAGCGTGGTCCACAACCGCATCGAGCGCGGCACCGTGCGCCGCGTCCTCGGGTTCGCCCGGCCGCACCGCCGGCTGATCACGTTCTTCCTCGCGCTGACCGTCATCGACGCCGGCCTGGTGGTCGTCGCGCCGCTGCTCGCGCAGCGGATCATCGACGACGGGATCGTCGCCGGCGACCGCAACCTCGTGGTGACGCTGTCGCTCGCGATGGCCGGCGTGGCGCTGTTCAGCGCGCTGCTGTCGGTCGGCGAGGGCTGGCTGTCCTCGCGGATCGGCGAGGGCCTGATCTACGACCTGCGCACCCGCGTCTTCGGGCACGTGCAGCGGCAGTCCCTGGCCTTCTTCACCCGCACCCAGACCGGCGCGCTGGTCTCGCGGCTGAACAACGACGTGGTCGGCGCCCAGCGCGCCTTCACCTCGACCCTGTCCAGCACGGTCGCCAGCACGATCTCGGTGATCGTGGTCGGCATCGCCATGATCGCGCTCAGCTGGCAGGTCACCCTGCTGTGCCTGGCGATCTTCCCGCTGCTGCTGCTGACCTCGCGGTGGGTCAGCCACCGGCTCGCCGGGCTCACCCGCGAGCAGATGGACGGCAATGCCGACATGGGCAACGCGATGACCGAGCGCTTCAACGTCGGTGGCGCGATGCTGCTCAAGCTCTTCGGCCGGCGCGGAGAGGAGGACGCGCTGTTCGCGACCAAGGCCGCGACGGTCCGCGACCTCGGCGTCCGCATCTCGCTGCTCACCCGCATCTTCGCCGCGGCGATGATGATGGTGCCGGCGCTCGCGACGGCCCTCGTGTACGGTGTGGGCGGTCAGCTCGCGATCGACGGGACCCTGACCGTCGGCACCCTCGTGGCGCTCGCGACGCTGCTGCTGCGGCTCCTCGGCCCGCTCCAGAGCCTCTCGAACGTGCGCATCGACGTGATGACCGCGCTGGTGAGCTTCGAGCGCGTCTTCGAGGTGCTCGACCTGCCGTCGATGATCCAGGAGAAGCCGGACGCGACGGTGCTGCCGCGGACCGCCTCCCGCCTCGAGTTCGACCACGTGGCGTTCGCCTACCCGCGCGCCGACGAGATCTCGCTGGCCTCGCTGGAGGCGGTGGCGCGCACCGAGTCGCGCGACTCCGGCCCGGTGCTCACCGACATCGGCTTCGTCGCCGAGCCGGGCCAGATGGTCGCGCTCGTCGGGCCCTCGGGCGCCGGCAAGACCACGATCACCCACCTCGTCGCCCGGCTGTACGACGTGGGCGGCGGCGCCGTCCGGGTGGGCGGCCAGGACGTCCGCGACGTGACCCTCCAGTCGCTGGAGGACGTCGTCGGCTACGTCACCCAGGACGCGCACATGTTCCACGACACGATCCGGGCGAACCTGCTCTACGCGCGCCCGGGCGCCACGGACGTCGAGGTCTGGGACGCCCTCGAGGCCGCCCAGATCGCGCACCTGGTCCGCGGGCTGCCCGACGGTCTCGAGACGGTCGTCGGCGACCGCGGCTACCGTCTCTCCGGCGGCGAGCGGCAGCGGCTCGCGATCGCCCGCCTGCTGCTCAAGGCGCCGTCGATCGTCGTGCTCGACGAGGCGACCGCGCACCTCGACAGCGAGTCCGAGGCCGCCGTGCAGCGCGCCCTCGACGCGGCGCTCGAGGGGCGGACCTCGCTCGTCATCGCGCACCGGCTCTCGACCGTCCGCGACGCGGACCAGATCCTGGTCGTGGACGAGGGCCGGGTCGTGCAGCGCGGCACCCACGCGAGCCTGCTCGCCGAGGGCGGGCTGTACGCCGACCTCTACCGCACCCAGTTCCTCGACGACCCGGTGGAAGGGTCGCGGACCTCGGCCTGACCGGCACTGCGGCGCTGCGGGCGACCCCGGTCGGGCGCTACGGCGAGCCGGGGGAGTTCGGGCGAGTGGCCGCGCTCCTGCTCTCGCCCGCGTCGTCGTTCGTCTCCGGGGCGATGGTCCCGGTCGACGGCGGCATGCTGCGGGCGCTCTGACGCTCCGCGCGCTCCTTCTCGTACGCCCGCTGGTACGCCGCGCGCACGGCCTGCTTCTTCGCGTTCTTCTCCGCGCGCCGGCGCTTGCGCTCGTCGAGCGCCTCGCTGCTGCCCGGCTCCTCGCCGCGGCGGGCGGAGCGCCGCTCGTCCCACGCCAGGTAGGCGAAGCCGACGATCGCGAGCAGCCCGAAGAACCACCACTGGAGTCCGTAGAAGAAGTGCGGGCCGTTGTCGAGCTCGGGCAGCTCGACCGGCTCGAGGTCCTGGGCCGGCTCGCCGTCCTCGGAGCGCAGCTCGACGAACCCGCCGAACACCGGGTGCCCGATCACCGGGCCGATCTCCTCGCTGGAGATCGCCCGCGTGGAGTGGTCGTCGACGGCCGTGCTGTCGCCGGTCGCATCCGCGCGGACCCACCCCTCCACGGTGACCTCGCCGTCGGGAGGTTGCGGCACGTCGACCGGGCCGGCGCCCTGGTTCTCGGTGCGCATCCAGCCCCGGTCCACGAGGAGCGCCGTGCCGTCGGCGGTCACCAGCGGCACCACGATGTCGACCCCGGACTCGCCGTCGCGGGTGCGGTAGCGCACCAGGACGGTCTCGTCGGCGTCGTACTCGCCCGTCGCGGTGACCTGGCGCCACTCGTCGTCCTCGGCGACGGCGGCTCCGGGGGAGAGGACGTCCTCGACGGGCGCGGGAGCGCGGTCCTCGTTGGCCCGGACGACCGCGTTGCTCTCCTGGCGGTCCTCGAGGCGGTGGAACTGCCACTGGCCGAGCCACCACGCGGCGTAGCAGAGCAGCACGACGACGAGTGCGAAGAGCACCCACCGTCGCGTGAGCAGGAAGCGCCACGACCGCACGCGTCGAGGCTATCCGGCGGCCCTTGCGGGGCCGTCGGCGGGCGGGGTCGGCCGGACACGCGCACGGGCTGGCCCGGTCGGCCTAGACTGCAGGGGTGCAGACGTGGAAGCTCGAAGACCGCTACGCCCGGGTCGCGACCGACCTGCGGGTCTCGCTGACCGACCGGTGCAACCTGCGGTGCTCGTACTGCATGCCCGCGGAGGGCCTGGACTGGCTGCCGAACGACGACGTGCTCACCGACGACGAGGTCGTCCGGCTGGTCACGATCGGCGTCGAGCGGCTCGGGATCCGCGAGGTGCGCTTCACCGGCGGGGAGCCGCTGGTACGCCGCGGCCTGGTCGACATCGTGCGGCGCACGAGCGCCCTGGGCGTCGAGACCTCGCTGACCACGAACGCCCTGGGCCTGGCGCGTACGGCGCACGCCCTGGCCGACGCCGGCCTCGACCGGGTCAACGTCAGCCTGGACAGCATCCGGCGCGCGTCGTTCCACGAGATCACCCGCCGCGACCGGCTGGCCGACGTCCTCGCCGGCCTCGCCGCCGCCCACGAGGCCGGGCTGGGACCGGTGAAGGTCAACGCGGTCCTCATGCGCGGCGTCAACGACGACCAGGCGCCCGAGCTGGTGCGCTGGGCGATCGGCGAGGGCTACCAGCTCCGGTTCATCGAGCAGATGCCGCTCGACGCCCAGCACGGCTGGAGCCGCGAGGGCATGGTGACCGCCGACGAGATCCTTGCCCGACTGGAGGCGGAGTTCACGCTGGCCCCGGCGGCCGAGCCGCGGGGGAGCGCCCCGGCCGAGCTGTTCACGGTCGACGGCGGTCCCGCCACCGTCGGCGTGATCGCGAGCGTGACCCGCCCGTTCTGCGGCGACTGCGACCGGGTGCGGCTCACCGCCGACGGCCAGGTCCGCAACTGCCTGTTCGCCCGTGAGGAGTCCGATCTGCGGGCCGCGCTGCGCGGTGGTGCGAGCGACGAGGACATCGCCGAGCGCTGGGTGGTGGCGATGCGCGGCAAGCGCGCCGGCCACGGCATCGACGACCCGTCGTTCCTCCAGCCGGACCGGCCGATGTCCGCCATCGGCGGCTGACCGACTCGTCGCGCGCGCTCAGTGGGCGACGACGTCCTTGAGGAACTGACGAGCGGCGAGGAAGTCCGAGAGCGACTGCCGGTGCTCGTCGCAGGCCAGCCAGACCTTGCGGCGGTCGGGGGTGTGCAGCTTGGGGTTGTTCCACTGCAGCTCCCAGGCGGCGGGCGCCTGGCAGCCCTTCGCGGAGCAGATGTCGGGCTCGGTCGGGGTGTCGCTCACGGGTGCCTTCCTGGAAATGGAGCGGTGCCGGACAGCCACGGGGGAAGCCGTCCGGCACCACTGCGAACCGAGACGGGGGAGACTCGGCTCGCCGAGCGATTGTGTCACGGACCCCGGCGGCGACCAAGGGTTGCTAGTCCCTGTCCTCGACGCCGGGGTCGGGGCCCGGTCGACCGGGCGGCAGCTCGGTGCGGAGCTGATCGCTGCGGAGCTCGAACGCGTCGGTCCTCGACGACGTCGCGTTGGCCAGCACCACGGCGACGTACGGGAGCAGGACGGCGGCCGCCACGAGGACCCAGCGCAGCCAGCCCGGTCCGACCAGGATCGCGGCGAGGAAGCACAGCGTCCGGATCGCCATCGAGATGACGTAGCGGCGCTGCCGGGCGGAGATGTCCGCCTGCGGACTGGTGGCGGCCGTGGTGATCCGGACCGCGTCGTCGCCCTTGCGACGAACGTCCTTGGCCATTGATCCATCCTACGTCGGGGGTCGGGACCGGCTCGGCCCGCGGTCCGTGCCCTAGGGTCGGGGTATGACGAACCGCACCTACC
This sequence comes from Nocardioides pyridinolyticus, assembly GCF_054653575.1. Lineage (NCBI taxonomy): Bacteria > Bacillati > Actinomycetota > Actinomycetes > Propionibacteriales > Nocardioidaceae > Nocardioides > Nocardioides pyridinolyticus. The sequence continues at coordinate 46,920 of NZ_BAAIFY010000009.1, read as the reverse complement.
GCGTCTCCGAGATCGTCGGCACCTCCCCGGAGGGCATCGACGCCGCCATCCGCAACGCCGTCGAGCGGGCCGGCCGCACGCTGCGCCACCTGGACTGGTTCGAGGTCACCCAGGTGCGCGGCCAGATCAAGGACGGCGAGGTCGAGCACTTCCAGGTCGGCATGAAGGTCGGCTTCCGTCTCGAGGACGACTGACCTTTCGGCGTACTCAGCGGTAGTCGCTAGCGTCGGCTGACGTGAGCGAAGCTTCAGAGCCCAGGTCGGTCCTCGTGACCGGCGGCAACCGTGGGATCGGCCGTGCGATCGCCGAGGCGTTCCTCGCCAACGGGGACAAGGTCGCCGTGACCACGCGCAGCGGCGGCGCGCCCGAGGGCGCGCTCGACGTCCGGTGCGACATCACCGACGGCGCGCAGGTCGAGGCGGCCTTCGCGACGATCGAGGAGGCCCACGGGCCGGTCGAGGTGCTGGTCGCCAACGCCGGCATCACCGCCGACACGCTGCTGCTGCGGATGACCGACGACGACTGGTCCTCGGTGCTCGACACCAACCTCACGGGCTCGTTCCGGCTCGCCAAGCGCGCCGCCAAGGGCATGCTGCGGCTCCGGCGCGGCCGGATCGTCTTCATCTCCTCGGTGGTCGGGCTGCTCGGCTCGGCCGGGCAGGTCAACTACGCCGCCTCCAAGGCCGGCCTCGTGGGCATGGCCCGCTCGATCGCCCGGGAGCTCGGCTCGCGCTCGATCACCGCGAACGTCGTCGCGCCCGGCTTCATCGAGACCGACATGACCGGCGTGCTGAGCGACGACCAGAAGGCCGCGATCCTCGCGCAGGTGCCGCTGGGGCGGTACGGCGCGGTCGAGGAGATCGCGGAGACGGTGCTGTGGCTGACCGGCCCCGGCGCGGCGTACGTCACCGGGGCGGTCATCCCGGTCGACGGTGGACTCGGAATGGGGCACTGACATGACTGGCATCCTCGAGGGCAAGCGGATCCTCGTCGCGGGCGTGACGATGGACAGCTCGATCGGCTTCGCGGTGGCGAAGGTGGCGCAGGAGCAGGGCGCGACCGTGCTCATCTCCAACTTCGGCCGCGCGCTCGGCATCACCCGCCGCATCGCCAAGCGGCTCCCGGTCGAGCCGCCGGTGCTGGAGCTCGACGTGACCGACGAGGACCACCTCGCCGGGCTCGAGGCCCAGGTGCGCGAGCACGTGGACGGCCTCGACGGCGTCGTGCACTCGATCGCCTACGGCAACCCCGAGACGCTGCTCGGTGGGAAGTTCCTCGGCGGTCCGTGGGCGGACGTCGCGCAGGCCGTGCAGGTCTCGGCCTACTCGCTGATGTCCCTCACGCAGGCGTGCCGCCCGCTGATGACGTCCGGCGGCTCGGTGGTCGGCATGACCTTCGACGCCACGGTCGCCTGGCCGGCGTACGACTGGATGGGCGTGGCCAAGGCCGGCCTGGAGTCCACGTCGCGCTACCTGGCGCGTGACCTCGGCCCGGAGGGCATCCGGGTCAACCTGGTGTCGGCCGGCCCGCTGAAGACGCTCGCCGCGAAGGCGATCCCGGGCTTCGAGGACCTCGAGGCGATGTGGAGCACCCGCGCGCCCCTCGGCTGGGACAACACCGACCACGTGCCGACCGCCAAGGCCGTCTGCGCGCTGCTGTCGGACTTCTTCCCGGCCACGAGCGGCGAGATCGTGCACGTGGACGGTGGGTTCCACGCGATGGGAGCCTGACGCTCGTGGCACGCCGGCTGGTGGTGATGCGGCACGCGAAGGCCGAGCAGGACGGCCCGACCGACTTCGAGCGGCCGCTGGCCGAGCGCGGGCACCGGGACGCCGCGGAGGCGGGCTGCTGGCTCGCGTCGCAGGGCGTCGTGCCCGACCACGCGCTCGTCTCGGCCGCGCTGCGCACCCGGGAGACCTGGGCGTCGGTGGCGTCCGGTGGCGGATGGGACCTCGAGCCGGACTTCGACCGCGGCCTCTACTCCGCCGAGCCGGCGACCGCCGTCGACCTGATCGGGCTGGTCTCCGACGACGTGCAGTCGCTGCTGGTGATCGGCCACAACCCGACCATGGCCTACCTCGCGCAGCTGCTCGGCGACGGCGAGGGAGCCCGCGAGCTCGAGAACGAGCTGTTCGCCGGATTCCCGACCAGCGCGATCGCCGTGTTCACCTACGACGGCGCCTGGGCCGACCTGGGCGAGGGCTCGGCCCGGCTGGTGGGGTACCACGTGGGGCGGGGCTGAGGCCGCCCGCCGCCGACGATTCATCACGGTAGGCAGGTGAGCTGGCACTCCCCGCGGTGGGTACGCCACGGGAAGCGACGACTGACCCACCTACCGTGATGATTTGTCAGCGTCGGCGCGTCCCACCGGCGGCGCCGGCGTCGTGAACCCCGCCTCGGCGTCCGCGAACTCGATCTCCTCGCGGGAGATGCCGAGCAGGTAGAGGATCGTGTCGAGGTAGGGCACGTTGACCGACGTGTCGGCGGCGTCGCGGACCAGCGGCTTGGCGTTGTAGGCGATGCCGAGGCCGGCGGCGTTGAGCATGTCGAGGTCGTTCGCGCCGTCGCCGATCGCGATGACCGCGGCCTCGGGGACGCCGATCTCCGCGGCGAACTCGCGCAGGGCGGCCGCCTTGCCGGCCCGGTCGACGACCGCGCCGACGATCCTCCCCGTCAGCTTGCCGTCGACGACCTCGAGCTCGTTCGCCCGGGCGAAGTGGATGCCGAGGTCCTCGGCGAGCCGGTCGGTGATCTGGCTGAAGCCGCCCGAGACGATCGCGAACCGGTAGCCCAGGCGGCGCAGGGTCCGGACGAGGGTCCGGGCGCCCGGGGCGAGCACGATGGCGTCGTACACCTCGTCGAGGGCGGCGGCGGGCACGCCCTCCAGGAGCGCGACACGCGAGCGCAGCGACTCCTCGAAGTCGATCTCGCCGCGCATCGCGGCCTCGGTGATCGCGGCCACCTCGGTCTCGTAGCCGGCGTGGGCGGCGATCATCTCGATCACCTCGCCCTGGATGAGCGTGGAGTCGACGTCCATGACGATCAGGCGGGTGCCGCGGCGCAGGAGCGTCGCGGGCTGTACGGCGACGTCGATGGACTGCTTGACGGCCTCGGCGGCGAGCAGCGGGCGCAGCACGTCGGTGCCGACGCCGCTGACGTGCAGGTCGATGGCGGTGACGGGGTAGCGCGCCATCCGCTCGATCCGGTCGATGTTGGCACCGGCGTCCGCGATCCGGCCGGCGACCGCGGCCATCGCCGTGGCGCTGAGGGGCGCGCCGATGACCGTGACGTGCGAGCGGCCGGAGCCCCGCGCCTTGTTGTCGCCGACGCCGGTCTCGACCTCGACGTGCATGCCCAGGCGGGCCCCGGTGTCGCGGACCGCCTCGGTCACCCGGCGCACGTTGCGCGGCGCCGTGACGAGGACACCGAGGATCAGGCGCCCGCGCAGCACGATCTGCTCGACGTCGAGCACCTCGATGCCCGCCGAGGAGAGGGCGGAGAACACGGCGGACGTCACTCCCGGGCGGTCCTTGCCCGACAGCGTGATGAGGAGGGTCTCCGGCTTCGCGTCAGTCATCTCAGTCGCCGAGGCTAGTGGACTGAGGCCTGCGGTCAGGACGGCGGCCAGACCTCGGGCGAGCACGCGGCGACCAGCGCCCGGCGTCCGGCGCGGTCGAGCGGCACCAGCGCGTCCCGTCGCCGGGCGGCCTCGGAGGCAGACACGGCGGCGCCGTCGTCCTCCAGCGCCAGCCCGACGATGTCCATCGCCTGGCGTCCGCGGGCGGCCAGGTCGACGCAGCGCGCGGGGATCCCGTCCGGGGCCGCGACCGGCTCCCGGTGCCGCAGGTCCATCAGCCGGTCGGCGACCTCCGGTCGCCACCGCGCGACGTCGAGGTCGGCGAGGGCGGCGGCGGACTGGAGGAGTGCCGCGCGCAGCCCCCGGTCGGCCTCGCCGACGTCCGGGAGCTGGCGCGGGCCGGCGGGGTGCACGGTCCACGCGACCGCGGCGCCGGTGCGGTGCGGGACCAGGCCGAGCCCGGTCCCGGTGACCACGACCGCCTCCCCGGCCTCCAGCGCGTCCGCGTTGAACGCGGGCGGGCCGCCGAGACCGACCGGGTCGCCCTCCACCGGGAAGGCCGCCCCGACGCCGATCGCGCCCAGCCGGCGCAGCTCGGCGAGCCCCTGGACCAGGGTCGCGGTGCCGTCGAGGCCCGGCAGCCCGGCCACCACATGCGTCGCGTCGCCGTCGATGACCGCGTCGATCACCAGGTCGGTGACGGCGTGGCCGCGCAGCCAGGCCGTGGCCCACCAGGCCAGGCGGGCGGAGGGCGGCAGGACGTCGGTCACGGCGGCCGAGGATACGTGCGGACCCGCGCGGGCCGGTCGATAGGGTGACTGCCATGACCGCCGTTCTCGACTTCGCCGAGGTGACCATCCGGCGCGGGGAGGCGGTCCTGCTGGACGGCGTCTCCTGGCGCGTCGAGGAGGAGGACCGCTGGGTCATCCTCGGGCCGAACGGCGCCGGCAAGACCACGCTGCTCCAGGTCGCCTCCGCGCAGATCCACCCCTCCGCGGGGGTCGCCGGCATCCTGGACGAGGTGCTCGGCACCGTCGACGTGTTCGAGCTGCGGCCGCGGATCGGCCTGACGAGCGCCGCGCTGGCCGAGCGCATCCCGCGCAGCGAGCGCGTCCACGACGTCGTCGTCTCCGCGTCGTACGGCGTGGTGGGCCGGTGGCGTGAGGCCTACGACGACCTCGACCACGAGCGCGCCACCCAGCTCCTCACCGAGGTGGGCGCCGCCCACCTGACCGACCGCACGTTCGGGACCCTGAGCGAGGGCGAACGCAAGCGGGTGCAGATCGCCCGGGCCCTGATGGCCGACCCCGAGCTGCTGCTCCTGGACGAGCCCGCCGCCGGTCTCGACCTCGGCGGCCGCGAGGACCTGGTGTCGACGCTGTCGGTCCTGGCCGCCGACCCGGGCTCGCCGGCCACGGTCCTGGTCTCACACCACGTCGAGGAGATCCCGCCCGGGTTCACGCACGCGCTCCTGCTGCGGGGCGGCCGGGCCGTGGCCGCTGGGCCTCTCGAGGAGGTCGTCACGGAGGCCAACCTCGCGGCGACGTTCGGCATGCCGCTGGTCCTCTCTCACGAGGACGGGCGCTGGAGCGCCCGGCGGCGCACCCGGCACCGTTAGGGTTGCCCCATGGACTGGCTGGGCGAGAACGCGTGGGCCGCGTGGTTCGGCCTGGCCGCGCTGCTCGGCGTCGCGGAGCTGGTGAGCCTCGACCTGGTCCTGATCATGCTGGCGGCCGGTGCGGTCGCGGGCGGGGTGACCTCCGTGCTCGGCGGGGCGCTGGTGCTCTCGCTGCTGGTCGCGGCGGTCACCGCGATCGGGATGCTGGCGCTCGTGCGCCCCGGGCTCGTCGCCAAGCTGCACCAGGGACCCGAGCTGGCCCTCGGTCACGCGAAGCTGGTCGGCCAGCGCGCGGTGGTCACCACGCGCATCACCGGCCTCGCCGTCGGCCAGATCAAGCTGGCGGGGGAGACCTGGACCGCCGCGCCGTACGACGAGCACCTGACGATCGAGCCCGGGGCGACCGTGGAGGTCTTCGAGATCCGCGGCGCCACGGCGTACGTCCACCCGGTCGCCGAGCTCGGCGAGTGACCACCGTAGGAACCTAGGAGGAGTCTCGTGGAGCTGGCGTTCCTGATCCTGCTCGCCCTGCTGCTGATCTTCGTGATCGCGGTGCTGGCGAAGACCGTCCGGATCGTCCCGCAGGCGCGCGCCGGCGTGGTGGAGCGGTTCGGCAAGTACCTCAAGACGCTGCCGGCCGGCCTCAACCTGGTCGTGCCGTTCGTCGACAAGGTGCGGTACCTCATCGACCTGCGCGAGCAGGTCGTGAGCTTCCCGCCGCAGCCGGTGATCACCGAGGACAACCTCGTGGTGAGCATCGACACCGTCATCTACTTCCAGGTGACCGACCCGGTCGCCGCGACCTATGAGATCGCCAACTACATCCAGGCCGTCGAGCAGCTCACGATGACCACGCTGCGCAACATCGTCGGCGGCATGGACCTCGAGCAGACGCTGACCAGCCGTGAGGAGATCAACAACGGGCTGCGCGGCGTGCTCGACGAGGCGACCGGCAAGTGGGGCATCCGCGTGAACCGCGTCGAGATCAAGGGCATCGACCCGCCGCCGTCGATCAAGGACGCGATGGAGAAGCAGATGCGCGCCGACCGCGACAAGCGCGCGCTGATCCTCACCGCCGAGGGCCAGCGGCAGTCCGCGATCCTGACGGCGGAGGGCAACAAGCAGTCCGCGATCCTGAACGCCGAGGGTGACCGCGAGTCGCAGATCCTGCGCGCCCAGGCCGACCGGGAGGCCGCGATCCTGCGCGCCCAGGGTGAGGGCCAGGCCATCCAGACGGTGTTCCAGGCGATCCACGACGGGCAGCCGGACCAGTCGCTGCTGGCCTACCAGTACCTCCAGATGATGCCGAAGATCGCCGAGGGCGACGCCAACAAGGTGTGGATCGTCCCGAGCGAGATCGGCAAGGCGCTGGAGGGCCTCGGCTCGACGATGAACAGCCTCCAGGGCATCCCGCAGCAGGTCGAGGGCCCGATCAAGCGGGTCGACATGGGCCCGAGCGAGCCCGCGGCGCCGACGTCCGACGCCGAGCTGCGCCGGACCAGCGAGGCCGTCGAGGCGGCGATCGCGGAGGCCGCCAGCGCGGCGAACCCGGGCAGGAGCAGCCAGTCGACCGAGACCGATCCGGCCGTGGACCCGGGTGAGGTGCCCCCCGCCCAGTGACCGTGCTCGAGGTCGTCGCGATCCTGCTCGCCGGGGTCGCGGCCGGCACCATCAACACCGTGGTGGGGTCGGGGACGCTGATCACGTTCCCGACCCTCCTCGCGTTCGGCGTACCGCCCGTCACGGCGAACGTCTCCAACACGATCGGCCTGGTCCCGGGATCGATCTCCGGCGCGATCGGCTACCGCCGCGAGCTCGAGGGCCAGAAGGCCCGCATCCTGCGTCTGTGCGTCGCCTCCTTCCTCGGCGGTACGGCGGGCGCGGTCCTGCTGCTCGTCCTGCCGGCCGGGGCGTTCGCGACGATCGTGCCGATCCTGATCGTGCTCGGGCTGGTGCTGGTCGTCTTCCAGCCCCGGATCTCCGGCTGGGTGGCGCGCCGCCACGACGCGGCCGGGGGACTGCCGTACCACGGCACCTGGTGGGTGTGGCCGGGTGTCTTCGTCACCGGCATCTACGGCGGCTACTTCGGCGCCGCCCAGGGCGTGCTGCTGATGGCGGTGCTCGGCATCGGCGTCGAGGAGACCCTTCAGCGCCTGAACGCGGTCAAGAACGTGCTGGCCGCCGTGGTCAACGCGATCGCGGGCCTCATCTTCGCCGTCGTCGCCGACGTCGACTGGTGGATCGTCCTGGTCATCGGCATCGGCGCCGTGATCGGCGGCCAGCTGGGTGCGACCGTCGGGCGCCGGCTCCCGGGCGCGGTGCTGCGCGTGGTGATCGTGGTCGTCGGCGTGGTCGCGCTGACGGTGTTCCTGGCGAGCTAACCGCGCTTCGCCAGCGCGAGCAGTCCCGAGGCGACCGCGCCGGCGGCGGGTGCCAGCAGCGTGTACGCGGTCTTCTTCGAGACCGAGCCGTCCTGCAGCGCGAGGTAGGCGGTCGCGGCGTCGGCCGCGTCCACGGCGACACCCACGGCGATCACGCCGCGTCGCGTCCTGCCGCCCGCGAACAGCGTGACCAGGCCGAGCGCGATCTCCCGGGCGCCGAAGAGCCGGAGGACGTAGGGGACCTGCGGGTTCGACGTCGCGTCGAGCTGGAGCGTCTTCGCCGCCATGTCGGGGTTCGCGACGGCCAGGGATCCGACGGCGATCCGGCCGAGGGACAGTCCGATCAGAGGGTTCATGGAGGGCACCGTATCGGTCGGCCGGAGAGGACATGGCAGGCTCGGTCCATGGACCTGTACGACGTCATGCGGTCGACCCCAGCCGTTCGCGAGTTCACCGACGACCCGCTGCCGGACGAGACGCTCCACCGCATCCTCGACCACGCCCGCTTCGCTCCGAGCGGCGGCAACCGGCAGGGCACCCACGTCATCGTCGTCCGCGACACCTCGACCCGCGAGGCGCTCGTGGAGCTCTACGGCACGGCGGTGCGTCGCTACGTCGCGCAGTCGAAGGCCGGGCAGAGTCCGTGGAACCCGCTCGAGCCGCCGCTGCCGACGCCCGAGGAGATCGCGGCCACCCCGGTCCCCGAGCCCTTCACCAAGCCGGTCCTCACCGCGGGCGCCGTGCTCGTCGTGTGCGTCGACCTCGGCGTCGTCGCCGCGATGGACCAGGAACTCGACCGGATCGGCCTGATCAGCGGCGCCTCGGTCTACCCGCTGGTCTGGAACATCCTGCTCGCCGCGCGCAACGAGGGCTTCGGCGGGACCATCACCACGATGGCGGTCGCCGAGGAGCCGGCGGTCAAGGCGCTGCTCGGGATCCCGGACGGGTACGCCGTCGCGGCGGTCGTGCCGCTGGGCAAGCCGGTCCGCGAGATCACCAAGCTGCGGCGCAACGAGGTGGCCGAGTTCGTCACCCGCGAGCGGTTCGACGGCGAGCCCTTCTAGAGGCAGGTCGGCACGCGGTTCGGTCACCAACCGCAGAGTGGGCGCGCTCCCACCTGCGGTTGGTGACCAAACCGCGACCGTGCGGGACCCGGAGCGGCCGGCCGCGTCAGCCGTCGACGTACGCCGAGAGCCAGCGGTCGAGCTCCGCGTACGCCGTCGCGCGGGGCTCGGGCCGGGACAGCACCACGTCGTGGCGGGCGCCCTCGACGGCGACGTAGGTGACCCGGCTGCCGAGCGCGGTGGCCCACTGCCGGATCTGGGGCACCTCGAGCACGATGTCGTAGCCGTGGGCGTCCTCGCCCATCTCCTTGGGCCAGCGGGTGCCGGCCGAGGAGAGGACGAGCGCCGGGCAGCCGACCTCGAGGCCGGCGTGCACCTCGTCGTGGCCCAGGCGGATCGCCCGCAGCCAGCCGAAGGTGACCGGGAACGAGTCGAGCGGCTTCCAGTCGGTGTTGAACATCCACTCGCCGTCGTGCTCGACGTGGAGGCTGCGGCCGTAGTGGCCGCCGACCGTGCGCGGGATGACCCGCCGCGGCTGCCGGGCGCCGATCTGCTTGATGGCCTTCGTGCCGATGCCCCGGATCGCCGCGCCGCCCTGCATGTCGAGCCACGGCGAGTTCAGGACCATCCCGGCGATCTTCGGCTTGCGCTCGTTGGCCCACAGCGAGGAGATCAGCCCGCCCGTGGAGTGCGCGCTGATCACGACGTGGTCGTGCCCGTCGCGCTCGACGACCCGGTGCAGCGCCGCGTCGAGTTCGGGGAAGTGCTGGCGCAGGTCGGTGACGTAGTTCGGCGTCTGGTGCGGCCGCAGCGAGCGGCCGTACTTGCGCAGGTCGACCGCGTAGAAGTCGTAGCCGCGGTCGTTCCACCACTCGGCGTACTCGGTCTGGAAGAAGTAGTCGCAGAAGCCGTGCACGTGCAGCACGGCCCTGGTGGTCGGCTCCGCCGCCCGGCGTACGACGAGGGTCGCGACGACCGGTCCCTCGTCGTCGGGCGGGAGCGCGATGGTCTCGGCCAGGTAGGGCTCGCCGAGGACGTCGGGAACGAGCTGGTCGAAGGCGCCGCTGGTCATGGTCGAAGTCTGGCAGCCCGCAGGCCGAGCGCGAGGGCGGGCTCGTTGGTCGTCACCAGCCAGGCCCGGCCGGGGCGCATCCAGTACGCCAGGGAGCGGGGGGTGTCGACGGTCCAGACGAGCAGCGGCAGCCGGTGCCGCCGCGCGAACCGCCGGACCCGGATCCGGGCGAGCCAGTGGTGGGCGACGGCCAGGGTGGCGCCCGCCTCGCGGTAGCGCGCGCCCGGGAACAGCTCGGTGAGCCGGATCCGGAGGCCGTGCAGCACCGGGATGTCGCGCACGCCGCGCCCGAGCGACAGCCCGACGAGCAGGTCGTGGCCCGCGGCGGCCGCCCAGTCACGGATCGCGCGGACGCCGGCGTCGTCGAGCGTGGTGACGAGCAGCCGGTCGGCGCCGAGCCGGCGGACCGCCTGGTCGACCACCGCCACCTCGTCGCCCTCGACCTTGAGGTCGAGGTGCAGCCGGGCGCGTCCCGCGAGGAGGTCGAGCCCCTCGGCGTAGCCGAGCGTCCCCGGCGGCGCGACGTCGATCGGGTCGTGGTGCAGCACGAGCGATCCGTCCGCGCACCGCTGGACGTCGAACTCGACGAAGTCCGCGCCGAGCGCGACCGCTGCCTCGATGGCCTCGCGGGTGAGGCAGCGGTGGGCGCTGACCAGGGTCATCGGGCGGCGGCGTGGGCCGCGGCGGCCCGGACCAGCCCGGCCAGCAGGCCCACGTCCGCGGCCGTCTCGGGGTGCCACTGCACTCCGACGCAGAACCGGTCCCCGGGAGCCTCCATGGCCTCGAGCGTGCCGTCGGCGGCGCGCGCGACGGCCTCGAAGCCCGGGTGTGTCCGCACGGACTGGTGGTGGTGGCAGTTCACCGACAGGTCCGTGCCCACGAGCGCGGCCAGCCGGGTGCCGGGCGTGGTCGTCACCGCCACCGCCCCGAACGCGTCGCCGCCGGGCGAGTGCTGCTCGTGCCCGACCACGTCCGGCACGTGCTGGTCGAGCGTGCCGCCGGCCCGCACGGCCATCACCTGCATGCCCCGGCACACGCCGAGCACGGGCAGGCCGACCGCCTCGGCGGCGTCGAGCAGTGCGCTCTCCCAGGCGTCGCGGTCCGCGCGCCAGCCGACGGTGCGCGGATGGGGCTGCTCGCCGTACCGCTCCGGCTCGACGTCCGCCCCGCCGCTGACCACGAGCCCGTCCAGCCGGGCCACGACGGCGTCGGCCGCGCCCGCCTGCGCGACCGGCGGCAGCAGGACGGGTACGCCGCCGGTCGCCTCGACGGCGGCGGCGTACTGCGTCGGCAGCAGGTCGGCGCGGCGCTGCCACACGCCCCACGCCGCGTCCTCGCGGTACGTGGTGAGGCCGATGAGCGGAGCGGTCATGGTGGCGGGGTGGTCACAGCGGAGTGACGTAGGCCCCGGAGATGCCGCCGTCGACGAGGAACGTGTTGGCGGTCATGAACGAGGAGTCGTCGGAGGCGAGGAACAGCACCGCGGACGCCATCTCCTCGGGCTCGCCGAAGCGGCCCATCGGGACGTGCACCAGCCGGCGAGCGGCCCGCTCGGCGTCCTTGGCGAAGAGCTCCTGGAGCAGCGGCGTGTTCACCGGCCCCGGGCAGAGCGCGTTGACGCGCACGCCCTGGCGCGCGAACTGCACGCCGAGCTCGCGGGTCATCGACAGCACGCCGCCCTTGGAGGCGGAGTAGGAGATCTGCGACGTGGCCGCACCCATCACCGCGACGAACGAGGCGGTGTTGATGATCGAGCCCTTGCCCTGCTCGAGCATGTAGGGGAGCGCCGCCTTGCAGCACAGGTACACGCTCGTCAGGTTGACCTCCTGCACCTTGCGCCAGGCGTCGAGGTCGGTGTCGAGGATCGAGTCGTCCTCCGGCGGGCTGATGCCGGCGTTGTTGAACGCGATGTCGACCGAGCCGTAGGTGTCCTTGGCGGTCTTGAACAGTGCGTCGACCTCCTCCTTGGAGGTGACGTCGACGTGGACGTACGTCGCCACCGACTCGCCGCCGAGCTGGTCGACCAGCTGGTGCCCGCGCTCGTCGTCGATGTCGCCGATGACGACCTTGGCGCCCTCCTCGACGAAGCGCTGGACGGTCGCGAGCCCGATGCCCGAGCACCCGCCGGTGACGACCGCGACGCGGTCCTGGATCCTGCCTGCCATTCCTGTACTCCTGGGACTCGGTGGGCTCAGTGGGCGATGAAGACGTTCTTCTCCTCGGTGAACGCCTGGGGCGCGTCGGGGCCGAGCTCGCGGCCGAGGCCGGACTGCTTGTAGCCGCCGAACGGCGTCCAGTAGCGCACCGAGGAGTGCGAGTTGACGCTGAGGTTGCCGGCCTCGACGCCGCGGGCCACCCGGAGCCCGCGACCGAGGTCGGTGGTGAAGATCGAGCCGGACAGGCCGTACTCGGTGTCGTTGGCCCTCGCGATCGCGTCGGCCTCGTCGTCGAAGGGCATCACGGCCACGACCGGCCCGAACACCTCCTCGCGCCAGATCCGGGCCCCCGGGTCCTCGACGGTGACGACCGACGGCGGCACCCAGAACCCGTCCCCGCCGGGCGTCGAGCCCGCGAAGGCGACCTCCACCTCGTCGAGGAAGCCGGTGACGGTGTGCTTCTGCTGCGCGGAGATCAGCGGGCCCATCTCGGAGGACTCATCGCTCGGGTCGAGCACGCGCAGGCCGGTCACGGCGGGCTCGAGCCGCGACAGGAACTCGTCGTACGCCGAGCGCTCGACGAGGATGCGTGAGCGGGCGCAGCAGTCCTGCCCGGCGTTGTCGAAGACGGCGTACGGCGCGCTGGCCGCCGCGGCCGCGATGTCGGCGTCCGCGAACACGATGTTGGCGCTCTTGCCGCCGAGCTCGAGCGTCACCCGCTTCACCTGGTCGGCGCAGCCGCGCATGATCCGCTTGCCGACCTCGGTGGAGCCCGTGAAGCAGACCTTGCGCACGAGCTCGTGGGTCACGAACCGTTCGCCGACGACCGAGCCCTTGCCCGGGATGACGGTGAGGACGTGCTCGGGGAGCCCGGCCTCGAGCGCCAGCTCACCGAGCCGGATCGCGGTGAGCGGCGTGAGCTCGGCGGGCTTCAGCACGACGGTGTTGCCGGCGGCCAGCGCGGGCGCGAACCCCCAGCCCGCGATCGGCATCGGGAAGTTCCACGGCACGACGATCCCGACGACGCCGAGCGGCTCGTGGAAGGTCACGTCGACGCCGCCGGGCACCGGGATCTGGCGGCCGAAGAGCCGCTCCGGTGCGCCCGCGTAGTAGTTCAGGCAGTCGCGGACGTTGCCGGCCTCCCAACGCGCGTTGCCCCAGGTGTGGCCGGCGTTGCGCACCTCCAGCTCGGCGAGCTCGTCGACGTGCGCGTCCACCACGGCGGCGAAGCGCCGCAGCAGCGCCGCGCGCTCACCCGGCGGCACCGCCCGCCACGCCGGGAAGGCGGCGTGCGCGGCCTCGATCGCGGCGTCCGCCTGCGCGACGGTGGCGAGCGGGACGTCGGTCACCGGCGACGCGGTCGCCGGGTTGATGACGGTGAACGTGTCAGTCACTTACAGCCTCTCGAACCCTCGGTGCAGCTCCCAGTCGGTGACCGCGGCGTCGTACGCCGCCAGCTCGACGTCCGCCATGTTGACGTAGTGGTCCACGACCTCGTCGCCCAGGGCCGCGCGGGCGACCTCGGAGGAGACGAACGCCTCGCGGGCGGCGCCCATCGTGTGCGGGACCTTGGGCTTGTCGGAGTGGTAGGCGTTGCCGACCAGCTCCGGCTCGAGCTCCAGCTCGTTCTCGATCCCGTGCAGGCCACCGGCCAGCATCGCGGCGAGCGCGAGGTAGGGGTTCACGTCGGCGCCGGGGAGGCGGTTCTCCATGCGGGCACCGGCGCCGTGGCCGACCAGGCGCAGGGCGCAGGTGCGGTTGTCCAGGCCCCACGCGATCGTCGTCGGGGCGAACGAGCCGTCCGCGAAGCGCTTGTAGGAGTTGATGTTCGGGGCGTAGAGCAGGGTGAAGTCCGCGGCGGTCGCGAGCACGCCGGCGACGAACTGGTCGTAGAGCGGCGTGCGGGCGCCGTCCTTCCAGAACACCAGCTCCCCGTCCTGGCCGCGCAGCGACAGGTGGATGTGGCAGGAGCTGCCCTCGCGCTGGTTGTACTTCGCCATGAACGTGATCGACTTGCCCTGCTGGGCGGCGAGCTCCTTGGCGACGGTCTTGTAGACGACGTGGTTGTCGGCGGTCGTCAGCGCGTCGGCGTACAGGAACCCGATCTCGTGCTGGCCGAGATTGCACTCGCCCTTGGCGCCCTCGACGTCCAGGCCCGCGGCGTACATGGTGTTGCGGATCGAGCGCAGCAGCGGCTCGACCCGCGAGGTCCCGAGGATCGAGTAGTCGACGTTGTACTGGTTGACCGGCGTGAGGTCGCGGTAGTGCCGGTCGTGCGCCTCCTCGTAGGACGTGTCGAAGGCGATGAACTCCAGCTCGGTCCCGGCCAGGGCGTCCCAGCCGCGCGCCGCGCAGCGGTCCAGCTGCTTCTGGAGGATCGCCCGCGGTGACTGCACGACCGGGGAGTGCTGCCCTGAGCCGTCGGGAGGCCCGACGAGGTCGCACTGGACCATCGCCGTCGCGGGCTGGTGGGTGAGCAGGCGGATGGTCCGCTCGTCGAGGACGAACTCCATGTCGCCGTAGCCCTTGTCCCACGAGGAGATGGCGTAGCCGTCGACGGTGTTCATCTCGACGTCCACCGCGAGCAGGTAGTTGCAGCCCTCGGTGCCGTGCGGGACCACGACGTCGGCGAAGTAGCGGCCGTGCAGCCGCTTGCCCTGGAGGCGCCCCTGCATGTCGGTGAAGGCGACCACGACGGTGTCGATCTCGCCCGCGTCGATGCGCTGGACGAGATGCTCCATCGAGAGGTGTCGGTCGTTGCGCAGCTCGGTCACCCGGTCTCCTATCCCACCAGGCCGCGCAGGAGCGCGGCCGTGTCGTCGCAGTGTTCCTCCATGACCTGGCGGGCCCGCTCGGCGTTGCCGGCGAGGATCGCCTTGACCAGCGCGGCGTGCTGCCGGTCGGAGTGGGCGATGTTGGTGCCGAGCACCGGGATCGCCAGCAGCATCTCGTGCAGGGTCGCCTGCACCGACGTGACGCTCTCGATCACCCGCGGCGAGTCCGCCAGCGACGCGACCGTGAGGTGGAACCGCGAGTCCGCCTGCCGGTGGGCCGCCGGCTTGCGGGCCGCCTCGACGTCGGCGAGCGCCTGCTCCAGCTGCTCGCGGCGTACGCCGGTGGGGTTGCTCCGCGCCGCGAGGTACGCCGCCCCGGGCTCGACGACGCGCCGGAACTCCAGCGCGTCCAGCCAGTCACGTCGGCGCTCGGGGGAGACGCGGGCGGCCGCCCGGGCCGACGGCGTGCGCGGCTTCAGCGTGACCACCGTCCCCCCGCCGCGGCCCCGCCTGGTCTCGACCAGCCCGGCCTCGCGGAGGGCGGCCATCGCCTCCCGGAGGGTGGCTCGGGACACGTGCAGGATCGCGGCCAGCTCGCGCTCCGGCGGCAGCGTGGTGCCGAGCGGGTAGACGCCGAGCCGGATCGCGGTGGCGAGCTGCTCCACGCAGGCCTCGAACGCGTGGTGCCCGCGCACCGGGCGCAGCACCGCCTCGGGGAGGTGGTGCTCGGGTGAGGCGGTCACGGGCCCATCCTCTCGGTCGTCCTCGCGAGGCTGTCAATGGTCTGAGTTCATACCATTTTTGCGCAAAGGCATTTACACCCGAATCAGGCCGGGTCTAGCGTCCGGTTCACGTTCGCACGATCGTCCTACGGAGGGTGCCGCAATGCCCGAAGCACACGAGCCGGTCCCGGAGCTCACCGCCGACGAGAAGCACCTCGCCAAGCTCGGATACAAGCAGGAGCTGAACCGCAGCTGGTCGGGCTTCTCGAACTTCGCCATCTCGTTCTCGATCATCTCGATCCTGGCCGGCTGCTTCACCACCTTCGGTCAGGGCTGGAGCAACGGCGGCCCGATCGCCATCTCGTGGGGTTGGCCGATCATCTCGATCTTCATCCTGATCATCGGCTTCACGATGTCCGAGCTGGTGTCGGCGTACCCGACCTCCGGTGGCATCTACTGGTGGGCCTCGAAGCTCGGTGGCCCGGCGGCCGGCTTCTTCACCGGCTGGCTGAACCTGATCGGCCTGATCGCCGTGACGGCATCGGTCGCCTACGGCGCCGCCACCTTCCTCGACATCACCCTCAGCACCATCAGCGACAGCTGGGCCGAGGGGTACAGCCTCAAGCGGGTCTTCGTCCTCTTCGTGCTGATCATGGTCATGGCGGTTCTGCTCAACGCGTTCGGCGCGCACCTGCTGGCGATGATCAACAACGTCTCCGTGTGGTGGCACGTCGCCGGCGCGGCCGTGGTGATCGGGATCCTGGTCCTCGTGCCCGAGCAGCACGCGAGCTCGTCGTTCGTCTGGACGGAGCGGATCAACAACTCCGGGTTCAACGACGGCTCGACCAGCGGCCTGACGTTCTGGTTCCTCGTGCTGCCGCTCGGCTTCCTGCTGACGCAGTACACGATCACCGGCTTCGACGCGTCCGCACACCTGTCGGAGGAGACCAACGCGGCGAGCACCGAGGCGGCGAAGGGCATCTGGCGGTCGATCTTCTACTCGGCCATCGGGGGCTGGATCCTCCTGCTGGCGTTCCTCTACGCGGTCCAGGACCCCGACGGCGTGACGGCCGGGATCAACTCGGGCCTGAACGGCGCCGACGTGATCTTCGGCCAGGCGCTGCCGGAACGCTGGCACATCATGATCCTCGTCATCTCGACCGCCGGGCAGCTCTTCTGTGCGACGGCCTGCCTGACGAGTGCGTCGCGCATGACCTTCGCCTTCAGCCGCGACGGTGCGATCCCCGGCTCCCGCATGTGGTCGAAGGTCGCCGGCAACAAGGTGCCGATCAACGCCGTCGTGGCGGTGGCGATCGTCGGTGTCCTCATCACGACGCCGGCCATGATCGAGGTCAACATCGGTACGCCGGAGTCGCCGGTCATCGTCCCGACGGCGTTCTACGCCGTGGTGTCGGTGGCCGTCATCGGTCTGTACCTGGCGTTCGCGATCCCGATCTTCCTCCGCTGGAGGATGGGCGACGCGTTCGAGCCGGGCGCGTGGAACAACGGCTCGAAGTACAAGTGGATGAACCTGGTCGCCGTCGTCGAGATCCTGATCATCTCGATCTACTTCGTCCTCCCGTTCACGCCGTTGGCGGTGCCGTGGAACGAGGACTTCTCCTGGAAGTTCGTGAACTACGCACCGATCCTCACCATCGGGTCCCTGATCCTGCTGACGCTCTGGTGGCATGCCTCGGCCAAGCGGTGGTTCACCGGTCCGAAGCACACCATCGACCGGGCCGTGGTCGACGCGTTCGACGACTGACGTGGCGCCCCTGAGATGACGCAGCCGCCCCTGGGCCGCCTCGCCTGCCTGGCGGAGCGGTCCTGGCGGGTCACCGACCTGCCCGGCGGGCTGACCAACCGCAACCTCCACGTGGTCACCGACGACGACCACCCGGACGGCGCGCTCGACCTGGTCGTGCGCTGGTCCTCCGGTGACGCCGCCCTGCTCGGGATCGACCGGGACGCCGAGGCCGCCAACACCCGTGCCGCGGCGGAGGCGGGCGTGGGCGCCGAGGTGGTCGAGTACCGGCCGGACCTGTCGATGCTCGTCATCACGTTCCTGGAGGGGAAGGCGCTCGAGGACGCCTCGTTCACCGACCCGGGAGTGCTGGCGCGGGCGGCGGACGCCTGCCGCCGGCTCCACGCCGGTCCCGCGTTCGCGGGGGACGGCGGCATGTTCACGCGGCAGGCGGCGTACCTCCGCACCGTGCGGAAGGGCGGGTATTGGCTACCGGACGGCTACGACGACCACGCCGGCGCATGGGAGGAGGTGCGCCGCGCACTCGCGGTCCACCCGCGGCCGGCGGTCCCGTGCAACAACGATCTCCTCGCCGCCAACTTCATCGACGACGGCGAGCAGGTGTGCCTGATCGACTACGAGTACTCAGGCACCAACGAGGCGTCGTTCGAGCTCGGCAACACCGCCACCGAGTGCAACTTCGGGGCCGAGCAGGTCGAGGCGTACGTCGAGGCGTACTACGGGACCCCGACGCGGGCCGACCTGGCGCGGGTGCGGCTCCAGATGCTGTGCAGCGAGTACGGCTGGTCACTGTGGGGCTTCATCCAGGCGGCCGCCAGCCCGATCGACTACGACTTCCACGGCTGGGGGATGGAGCGCTACGAGAAGGCCGTCGCGACCTTCCGCGGACCCGGCCTGACCGGGCTGCTGGAGGATGTCACCTGTGGCTGACCTCCCGTCGCGTGCCCGCGTCGTCGTCGTGGGCGGAGGCGTCATCGGCACGTCCGTCGCCTACCACCTGGCCAAGCTGGGCTGGACCGACGTGCTGCTGCTCGAGCAGGGCACGCTCTCGTGCGGCACGACCTGGCACGCCGCCGGGCTCGTGGGCCCGCTGCGGGCGTCGGAGAGCGGCACCCGCCTGGTGCAGTACTCCGCCGAGCTCTACGCCGCGCTGGAGGCCGAGACCGGGCTGGCGACCGGCTACCGCAACGTCGGTGGCGTGATCGTCGCGCGGACCGAGGACCGGATGGTGCAGCTGCGACGCACCGCCGCGAACGCGGTCGCCTACGACCTGCCCTGCGAGCTGGTCTCGCCCGGACGGGCGCAGGAGCTCTGGCCACCGATGCAGGTCGACGACCTGCTCGGCGCGATCTGGCTCCCGGGCGACGGCAAGGTCAACCCGGCGGACCTCACCCAGTCCCTGGCGCGCGGCGCCCGGCTGGGCGGGGCCCGGATCGCCGAGCGGGTGCGGGTGACCGGCTTCCCGACGTCGCAGGGCCGCGTCACCGGCGTCCGGACCGACCAGGGCGACGTCGAGGCCGAGGTCGTCGTGAACTGCGGAGGGCAGTGGGCCAAGGCGCTCGGCGCGCTGGCCGGCGTGACGGTGCCGCTGCACTCCGCGGAGCACTTCTACGTCGTCACCGAGGCCGTCCCGGGCACGCACCCCGACCTGCCGATCATGCGCGACCCCGACGGCTGGACGTACTTCAAGGAGGAGGTCGGCGGCCTGGTGGTCGGCGGCTTCGAGCCGGAGGCCAAGCCGTGGCGGTCGCCCGACGACCTGCCGTACCCGTTCGAGTTCCAGCTCCTCGAGGAGGACTGGGACCACTTCACGATCCTCATGGACGAGGCGCTGGTGCGGATCCCGGCGCTCGCCGAGACCGGCATCCGGAAGTTCTACAACGGCCCGGAGTCGTTCACGCCCGACAACCAGTTCCTGCTCGGGGAGGCGCCGGCGCTGCGCGGCTACTTCGTGGGCGCCGGCTTCAACTCGGTCGGGATCGCCTCCGCCGGCGGCGCCGGCCGGGCGCTGGCGGAGTGGATCGTCGCCGGCGAGCCGCAGGACGACCTCGTCGGCGTCGACGTACGCCGGTTCGCGCCGTTCCACGGATCCAACGGCTGGCTCCGCTCGCGGGTGTCGGAGGTCCTCGGCCTGCACTACGCGATCCCGTGGCCGAACCGCGAGCTCGAGTCCGGCCGCCCCCAGCGCACCTCGCCGCTGCACGCTCGGCTGGAGTCCCGGGGCGCGCTGTTCGGCACGCGGATGGGCTGGGAGCGGCCCAACGTGTTCGGCCCCGTCCTGGACTACTCCTGGGGGAAGCCGTCCTGGCTGTCGTGGTCCTCGGCCGAGCAGGTCGCCTGCCGCACCGACGTCGCGGTCTTCGACCAGACGTCGTTCTCCAAGTACGTCGTCGAGGGCCCGTCCGCGCTCGAGGGACTCCAGTGGGTGTGCGCCGCCGATGTCGACGTCGAGGTCGGCCGGTCCGTGTACACGCCGTTCCTGAACGCGCGGGGCACCTACGAGGCCGACCTGACGGTCACGCGCACGGGGCCCTCGTCGTTCCTGCTGGTCTCCTCGTCCGCCACCACGGTGCGTGACCTGGACTGGCTGGCCCGGCACGGCGTCCCGGCCCGCGACGTCACCGAGGACTTCGCCGTCCTCGGCGTGATGGGGCCGCGCTCGCGGTCGCTGCTCGCGTCGCGGTCCGAGGACGACTGGTCGGAGGAGGGGTTCCCGTTCGCGACCTCGCGTGAGGTCACCGTCGCGGGCGTCGGGCTGCGCGCGACCCGGATGACCTACGTCGGCGAGCTCGGCTGGGAGCTGATGGTCCCGGTGGCGTCGGCCGGCGCGGTCTACGACGCGCTCGACGGCACCGATGCGGGCTACTACGCGATCGAGTCGCTGCGGCTGGAGAAGGGCTTCCGAGCCTTCGGCCGGGAGCTGACACCCGACTACGGCCCGGTCGAGGCCGGCCTGGTGTTCGCCACCGCGCTCTCCGGCACCAAGGACTTCCTCGGCCGCGAGGCGCTCGCCGCCCACCGGGCCGAGCTGGCGTCCGGCGGACCACGGCGCCGGCTCGTGTCGTTCGTCGTCGAGTCGCCCGATCCGATGCTCTGGGGTGGGGAACTCCTGCTCCGGGACGGGGCGCCGGCCGGCCAGGTGACCAGCGCGGCCTGGGGAGCGACGGTCGGCTCGTGCGTGGGGCTGGGCTACGTCCGGCACTCCGGTCCGATCACCGCCGAGTGGCTGGCCGCCTCGTCGTTCGAGGTCGACGTCGCGGGGGAGAGGCACGCCGTGCGGCCGACGCTGGCCGCCCCTGTGTCCTGAGCGGTCGCCGCGTCAGCCGGAGGAGCCGACCCGGTAGGTTGCGCTCGCCGATCCGTTGTCGAACTCGACGCACTTGCCTTGGAGCGCATGCGTGCAGGTGTCCCGGGGCACCACGACGGTCACCTTGAACCGCGGCTCGGCCCCGGCGCGCACCTTGACCGCTCGGTCGGCCGCCAGTGACGGGTGCTGCCCAGACCCCGAAGCACCCAGTTGCCGGCCGACGACAGCTTCAGGCCGGCTTTCTCGGTGCACCACGTGATCGAGCCGAGGTCGGCCGAGGCGCTGATGACCGGCCAGGGGGTCGAGAAGCCGACGTCGACCGAGTGGCACTCGTTCTCGTCGGCGCTGAGGGACCGCGTGTCGTTGCGATCGACGAGCCGCGTGCCGACCTGTGAGACGCTGATGGAGACGCCGCCCATCTTCCATTTGCCGTAGCGGTCGGCGGTCACCATGTCGACGTCGAGCAGGTAGTAGTCGAACTTCCGCATGCCTTCCTTGATCTTGTAGACCGACAGCTTGGTCTTGAGCTTGCCGCGCGCGACCGGACGGCCGACGACCACGCATTGCGGCGAACGCGGGGGCAGTAGGTGCCCCGGTCAGGACCCTAGTCGTTGTACTTGATGCTGTAGCGGCCGCTCACGGGCTTCTCTCCCACGAGCTTGGCCTCCTGCGTGACGCCGACGTCGGCACTGGTCGGCCCGACGGAGCCGACCAGTGCCAGCAGCAGTGAGGCGCCCGCGGCAGCGAGCGGTACGAGTCATCGCATGGTTCCCCCTGGTGTCGAGACCTGTCAGCAGGCTGCCCTGTGGCTTGGATCACACAATCCCCTCGACGCTGTTCTCTGGCGAGCCCCGACATCAGTCCGTGCGGATCACCCGGCGACATCGGGTGGCTGCCGCCTGCAGCCACCGGTCTGTGCGGCGTCCAGGGCTCACGGGTCGATTCGGAACCGATCGCCGTACACGTGCCAGGTCAGCGGCGGCCGCAGGTCGAGGTTGCGCTCGCGGAGGAAGCGGCGCTGGGCGATGTCGATGCGCGAGGTGTCCTCGTGGGCGTCCTCGGACCGCATCACCCGGGTGCGCACGTCGAGGAACGCGTCCAGGTAGCGGACCTCGGACCCGCCCTCCGCCGGCGTCGCGGCCCGGCGCATCGCCGCACGCCGGATCCCGCCGAAGGACACCCGGTCGCGGCCGGGCCCGTGCATCACGATCGCGTCGTAGTAGACGAACTGGCCGAGCGTGCCCAGGCCGTCGCGCTTGGCCCGGCGCACGGCGGGGTCGAAGTACCACGCGTCGCGCAGGCCGTCCTGCGCGGCCCGGAACGCGGGGTCCCGGGCGGCGCGGAGCCACGCCCGCCCGAACGGCCGGCCGAGGCCGCGGTGCGAGTCGCTCCCGTCCACCCGGCGCAGTGCCGGCAGGAAGCGGGCGAGCGGGTTGTCCGGCTCGGCTCGGGTGTAGCGGCGTACGACCACGCGCATGTCGCCGGTTCCGGACGTGAAGCCGATGATCCCGCCGGTGTAGCCACGTCCGTCGCCGATGTCCTCGAGGTAGGGGTACTGCCGGCGCCACGCGAGCGTCGAGTTCTCCGCGCTGGAGACCAGCTGCATCGCGATCTCCTTGCGGCCCGGCCGGTCGAGGCCGGGTGCCGCGTGGGCCGGCGCACCGACGACCAGGGCGAGGAGGATCCCGAGGACGAGGCTGCGCACCCGGGCAGCGTAGTCGGCGGGTCAGCCCTCGACGTGGCAGTAGATGTCGGTCTTGTACGGCTGCCGCGCGAACAGCCAGCCGCTGGTCGTCGTGCGGCCGGTGTAGGTCTTCTGGATCTTGTACATCTTGGTCTTGCCGACGACGTAGGCCCGGTAGGTCTGGCCCTTCTTGAGCTTCGGGGAGGTGCAGCTGACCGACGTCGAGCTGCTGTAGCCCTCGGAGACGCCGACGCTGGCGGCCACGGCGCCCTTGCTCATGCCGAGCGAGGTCTGGATCGTGGTCGTCTTGCTCTGCACCTTGGAGATGGTGCAGGTGCCGCCCGCGTTCCGGCACGACGCGATCGAGCCGAGCTGGTAGAGCACGTCGTTGTCGTAGGTGTGCAGGTCGAGGATCTTGTAGCGCGGACCCGGCTAGCACTGGGCGCCGCACGGGACCGCGGCGGCGGCCTCGGTGCTGACGGTCTGGAGGCCGCTGATCGACAGGACGACGGTGCCCGCCAGGACGGCGGCGCGACGGAATCGCACGGACATGACTTCTCCCCCCGAGAATGAGTGGTTGGTCCGGGGATGATTGATGCGGTACGCGCGGCTCACACCTCCGCGCCCACTGGTCTAGACCGAATCGGACCGGTCGTCTCGCTGCAGGCCGCGAGCAGCCCGGCGCATGTCGACGACACTAGTGCGCGGTCAGCCGGCCCGACAGGCGCTCGTGCCGCTGCGCGCTCGACTCGTTCAACCCGACGATGCGCACCGTCGTGCCGCGGCGTTCGTACTTGGCCGTGATCGCGTCGAGCACGGCGACGGTCGAGGCGTCCCAGACGTGGGAGTCGGACAGGTCGATGACGACCTGATCCGGGTCGTCGGCGTACTGGAACTTCGTGGAGAGGTCGTTGCTCGACGCGAAGAAGAGGTCTCCGGTGACGCGGTAGACGGCCGTCCCGTCGAGGACCTCGCGGCGCGTCGCGGTCAGGTGGGCGACGCGCCGGGCGAAGAGGGTCATCGCGACGAGGACACCGACGACCACGCCGATCGCGAGGTTGTGGGTGAGCACGGTGACGACGACGGTGGCGACCATGACGGCGGTCTCCGAGCGTGGCATCCGGCGGAGCGTCGTGGTCCGGACCGAGTGCCAGTCGAAGGTGCCGACCGACACCATGACCATCACCGCGACCAGCGCGGCCATGGGGATGAGTCCGACGACGTCCCCGAAGCCGACCACGAGGACCAGCAGGAAGGTGCCGGCGAGGAACGTCGAGATCCGGGTGCGCGCGCCCGAGGCCTTCACGTTGATCATCGTCTGCCCGATCATGGCGCAGCCGCCCATGCCGCCGAAGAAGCCGGTCACGACGTTCGCCGCGCCCTGGCCCCACGCCTCGCGGGTCTTGTCGGAGCGGGTGTCGGTGATGTCGTCGACGAGCTGTGCGGTGAGCAGCGACTCCAGTAGGCCGACGAGCGCCATCGCCAAGGCGTACGGCGCGATCGTCTGGAGGGTGTCGAGCGTGAACGGGACGTCCGGCACGAACCACGACGGCAGGCTGTCGGGGAGCTCGCCCTCGTCGCTCACGTCGGGCACGTTGACGGCCGCGACCAGCGTGAAGGCCGTGAGCGCGACGATCGCGACGAGCGGCGCGGGGACCACGCTGTTGACGCGCGGGAGGCCGACGATCACCGCGATGCCGACCGCGACCATCGGGTAGACGGGCCAGGGCACGTCGAGGAGGTGGTCGAGCTGCGCCTCGAAGATGAGGATCGCCAGCGCGTTGACGAAGCCGACCATGACCGAGCGCGGGATGAACCGCATCAGCCGCGCGACGCCCGCCAGCGCCAGCGCGACCTGGATGACCCCTCCGAGGAGAACGGTCGCGATCAGGTAGTCGTAGCCGTGCTCGCGCATCACCGGGGCGATGACGAGCGCCACCGCGCCGGTCGCCGCCGAGATCATCGCGGGTCGACCGCCGAGGAACGAGATAGCGACCGCCATCGTGAAGGACGCGAACAGTCCGACCCGGGGGTCCACCCCGGCGATGATCGAGAACGAGATCGCCTCCGGGATCAGTGCCAGGGCGACGACGAGCCCGGCCAGGACCTCGGTGCGGAGCAACCGCGGGGAACGGAGGACGGAACGGACGGTCGGCTCGGCGGTCGTGCTCACTGGCTCGATCCTAGGCGCGTCGTCGCCGCGGGGACGAAATCAGGACGAGTGAGGCGCACCGGGGAGGGCCCGCTCGCCGACGCCTACCGCGCAGTGCCGATCCCGTCCCGCGAGGCCTTCGCCCACGCGACCAGCAGCCCGGCGCACAGCGCTCCCAGCGTGCCCAGCGCCTCGTCGCCGAGGGTGTCCTCGTAGGCCGTGTCGATCTCGGTGCCGTGCCGGATGAACGTCCACCACTCGCCGACCTCCCACCCGATCGCCAGGACCGCTCCGAGGCCGCACACGACCGCGACCACGGCCCAGTGCGGCCGCACCGAGCCGCACACCAGCAGCCCGATGCCGGTCAGCAGCAGGAACCAGTTCGCGAAGTGGTTGAAGTCGTCCCACCACACCAGCGAGTCGTAGAGGTCGAGGCTGTTGCCGGTCACGTCGACCAGGAACGGCAGCATGACCAGCGAGAACGCGCCGTACGGCGCCGCGCTGCCCAGATGGGCGGGCCTCGGCTGCCGGCGCCGCTGCACCAGCCACCAGACCGCCGGGGCGACGAGCATCAGCAGCGGGTAGGCCAGCAGCCGCGCGCCGAACGCCTTGTCGGCGAACCGCTCGATGCCGGGCACCCACTCCGCGACCGCGAGCTGGGCGACGGTGACCAGCAGGAGGAGGACCGGGACCCAGGCCGGGACTCTCTTCACGGGCAGCATCGTGTCAGGAATAGCGTGGCCGGCGGGGTGGTTGAGAGGATCGTACGGAATTCAACTACCCGGAATCACAGACGAGCAGAGGACAGTGAGCGGACATGCAGATCGGCATCTTCACCGTCGGTGACGTGACGCCGGACCCGACCACCGGTCGTACTCCCACCGAGCACGAGCGGATCAAGGCCACCGTCGAGATCGCCACGAAGGCCGAGGAGATCGGGCTGGATGTGTTCGCGACCGGCGAGCACCACAACCCGCCGTTCATCGCCTCGAACCCGACCGCGACCCTGGCCTACATCGGCGCGAAGACCGACAACATCATCCTCTCGACGGCGACCACCCTGATCACCACCACCGACCCGGTGCTGATCGCGGAGGACTACGCCAAGATCCAGCACCTCACCGACGGCCGCGTCGACCTGATGATGGGCCGCGGCAACACCGGCCCGGTCTACCCGTGGTTCGGCAAGGACATCCGCCAGGGCATCAATCTGGCGATCGAGAACTACGCGCTGCTGCGCCGGCTCTGGACCGAGGACGTCGTCAACTGGGAGGGCCGGTTCCGCACGCCGCTGCAGGGCTACACGTCCACGCCGCGGCCGCTGGACGGCGTCGCGCCGTTCGTGTGGCACGGCTCGATCCGCAGCCCCGAGATCGCCGAGCAGGCGGCGTACTACGGCGACGGCTTCTTCCACAACCACATCTTCTGGCCGGCCGGCCACACCCAGCAGATGGTCGACCTGTACCGCCGACGCTTCGAGCACTACGGCCACGGCCCCGCGGACACCGCGATCGTCGGCCTCGGCGGCCAGTTCTTCATGCGGAAGAACAGCCAGGACGCGGTCGACGAGTTCCGCCCGTACTTCGACAACGCCCCGGTCTACGGCCATGGGCCCTCGCTGGAGGACTTCACCGAGGCCACGCCGCTGACCGTCGGCTCGCCCCAGCAGGTGCTGGAGCGCACGCTCGGCTTCCGGGAGTACGTCGGCCACTACCAGCGCCAGCTGTTCCTGGTCGACCACGCGGGCCTGCCGCTCAAGACGGTCCTCGAGCAGCTCGACCTGCTCGGCGAGATCCTGCCCGAGATGCGCAAGGGCTTCGCCGAGGGCCGCCCGGCCCACATCCCCGACGCCCCGACCCACGCCTCGCTCGTCGCGAAGGCCGGCGGGGCCCAGGACACGACCGTGCACGCGGTCGACGACGTGACGGGAGTGTCGGTATGACCCGTCCTCACTTCAAGATCGCCGTGATCTCGGCGGGACTCAGCGTCCCGTCGTCCACCCGGCTGCTCGCCGACCGGCTGGCTTCGGCCACGGTGGCGGCGCTGCACGAGCCGGTCGAGGTCGACGTCGTCGAGCTGCGCCCGCTGGCGCACCCGCTCGCCGACCACCTGCTGACCGGCTTCCCGACCGGGGAGCTGGCCGACGCGATCGAGACCGTACGCCGCGCGGACGCGCTCATCGTGGTCACGCCCGTGTTCTCCGCGAGCTACTCGGGGCTGTTCAAGACGTTCTTCGACGTCCTGGCGCCCGAGACCCTCGCCGGGGTCCCGGTGCTGATCGCGGCGACCGCGGGCACCGCCCGGCACTCGCTCGTGCTCGAGCACGCCCTGCGCCCGCTGTTCTCCTACCTGCGCGCCGTGGTCGTGCCGACCGCCGTCTTCGCCGCCAGCGAGGACTTCGGCGACGTCGGCCTGGACGCCCGCATCGACCGGGCGGCCGGCGAGCTGGCGGCCCTGCTGTCCGGCGTAGCCCGGGAGAAGCGGCGGACGCTCGAGGACGAGTTCGCGGACCCGACGCCGTTCGAGGACCTGCTCCGCGGCGCCTGAGCAGCTCCGCTGGGATAGTCCCTGACGATTCCGGGGTCTGGGAGCGGGCTGACCCCTCAACCGTCAGGGACTATCCCGATGTCACGGCCCCCGCCGACGACGGCACGGCGGCGAGCATGGGGCCGCTGGCGGGCCGCTAGTGCTGGTAGGTGCCGTGCAGGATGGCCCGGCCGGCGGTCTTGAAGGCCAGGTTGAAGGACACGACGGCCGGCGAGGTGTCGGAGTCGACGCCGAGCGTCTCCTCGTTCACCGCGTGCACGACGAAGAAGTAGCGGTGCACCTGGTCGCCCGCGGGCGGCGCGGCACCCATGAACGCCTTCGGGCCACCGTCGTTGCGGCACATGAACGCGTTGCCGGGCAGGTCCGCGCCCTCGGCGCCGGCGCCGGCGTCGAGGGAGGTGACGTCGGCCGGCAGGTCGACGAGGACCCAGTGCCAGAAGCCGCTCGGCGTCGGGGCGTCCGGGTCGAAGCAGGTGACCGTGAAGCTCTTGGTGCCTTCGGGCGCACCCTCCCAGGACAGCTGGGGGGAGGTGTTGCCGGCGGCGGCGACCTGGTCGTCCTTGATCGGCTGGCCGTCCGTCACGTCCGTGCTGGTCACGGTGAACGACGGCACGGAGGGGAGCAGCTCGTACGGGTTCGGGCTGACGGGTCGGTCGAGTGTCATGGCGCTCAAGGTAGTCCGGTGGGTGAACCCGCGCCACGGTCGTCCGCACCGGGACCGGGATGATGGGCGCATGGACGAGTTCACGCCGTACCCCGTCGGCCTGCTGCTGGCCGGTCGCCGGGTCGTCGTCGTGGGCGGCGGCCACGTCGCGCAGCGGCGGGTGCCGCACCTGATCGCGGCCGGCGCGGACGTGCACATCGTCTCGCCGGAGGTGACGCCGGCGATTGAGGGCATCGTCGGGGCGGGGGAGGCGACCTGGCACGCGCGCGGCTTCGAGCCCGCCGACCTGGACGACACCTGGTACGTCATCGCCGCCACCGATGACGTCGCGGTCAACGAGGAGGTCTCCGCGGCGGCGGAGGTACGCCGGATCTTCTGCGTCCGCTCCGACGACGCGACCCGGGCCACGGCCTGGACCCCGGCGGTCGGCCGGCACGCGGGCGTGACCGTCGCCGTGCTCGGCCAGCGCGAGCCGCAGCGGTCGGCGACCGTGCGCGACGAGATCCTCGAGGGTCTCCGCGAGGGGACGATCGTGGCCCGGCACCAGCGCGACCGGACCCCGGGCGTGGTGCTGGTCGGCGGTGGCCCGGGCGACCCGGAGCTGATGTCGGTGGCCGGCCGCAAGGCCCTGATGGAGGCCGACGTCGTCGTGGCCGACCGGCTCGCGCCGCGCGAGCTCCTGGGTGAGCTCCCGCCCGAGGTCGAGCTGATCGACGTCGCGAAGCTGCCGCGCGGGCGCTCGGCCCAACAGGAGGAGATCAACCGGGTCATCGTCGACCGCGCCCTGGCCGGCAAGCGGGTGGTGCGGTTCAAGGGCGGCGACAACTTCGTCTTCGGCCGGGGCTACGAGGAGGTCCTCGCCTGCCGCGAGGCCGGCGTGCCGGTCACCGTGATCCCGGGGCTGTCCAGCCCGATCGCCGTACCCGGCGTCGTCGGCATCCCGGTCACCCACCGCGGTGTCGCGCACGACCTTACGATCGTGTCGGGACACCTGCCGCCGGGCCACCCGGAGTCGCTGGTCGACTGGGGCGCGCTCGGCCGGCTGAACGGCACCGTCGTGCTGATGATGGCCGTGGAGAACGCGCCGGCCATCGCTGCCGCGCTCATGGCCGGTGGCCGGCCCGGCTCGACGCCGGTCGCGGTGATCTGCGACGGCACGATGCCGGGCGAGCGCACCGTGCTGGCCACGCTCGAGACGCTGGCGCCGCGGCTGGTCGAGGAGGCCGTGCGGCCGCCGGCGATCATCGTGGTGGGCTCCGTGGTGGCGGTCGCCCACCCGGAGCACTTCGCCTGATGGCGACCCTCGTCGAGATCACCGACCCCGCGGACCCGCGGCTCGCCGACTACCGCGACCTGCGCGACGTCGAGCTGCGCAAGCACCTGGAGGCCGAGCACGGGCTGTTCCTGGCCGAGGGCGAGAAGGTCGTGCGCCGCGCGGTGGCCGCGGGCTTCGCGCCGCGCTCCTTCCTGATGGCGCCGCGGTGGCTCGACGGCCTGTCCTCCGAGCTGTCGTCGACCGATGCTCCCTGCTACGTGGTGTCGGAGGACCTCGCGGAGGAGGTCACCGGCTTCCACGTCCACCGGGGTGCGCTCGCCTCGCTGGAGCGACGGCCGCTGCAGTCGGTGTCGTCCGTGCTCGCCGGGGCGCGCTCGGTGCTCGTGCTCGAGGACCTGGTCGACCACACGAACGTCGGCGCCGTCTTCCGCTCCGGCGCGGCGCTCGGCTTCGCCGCGGTGCTGCTCTCGCCGCGCTGCGCGGACCCGCTCTACCGCCGCGCGGTCAAGGTCGGCATGGGTGCGGTGTTCACCACGCCGTGGACACGCGTCCCGGACTGGTACGACGCCCTGCCTGCTCTCTCGGCTCGCGGGTTCACCACCGTGGCGCTGACCCTGGCGCCCGACGCCGTCCCCCTCGAGGACGCCGTGGCCGGGCTCGACCGCGTCGCCCTCGTCCTCGGCTCCGAGGGCCACGGCCTCTCCGCGCGCTGGGAGCAGTCCGCGGACCGCCGGGCGATCATCCCCATGGCCGCCGGCATCGACTCGCTCAACGTCGCCGCCGCCTCGGCCGTCGCCTGCTATGTGACCGCGCGACGGTGATCGGACAGCGCCACCTCGCCTGGGAGCGGGCGCCTCACTCCAGCGCCCCCAGGACGGACCGCAGCCGAGCGACGAGGACATCGATGGCGGCAGCGACCACCGCGGCCGAGGCCGGGTCGGCGGTCGCGGCGGCCGAGCGGTAGCCCTTGGCGGCGCGGTAGTGCGCGAGCCAGGCCGGACCATGCACCGCGCAGGCGTCGGCGAGGGCGGCGGCGTCGGAGCGGATCAGCTTGCGGGTGGCGACGTCGGCGTACCGCGCCGGGTCGAGGTCCGCGGCCTCCGGTGGCGCCGATGCCACCACGTCCCGGAGGTCTGCGGTCATGGGGCACGCGGCGGCGAAGAAGCGGGCATCCAGCCGGGCGGCGTCCTCGCCGAAGATCCCGGCCGCGGTGACCGCCTGAGCCGACGAGAGCCAGAGGCGACGGCCTGGAGGGGCACCGCCGTCGGCGGCGAGGCCGGTGCCGACCTGCTTGCCGACCCGTGACGCGACGCCCTCGGCGACCCCGCGCCTCCGGAGGACGCGGTGCAGGATGCCGAGCAGGGCCAGGGCCTCGACCGTCAGGGCCGGGTTCAGGCGTCGCCCGTCCGCGACCACCTCCGTCCCGGTGACGACGTGCAGGAAGTCGGTGACCACGTCACCACCGACGAGCGTGGCCGGAGACACCAGCCGGGTGACGAGCCGGTCGCCGTACGCCGTCTGCCAGTCGGCGAGGCGGTCCGCGTAGCAGCCGCGACCGCCCCGCGCGGCGAGCCGGAGGTACTGGTCGAGAGAGCCTCCGAAGGAGCCCGACTTCCGCTGCTGCGCGAACGAGGAGAGCAGTCGCCGGGCGTGCGGTCGCAGGTAGCACACGATGCGCGTCCGCGCGTCCCATTCGGGGAGGTGGCGGCGGAGCGCGCTCTGGAAGGTCGCCGCCGGCACGTGCACGAGATGCTCGGACGACAGCACGAACACGTCCGCGGGGGTGGAGTCGAGCCAGGCCGCGAGGGCGGCCAGCCTCCGCGCGACCTCGCCGTCGCGTCCTCGGAGGAGGGCGTGGGCCAGGTCCGCCTCGGTCAGACGCTCGGGGTAGGCCAGCCACACGGGCCCGTGCGCACCGGCGCCGTCGTGCAGCGTGCGCTGCAGCGAGGACGACCCCGTCTTCGGGGTGCCGATGTGGACCACGAGGCTGGCGGACACGCCCCAGGCTAGGAGCGGTCCCGGGCCGCGGCATGACTAGTTCTGGCTATTTGGCGTACGCCGACCGCCGCGCCTGGCCCCGGGTGACGACACTCGATCAGGTGCGGCTGCGCAGGACACCCGCCCCGGAGCTGAGCGGGCTCGAGCGGCGCCTGATCCACGGCATCGAGACCACGGTCGCGCGGATCGACGGCGCCGAGTACTTCGTGCCCGACTACGGCCGCCACCGGCCCGTCGCGCGGCGCATCCTCGAGGGCCGGCTGGTCTCGCCGGGACTGCACCGGTTCGTGGGTCGCCTCCTGCTCGACCGGCCGGGCAGCATCGTGCACGCCGGGACGTTCTTCGGCGACATGCTCCCGTCGTTCTCGGCGAAGACACCGGGGCTGGTCTACGCCTTCGAGCCGGTCCTGGAGAACTACCTCCTGGCGCGCGAGGTCGTCGAGGTGAACCGGCTCGGGAACGTGGTGCTCCTGCACGCCGGCCTCGGCGCCCGGCTCCAGGTCGCCACCGTGGGAGTGGCCCGCGCGCCGAAGGGCCGACACCACGGTGGCGCGGCCCGGATCCTCACTCCGGCCTCGAGGCCGCACGCCCGCACCCAGCTGACCGCCCTGCTCAGCATCGACCAGCTCGCGATCGACGACCTGACCCTCGTCCAGCTCGATACCGAGGGCTTCGAGCTGCCGATCCTCCAGGGTGCCGAGGCGACCCTGCGGGCCCAGCGGCCGGTCGTCGTGGTCGAGGACAACAGGGGCCGCTGCGGCGCGTTCCTCGCGGGCCTGGGCTATGCCGTGGTGCGCAGGCTCGGCCGCGACACCGTCTATGCAGTGGAGGCGGAGACGTCACCGAGCCCGGACCGACCGCTCAGATCCACCGCCGGAGCTTGAACACGCGCCACAGCGTCACCGAGACGAGCAGCATCAGCACCAGCGCGAACGGGTAGCCGGCGGCCCAGTGCAGCTCGGGCATGTGGTCGAAGTTCATGCCGTACACGGTGCCGACGAGCGTGGGCGCGAAGAGGATGGCCGCCCAGGCGGAGATCCGCTTCACGTCGTCGTTCTGCTCGATGCTCGCCTCGGACAGCGCGCGCATCTCCTCGTTCTGCCGCTGGGCGACCAGGGTGGCGTTGACGGTGAGGATGTCGCGGAGCAGCTGGCGGAAGCCGTCGACCTGCTCGATGACCTGGGTGAGGTGGTCCTCGACGTCGCGCAGATAGCGCTGGAGCTCCTCGTCGGTGCGGTACTTCGCGAAGCCCGCCGTCAACGCCGCCAGCACGGCGGCCAGCGGCCGGGTCGCGCGCTGGAACTCGATCACCTCGCGGGTGAGCTCGTAGATGCGCCGCGAGACGCCCGGGTCGCTGCCGAAGACCTCGGTCTCGATCTCGTCGATGTCGTTCTCGAGGCCGGCGACGACGGGCGCGTAGCCGTCGACGATGCGGTCCAGGATCGCGTAGAGGATGGCCTCCGGACCGAGGGAGAGCAGGTCGGGGTTCGACTCCAGCCGGCGCCGTACGGCGGACAGGTCGGGCGCCTCGGAGTGGCGGACCGTGATCACGAAGTCGGCGCCGACGAAGAGGTGCACCTCGCCGAACTCCACCTCCTCGCGGTCGTCGTCGTAGTGGGCGGCGCGCAGGACCACGAACAGCGTGTCGTCGTACCGCTCCAGCTTCGGCCGCTGGTGGGCGACGATCGCGTCCTCCACGGCGAGCTCGTGCAGGCCGAACTCGTGGGCCAGCGAGCCGAGCTCGTGCTGGTCGGGCCGGTACAGCCCGATCCACGCGACCGAGCCGTCATGCTCGCGCAGCGAGCGGTAGGTGTCGGCCAGGCTGGTGGGGGAGTCGACGCGGTCGCCCGCCACGTAGACGGCGCTGTCGACCATGCTGTCCCGGCCCTGGATCCGCTCGACCGCGAGCGAGGCGCCCGGGGCCGCCGGGGGTCGCCGCCGCACCCGGCCGGTCAGCGACCGGATCGGCTTGAAGGAGCGGTCCGACACGGCTCGGAGCGTACGCCCCGCCCCGAGCGCGGATCCAGGCTCAGCCGGCGGGCCACTCCAGCGGGTAGTCGGCCGCGGCCTTGTCGTGCGCCTTCTGGAGCTTCTTGCGCTGCTTGGTCGAGAGCCGGTCGCCGAAGACCGTGCCGAGCGTGTGGTCGGTCTCGTGCTGGAGGCAGCGGGCGAGCAGGCCGTCGCCCTCGAAGGCGACCGGCTCGCCGTCCAGGCCGGTGCCCGTGACCGAGGCGACGTCGGGCCGTGCGCACTCGACGAACGCGCCCGGGAAGGACAGGCAGCCCTCGTCGTCCTCGTCGAGGTGGCGGTCGCGGCCCTCGGGGAGCGTGACCTCGGGGTTGCAGACCACGCCGACGGTGCGCCGGCCGCTCGCGTCGGGGCAGTCGAAGACGAACATCGCGACGTCCTCGCCGATCTGGCACGCGGCCAGGCCGACGCCGTCCGCGGCGTACATGGTGGCGACCATGTCGGCCGCGAGGGCGCGCAGCGCGTCGTCGTACGCCGTCACCCGGGCCTGCGGGCGGTGCATGACCTCGGTGCCCCAGCGGGTGATCGGGCGGGCGGTGCCGCCCGCGGGGAGGGGGCCGTGCGGGGCGAGGGGCGCCTGGTCGTGCTGCGTCGACATGACGGCGAGCCTAGTTGCGCTGTGACCGGCTCCACGAATCGTGTTGTAGCCCCGAGTGTAACTCCGAGTTACATTGTGTCCATGTCCTTGATGCAGAGCCTCCGACCCGGCGGGAAGCACGGGTTGTCCTCGAAGGAGACGCGCGACCCGATCGGGTACGCCGTCGCCGCGCTGAGCCGCCTCGCGCAGAGCGAGGTGCTGGACCGGGTGGGTCTGCGCAAGCAGACCGAGCAGGTCGTGTTCACGACCACGCGCAGCGGCTTCAAGACGATGTCCGCGGCCAGCCGGACGTTCGCGAAGGCCGGCAGGAAGGGCACGACCGGCGTGCGGCCCGACGCGGCGCCGCGCACCGGCGTCTTCGACCTCACGCCCACCGAGGACGAGCAGATGCTCGTCGACGTCGTCACCGAGCTGGCCACCGAGGTGCTCCGGCCCGCCGCCGCGGAGGCGGACGCGGCCTGCGCGGCGCCGCCGGAGGTGCTGGCCGCCGGCCTCGAGGTGGGCCTCCCGATCCTCGGCGTCCCGGAGGCGCTCGGCGGGATCTCCGAGGAGTGCTCCGCGATGGCGGGGACGCTGGTCGCCGAGGCGCTCGCCCGCGGCGACATGGGCCTGGCGGTCGCCTCGCTCGCGCCGGGCGCCGTGGCCACCGCGATCGGGCTGTGGGGCAGCGACGCCCAGCAGCAGACCTACCTGCCGGCGTTCGCCGGTGACGGGGACGGGGAGACGCCGGTGGCGGCGCTCGCACTGGCCGAGCCGACCGTGCTCTTCGACGTGCTGTCGCCGGCGACCACCGCCACCCGCACCGACGACGGCTTCGTGCTCAACGGCGTGAAGGCGGGCGTGGTCCGCGGCGCCGAGGCCGAGCTGTTCGTGATCGGGGCCGCCCTCGACGGCCGTCCGGTGCTCCTCCTGGTCGAGTCCTCGACCCCGGGCATCGAGGTCGAGGCGGACCCGGGCATGGGTGTCCGCGCGGCGGCCCTCACGAGGCTGAACCTCACCGACGTCCGGGTCCCGGCCGACGCGGTGCTGGGGGAGACCGACGGGTCGACGTACACCGAGTGCGTCCGGCTCTCGCGGCTCGTCTGGTGCGCGCTGGCGGTGGGCACGGGGCAGGCGGTGCTCGACTACGTGACGCCGTACGTCAAGGAGCGCGAGGCGTTCGGTGAGCCGGTGGCGCACCGGCAGTCGGTCGCGTTCATGGTCGCGAACATCGCGATCGAGCTGCAGTCGATGCGGCTGCTGACCTGGAAGGCCGCGTCCCGCGCGGCCGCCGGCAAGGACTTCGCCCGCGAGGTCGCCCTGGCCCGCAAGCTGTGCGCCGACAAGGGCATGCAGATCGGGCTCGACGGCGTGCAGCTGCTCGGCGGGCACGGGTTCGTGAAGGAGCACCCGGTGGAGCGGTGGTACCGCGACCTGCGTGCGATCGGCGTGATGGAAGGTGCGGTGCTGGTCTAAATGGCCTTCGAGCTTCTCGTTCCCCCGCTCCGCTCCTCCACGACAACCCCGAAGGGGCCCAAAAACTGATGGCGATCTACCTGGACGACCCGAAGAAGTTCCGGCCGCTCGTGGGCCAGGCCCACCAGGTCGCGATGAACATGCTGCGGCCGATCTCCCGCAAGTACGACCAGGCGGAGCACGAGTACCCCAAGGAGCTCGACATGCTCGCCGCGATGATCGACGGGCTCTCCGAGTCCGGCGCCAGCGAGGGCGCGGGCGCGGCCGGCGTGAAGCGCGGCGACGAGGGCGACGGCGGCTCGGTCCGCAACGGCACCAACCTCGCCTCGGTCATGTCGATCGCCGAGATGTGCTGGGGCGACGTCGGCCTGCTGCTGTCGATGCCGCGGCAGGGCCTGGGCAACTCCGCGATCGCGTCGGTCGCGAACGACGAGCAGCACGAGCGGTTCGACGGCGTGTGGGCCTCGATGGCGATCACCG
Organism: Nocardioides pyridinolyticus; assembly: GCF_054653575.1. Classification (NCBI taxonomy): domain Bacteria; kingdom Bacillati; phylum Actinomycetota; class Actinomycetes; order Propionibacteriales; family Nocardioidaceae; genus Nocardioides; species Nocardioides pyridinolyticus. The sequence continues at coordinate 11,602 of NZ_BAAIFY010000009.1, read as the reverse complement.
AACCCGGCACCGGCTCCGACTCGGCGAACATCCGCACGACCGCCGTACGCGACGGTGACGAGTACGTCATCAACGGCGAGAAGATCTTCGTGACCTCCGGCGAGCGGTCCGACGCGGTCGTCGTCTGGGCGACGCTGGACAAGGAGCTCGGCCGGGCGGCGATCAAGTCGTTCGTCGTGCCGAAGGGCACGCCCGGCATGACCGTCGAGCGGCTCGAGCACAAGCTCGGCATCAAGGCCTCCGACACCGCGACGATCCGGTTCGAGAACTGCCGGGTGCCGGCCGCGAACCTGCTCGGCTCGTCCGAGATCGACGTCAAGCAGGGCTTCGCGGGCGCGATGGCGACCTTCGACAACACCCGCCCGCTGGTGGCGTCGATGGCGGTCGGCTGTGCGCGCGCCGCGCTCGACCTGACCCGCGAGCTGCTGGCGGACGCCGGGGTGGAGATCGACTACGACCGTCCGGCGCAGACCCAGCACGCCGCCGCGGCCAAGTTCCTGCAGATGGAGGCCGACTGGGAGGCCGCCCACCTGTTGATGCTCCAGGCGGCGTGGATGGCCGACAACCGCCGGCCCAACTCGCTCGAGGCCTCGATGGCCAAGGCGAAGGCCGGCCGGGTCGGCTCCGACATCACGCTCTCCTGTGTCGAGCTGGCGGGCTCGGTGGGCTACAGCGAGGGCGAGCTGCTCGAGAAGTGGGCCCGCGACTCCAAGATCCTCGACATCTTCGAGGGCACCCAGCAGATCCAGCAGCTGATCGTCGCCCGCCGGATCCTCGGGCTGACCAGCGCCGAGCTCAAGTAGTCACGGGAGCGGTGTCGGCACCCCGGTCGGCCAGCGACGCGTGACGGTCGCGCGGCTCGGCCGGGGTGCCGGCCGGTGGTGCCGGTCCGCGGGGGGCCGGGCGCGGCTCAGTCCGCCTTCTTGGGCGGGGGCAGCTTGCCGCTCGGGGTGGACGCCGGGGTGGACGTCGTGCCGGCCGCCTTCTTCGCGGGGGCCTTCTTGGCCGTGGTCTTCTTCGCGGGGGCCTTCTTCGCGGCCGGCTTCTTGGTGGCGGCCTTGCGGGCCACGTCGGCCGGCGTGACGTCGACCTGGCTGGCGTCGGCCGCCGCGTCGATCGGGCTCTCGGGAGCCGGCGGCGTGGTGCGGACCGGCTGGTTCTCGGCCTGCTCCTTGACCACGGGGGTCGCGACGTCGGTCACCGGGGGCGTGGTGACCTTCTTCGCTGGGGCCTTCTTGGCGGGAGCCTTCTTCGCCGGTGCGGCCTTCTTGGCCGTCTCGGGCTTCTCGTCCGGTACGGCGTGCAGCTCGGCCCCGGCCGGCGGGCCGATCGGGCCCGGGGTCGACGCCCTGCGGCCGGGCACCCGGGACGCGACGACCTCCGCGGCGCTCTTGGCCACCTGCCCGGCGACCGCCTTGCCGACCTCCACGCCGCCGCGGGCCTGCTGGACCGCCTTGCTCGCGGTGCCGATCGGGTCCTTGATCGTCTCGGTGGCGGCGTCCTTGATCTTGCCGAGGGGGTTCTTCGGAGGCACGGGGGTTCCCTTCGATCGCGTTCGTGGGGCCTGCTCTGGATTCAAGCATGTACCCGGTCGGGCTGGGCATGCTGCGCTCGTGTCACCGACCTCACGCCGACCGGACCGTGCCGACCAGATCGTGGAGGTGCTCGACGACGCCTTCGCGCCGCTGATGACGGCCGACCCGGCGGCCTTCCGCGGGAAGTACCGCACGATGGCCTCCGACCCGCACGCCTTCTACCGCGGCTCGGCCTGCCTGTTCTACGCCGACGTGACCGCCGACGAGGACCCGTTCTGCGACGACCGCAGCGGCCGCATCTGGGTGCACGGGGACCTGCACGTGGAGAACTTCGGCACCTACCTGAACTCCGACGGGCGGCTGGTGTTCGACATCAACGACTTCGACGAGGCCTACCTGGGCCGGTTCACCTGGGACCTCCAGCGGTTCGCCGCGTCGCTCGCGCTGGTCGGGTGGCAGAAGGCGCTGCCCGAGGACGACGTGCGGTGGCTGATCGGCCGCTACGTGCGCGCCTACCTGTCCCAGGTCGACGACTACCGGCGCTCAGACGACGACTACTACGCGCTGCACCTCGACAACACCGCCGGGGCCATCCACGCCGCCCTCGTCTCCGCCCGGCTGCGGCGGCGCGCCGACCAGCTGGACGCGCTCACCACCGTCGTCGACGGCACCCGGCTGTTCGCCGACGGCGCCGGTGTCCGCCGGCTCGGCAAGCGCGAGCGGTCCCAGGTGGTGCGCGCGTTCGAGGACTACCTCGACACGATCCCGCCTACCAAGCGCTTCGGTCGCGCGCTGTTCTACGAGCTCCGCGACGTCGTGGGGAAGACCGGGTTCGGCATCGGCAGCGCCGGGCTGCCGGCGTACAACGTGCTGGTCGAGGGCTACAGCCAGGCCCTCGACAACGACGTCGTGCTGACGATGAAGCAGGCCAACATCCCCGCGGTGAGCCGGTTCGTCGACAGCGGCGCGGTCGAGCGGTACTTCGAGCACGAGGGCCACCGCACCGCCGTCAGCCAGCGCGCGCTCCAGGTGCACACCGACCCGCTGCTCGGCCACACCTCGATCGGCGGGGTCGGGTACGTCGTGGCCGAGCTGTCGCCGTACGAGGTGGACCTCGACTGGTCCGGGCTGACCGAGCCCGACGACATCGCGGCGGTCGTCGACCAGCTCGGCCGCGCGACGGCGAAGATCCACTGCGCGTCCGACGAGGACAGCGACCAGGACCTCGTCGACTTCCAGGTGGAGGACGCGATCGCCGCGTGCGTCGAGCGGCGCCGGCGCGAGTTCACCGCCTGGGTCACCGACTTCGGGATCTCCTACGCCGAGCACGTCCGCGCCGATCACACGGCGTTCGTCGAGGCGTTCCGCGCGGGCCGGATCGGGGTGTCCGCGACCTGACCGGCCCACGGCTCCGTGCTGGTCCGGTAGGGGTGCGGTTTGGTCACCAACCGCAGATTGGGAACGCTCCCACCTGCGGTTGGTGACCAAACCGCGGCCTCACGGCACCAGGTCGGCGCGCCCGGACGGGTCGGCGACGAGGTGCTGCGGCGCGCGGAAGCCGGCGCCGGCGAAGGCGGTGTCGATGGCCAGGGCGACGGCGTCGAGCCGCTCGGTGGGGACGAGGGCGACCGCGGAGCCGCCGAAGCCGCCGCCGGTCATCCGGGCGCCGAGGGCACCGGCCTCGACGGCGGTGGCGACGGCCAGGTCGAGCTCGGGGCAGGAGATCTCGAAGTCGTCGCGCATCGAGGCGTGCGACGCGGCGAGGACCCGGCCGAGACCCGCCCAGTCGCCGGACGACACCACCGCGACGACCGCCGGCACCCGCTCGGTCTCGGTGACGACGTGCCGCGCCCGGCGGCGCAGCAGATCGTCCGCCAGGCCGTCGACGGACGCCGGGGTGGCCGACCGCAGCGACGACACCCCCAGCGCGGCGGCCGCCCGCTCGCACTCCTCGCGCCGGGAGCCGTAGTCGCCGTCGGTGAGCTCGTGGGAGACCCGGGTGTCCGTCACGAGGAGCGAGAGCCCGGGGAGGGGGAGCGCGACGTCCGACGACGCACCGGAGTCGAAGTCGATGAGCAGGGCGGCGCCGGGGGAGGCCAGCATCGAGACCGTCTGGTCCATGCCGCCGGTGGGCGCGCCGGCCACCTCGGTCTCGGCGCGGACGCACGCGTCGATCACCAGCGACCGGTCCAGGTCCACGCCCGCGACGGCGCACGCCGCGACCGCCACCGAGCACTCCAGGGCGGCCGAGGACGAGAGCCCGGCGCCGAGCGGCACCGACCCGTGGACCATCACGTCCACGCCGGGCACGTCGACACCGGCCTCGCGCAGCGCCCACAGCACCCCGGCGGCGTACGCCGCCCACCCGTCGGCCGACGCCAGCGACGCCAGGCTGCCCGTCCACGGCGACGAGCTCTCGACGCTGGAGATCCGCACGGTGTCGTCGGAGCGCGGCGCGACGGCGGCGTACGTCGCGTGGGGGAGCGCCACCGGGAGCACCAGCCCACGGTTGTAGTCGGTGTGCTCGCCGATCAGGTTGACCCGTCCGGGGGCCCGGCCGACCACCGACGCGGCACCTCCGCACTCCGAGGAGAACGCCGACCGGACCTCGGCGGCGAGGACGGATGGGGTCCCGGGATCGACGAAAGGCATGGGGGAGAACCTAGACTGCGGCAACGTGCAGTTCCTCGACGCGGTCACCCCTTCCCACGACCTGACCTACGACGACGTCTTCATGGTCCCGCGGCACTCCGCGGTGGCCAGCCGGTACGACGTCGACCTCTCGACCAGCGACGGCACCGGAGCCACCCTGCCGCTCGTCGTGGCGAACATGACCGCGATCGCGGGCCGGCGGATGGCGGAGACCATCGCCCGCCGCGGCGGCCTCGCGGTGATCCCGCAGGACATCCCGGCCGCGGTGGTCGCGGACGTCGTGCGGTACGTGAAGTCGCGGCACCTCGTCTTCGACACCCCGATCGAGCTCGCGCCGGAGCAGACCGTGGCCGAGGCGCTCGCGCTCATCCCCAAGCGCGCCCACCGCGCGGCCGTGGTCGTGCGGGACGGCAAGCCGCTCGGCGTGGTCTCCGAGGCCGACTGCGTGGAGGTCGACCGCTTCGCCCAGGTGCAGGTCGTCATGCAGCCGGTCGCGGTCCTGCTCCGGGAGGACGCCGACCCGCGCGACGCGTTCGACCGGCTGGACGCCGCCCACGCCGGGCTCGCGGTCGCGGTCGACGACGCGGGTCGCCTGCTCGGCGTGCTGACCCGCAAGGCCGCGCTCCGCGCCACGGTCTACGACCCCGCCGTCGACGCGACGGGCGGGCTCCGCATCGCGGCCGCCGTGGGTGTGAACGGCGACGTGGCGGCCAAGGCCAAGGAGCTGCTCGACGCGGGCGTCGACTGCCTGGTCGTCGACACCGCGCACGGCCACCAGGACCGGATGCTGGAGGCGCTCGCCGCCGTACGCGCCCTCGACCCGCAGGTCCCGGTCGCGGCCGGCAACGTGGTCTCCGGCGAGGGCACGCGCGCGCTCATCGAGGCGGGCGCCGACATCGTCAAGGTCGGCGTCGGGCCGGGCGCGATGTGCACCACGCGGATGATGACCGGCGTCGGCCGGCCGCAGTTCTCGGCCGTGCTGGAGTGCGCGGACGCCGCCCGCGAGCTCGGCAAGCACGTCTGGGCCGACGGGGGCGTCCGGCACCCGCGAGACGTCGCGCTCGCCCTGGCCGCGGGTGCGAGCGCGGTGATGGTCGGGTCGTGGTTCGCCGGCACGCACGAGTCGCCGGGCGACCTGATGGTCGACTCCGACGGCCGCGCCTACAAGGTGTCGTTCGGCATGGCCTCGGCCCGCGCCGTCGCCAACCGCACGGTCGGGGAGTCCGCCTACGACCGCGCCCGCAAGGGCCTCTACGAGGAGGGCATCTCCTCGTCGCGGATGTACCTCGACCCCGCCCGTCCCGGGGTGGAGGACCTGGTCGACCAGATCTGCTCGGGGGTCCGCTCCGCGTGCACGTACGCCGGCGCCGCCTCGCTCGCGGAGCTGCACGAGCGGGCCGTGGTCGGTGTCCAGTCGGCAGCGGGCTTCCACGAGGGCCGCCCGCTGCCGACCAGCTGGAGCTGAGCCGGAGCTGAGCGGGGGCTAGGCCTCCGGGTCCTTGTCGATGGCGATGACGAAGTCGTCGCCGTGCTCGGTGACACCCGCGATGACCGCGGCCTCCACCGCCTCCTCGGCGTACCGCCGCCGGACGACGAGCGGGTCGGAGCGCAGGTCCTTCACGAGCGAGACGGCCAGGCCGATCATCACGACCACGAACGGCAGGGCCGCGACGATCGTGATGTGCTGGAGTCCGGTGAGGGCGTCGTCACCCCCGACGAGCAGCATCACCGCCGCCACGGCACCGGTCGCCACGCCCCAGAAGATCACCGTCGGGCGGGACGGGTGCTGGGTACCGCGCTCGGACAGCGTGCCCATCACGATGGACGCCGCGTCGGCGCCGGACACGAAGAAGATGCCGACCAGCAGCATCACGGTGATGCTCGTGAGCGTGGCCCACGGGAACGCGTCGAGCGTGGTGAACAGCTGCGACTCGACGGCCCCGCCGCCGGCGCCCGCGATGTCGGTGCCGGCCTTCTGGAGGTCGATCGCCGCGCCGCCGAAGATGCAGAACCAGGCCAGGCTCACCAGGCTCGGCACGAGCAGCACGCCGGTGACGAACTGCCGCACGGTCCGCCCGCGCGAGATGCGCGCGATGAACATGCCGACGAACGGGGTCCAGGAGATCCACCAGGCCCAGTAGAAGACGGTCCAGCTCTCGAGCCAGGAACTGGCCTCGCCCCCCTCGGCGCCGGTGCGGGCGGCCATCATCGACAGGTCGGCGACGTAGCTGCCGATCGAGGTCGGGACCAGGTTCAGCATGAAGACGGTCGGGCCGACGACGAAGAGGAACAGGGCGAGCCCGACGGCGAGCACCATGTTGATGTTCGAGAGCCACTGGATGCCCTTCGCGACGCCCGTGACCGCCGACAGGATGAACGCCGCGGTGAGGACGGCGATGATGCCGACGAGGAGCCCGTTGCCGACCTCGCCGATGCCGCCCACGATCTCGAGGCCGCTGCTGATCTGGAGGGCGCCCAAGCCGAGCGACGCGGCCGAGCCGAAGAGGGTGGCGAAGATCGCCAGCATGTCGATGACCTTGCCCCAGCCGCCGTACGCGCGCTGGCCGAGGAGGGGCTCGAAGGCCGCCGAGATCAGCTGGAGCCGGCCCTTGCGGTAGACGCCGTACGCGATGGCCAGGCCGACGACCGCGTAGATCGCCCACGGGTGGAGCGTCCAGTGGAACAGCGTGGTGGCCATGGCGTGCTGCACGGCCTCGGGGTTGTTCTCGGGACCGGTGCCGGGCGGCGGGCTCACGAAGTGGCTGATCGGCTCGCTGACGCCGTAGAACATCAGCCCGATGCCCATGCCGGCGCTGAACATCATCGCGATCCAGGAGACGGTGCGGAACTCGGGGTCCTCGTCGTCCCGGCCCAGCGGGATGTTGCCGAACTTGCTCGCGGCCAGCCAGATCACGAAGACGACGAACGCGCTGGCCGTCGTCACGAACAGCCAGCCCATGTCCTCCATGACCCAGGCCAGGGCCTTGCCCGACGCCGAGCCGAGGCTCGAGGTGCTGACGAAGCCCCAGAGCAGGAAGGCGACCGCGATCGCCGCGGTCACGCCGAAGACGACCTTGTCGAGGCCGCCGGCAGCGGTCGTCGCCTCGACCGGCTGGTCGAGCGCCGGATGCGGGATCGGGTCGGAGGTGGGCGGGCGGTGCAGACTGGTCACCCGAGCCGAGTACCCACCCTTACGGGTGGCTACCCGTGACCAGCGCCTCACCCGCGCGAGCTGCGCTCCGTCCGCCCGCGGACGATCCCGATGAACCGCTGCACCCACGGGTCCTCGTTGTCGACGAGCCACGCGAGACCCACGGTCGTCGGCGGCAGGTCGCTCACGACCCGGTAGGTCACGTCCCTGCGGTGGTGGAGCCGGGCGATGGACATCGGCACGATCGCGACCCCGGTGCCGGAGGCGGTGACCTCGACGGCCTCCTTGACCGACATCGGCGGCCAGGCGAGCTGCTCGACGGCAGGCGTCCAGCCCGAGCGCTCGGGGAGCACCAGCTGCTCGTCGGCGAGGTCGGCGGTCGTCACCTCGTCGGCGAGGGTGAGCAGGTGCTCGGTGCCCATGACCGCCACCGGCAGCTCCTCGTAGAGCGGGATGCAGTGCAGGCCGTCCCGGTCCACCGGGAGCCGCACCAGCGCCATGTCGAGGGTGCCCGCGCGGACGCGGTCCTCCTGCTCGTCCTCGACCAGCGGGACCAGCTCCAGGGGATCCCGCGCATAGCGCTCCCGCCAGACCCGTGCCCACTTGTCCGGCGTGGCCCCGGTGACGAAGCCGACGCGGAAGTGCCCGACGGCCTCGCTCACTCCGAGATCACCCCGCGATCACCATGGACAGCAGCCTAGTGCTCCAGTCAGCCGCTCGACTCAGCCGGACTCGCCGAACTGCTCGACCCGGATCACGTCCGGGTCGACGCCGCTCTCCTCCAGCAGCCGGGTGGCGTACGACGCGAACCCGACCGAGCCGCAGACGTAGGCGCGCTCCGCGCCGGCGACGTACGGCGCCATCTCGTCGTGGTACGGCGGGGCGGCGACCCGGTCGCCTCCCGGACCTGCGAGGTTCTGCCGGGTGAGGGCGATGAAGGCGCCATAGCGTTGGAGCTCGGCGGCGTAGGGCAGCTCCTCCCAGGTCCGTGCGACGACCACGACCTTCAGCTTGTCCTGGATCCCGAGCCGCCGCGCGACGCGCGTCATCGCCACGACCGGCACGACCCCGGAGCCGCCGGCCAGGCAGACGGCGGGCACGTCGCCCTCCCACACGAACCAGCCGCCGATCGGGCCGCGCAGCTCCAGCACGTCACCGACCTCGGCGACGTCGTGGAGGAAGCCGGACACCTCGCCGCCAGGCAGGCACTCGACCATGAGCTCGAGCAGTGGGTCGTCGGGGTCGGACGCGACCGAGTAGGAGCGCTGGGCGGTGTAGTCGTCGGGCGCGCGCAGGCGGACGACGTAGTGCTGCCCGGCCAGGTGGTCGACCCGGTCGTCGACGTGGAGGCGCAGGCGGACCAGGCGGTCGGTGGGATGGTCGAGCTCGATAATCGTGCCGGTGGTCCAGCCGCCGGCAGAGGCGGTCACGGATCCCCTTGGTAGCGCTGCTCGAGCCACGGGTCGCCGCGGTCGTGGTAGCCGTTCTGCTCCCAGAAGCCGGGCCGGTCGCGCTCCATCAGCTCCAGGCGGGTGACCCACTTCGCGGACTTCCAGAAGTACAGGTGGGGGACCAGCAGCCGCACCGGTCCTCCGTGGCCGGCGGGGAGCGGCTTGCCGTCGACCTCCCAGACGACCCAGGCCTTGCCGCCGGTGACGTCCTCGAGCGGCAGGTTGGTGGTGTAGCCGGTGGTCGAGTGCGCCATGACGAACCTCGCCTCGGGCATCGGCATCGCGACCTCGAGCAGCGTGTCGACGCTGATGCCGCGGAAGGTCATGTCGAACTTCGACCACGTCGTCACGCAGTGGATGTCGCCGACGTACGTCGACTCGGGCAGCGCGTGCAGCTCGTGCCACGACCAGGTGTGCGGGCGCGCGGCCAGGCCGTCGACGGTCATGCTCCAGCTGTCGAGGTCGATCCGCGGGGTCGCCTCCGCGGTCAGCGTCGGCCAGGAGCTACCGGTGTCGTACTGGCCGGGCGGCAGCCGGTCCGGGCGCTCGGGGCGATTCCTGCCGAAGAATCCGCGGGTGACGGGCACCGGCCCAGTCTTGCACCGGGGCGGTGGGTGGCAGACCTCGCGGGCTAGCGGATCGTCAGGTCCCGGGAGTACGACGCCTGGCTGACCGTCGCGCTGCCGGCGTAGCGGACCGCGAGCGTGCGCTCGCCGGGCTTCAGATCGCGGAAGACGACCTTCGCCGTGCCGTTGCTGCGCAGCTCGACCACCTGCTTCACGCCGGCGATCCGCACGACCACGGGGCCGGTGACGCGCTCCACGCCGGGCGCGGTGACCGTCACGACGACCTTGATCCGCTTCTTGATCCGCTCGACCTGGACCTCGAGGTGCGGGTCGGTCTTCACACGGGTGGTCGCGGGGGAGTCGACCGCGGTCGTGGTGTAGCCGGCACGGCTCAGCGTGACCCGGGCCGAGAGCTGGGTGCCGAGGTCGAGGTTCGTGATCTGGTAGGTCGGACCGGTCGCGTTGAGCACCGGCTCGCCGTCGCGCAGCCACTGGATGGCGACGTCGGCGTCGCTCGGCGCGTGGCCGCCGGCCTGGACGGTGAGGGTCTGGCCGAGCCTGGGGCTGCCGAGCAGGCGGGGCGGCGTGGTGACGCGGATGGTGCCCGGTGCGACCCGCTCGGTCGGCGCGGCGGTCGCGAGGACAGGGTCGTAGCCGCTGCGGGTCGCGGTGACGGTCGCGGTGATCACCCGGTCGACGAGGTCCGGGGTGAGCGTGAGGGTCGTCGCGCCGGGGCTGGTGCCCTCGACGAGCTGGCCGTCGGCGTACCACTGGACGGCGAGCGAGTCGGGCTTCGGGTCCCACGAGCCGGTGTCGAGGGCGAGGGTCCCCTCGACCTTGGCCGTGCCGGAGATCGCGGGCGCCGCGGCGTTGCGCAGCTGTCCCGGCAGGATCGCCTCGGTCGGCGTGGAGGTGACGCTCTTCGTCGGGTAGCCGAGCTTGGAGGCGGTCGCGGTGACGGTGAGCGTCTGGCCCAGGCGCGCCTCGTTCAGCCGGAGCGTCGACTTCGTCGACTTCGCCAGCTTCTGCCCGTTGGCGAACCACTGGTACCGCACCTCGGCGGTGGCGGGCTTCCACGAGCCGGCGGTCGCGCTGAGGGTGGAGCCGACCTTGGCGACGCCCGAGATCACCGGAGCGGCCCGGTTGACCATCGGCACGTCGTTGAAGTGGATGAAGCCGCTGGGCCAGTTGCCGCTGCCGCGGGTGACGACCGCCCAGGAGAAGTCGCCGCCCCAGCTGTCCTGGGACACGATGATCTCGTCCTCGGAGATCACCTGCTCGACGTACCCGACGTGGCCCGCGGAGCCGGCCGGGCCCGTGTTGGCCTTCCACCAGGTCACGGCGCCGACGCGCGGCACGTCGTCGGTGATGCGGGACATCGAGGTGCCCCAGTACGTCGCGTTGCCGCCGCCGGACCAGGGCCGCTCGTTCGGCAGGCCGCTCTTCACCATGCGGTAGGCGGCGTAGTTGGTGCAGTTGTGCCCGGCGTACATCCGCCAGTACATGGTGCGGCTGTTCTGGGCGTAGCCGGCGTTGCCGTAGCCCTTGCTCCGGCAGTCCTGGTAGCCGTAGCAGAGGTAGGCGCTGCGCTTGAAGACCGCGTCGGGCTCGCGCCTCTGCTCGACCTTGGCCCGTTCGGGACCGACGGGGCCGGCGCTGGCGGGGGCCGGGGAGAGCGCGAACAGGCCCGCGACCAGGCCGCCCACGAGGGCAGCGGTCACGGGCGCGAGCAGACGGTTCCGCAGCGACACGGGTGGGAGTCTAGGGACAGGTGAACGCTTTTGGGAACTATGGGACAGAAATTGTCAAGGAACTCGCTCGGCGTGTCGCGTAAAACTACAAGCGTGTCATTTCGCCTGCGTCACCCGGTCCGCGCACTTGCGCCACAGGAGCAGTCCGCACCGCGCCCGAGTCGCCCACACCGCGCAATTGCGCCGAAAGGACGACCGCTGTCCACTGGCTCAGCGCCAGGAGAGGCGAAGGGCCCGGACGCGGGGTGCGTCCGGGCCCTTCATCGGTCGTGCGGGTGCGTCAGTTGAGCCTCAGGCGAGGTCGAAGCGGTCGTTGTCCATGACCTGGACCCAGGCGGCGACGAAGTCGTGCACGAGCTTCTCGCGGGCGTCCTCGCTCGCGTAGACCTCGGCCAGCGCCCGCAGCTGCGAGTTCGAGCCGAAGATCAGGTCGACGGCCGTGGCGGTCCAGGTGACCGAGCCGTCGGCCTCCTGGATCTCGTAGACGTTCTCCACC
>NZ_BAAIFY010000008.1:0-155560 GCF_054653575.1 Nocardioides pyridinolyticus | reverse complement strand
CCGCAGTCCTCCGGCGGGCAGGCCATCTTGCCCTTCAGGCAGACCGGAGCCGGTGGCGGATCGTCGAGAACTTCTTCGACCACCAGCACGTGCTCCCATCCGTCGCCGAAGTCGTAGTCATAGAAGAGCCGGTCGCCCTTGGCAGACACCACCTGGTCGAGCCGGACGTCGTCTTCGGCGACGCCTTCGTCGCCTTCGCTGAGATCGAATCCAGTGACGAAGTAGGCACGAGTACGCCGGTCCACGCCGACACCGAACTTGTGCAGATGGCCGTCCTCCCAGCCCATCGCGACCTGCAGCACGACATGCAACTCGTCGAGCATGAGGTCGCCGGGCAGGTCGAGACGACGCCAGATCGGCGGCTTGGCGTACATCAGGTCGACCCGCACCCGGAAGCCCCGCGCCCGCTCCGGCACCTCCCGCACCTCCGGCGTCGGCTCATCGAACATCCCCGCGAACATATCGCGGCCGGCATCCGCCATCAGCGTCTGGAGCAACGCCAGGTCCGCACCGGCCCTGGACACGCCGCTCTTCCTCTTCCGCTTCTTCTTCGGCACGCCCCCAGCCAACCAGACCGCCCGACCGCTGCTCGAGACCAGCGGGTTCATTCAGACCCCAGCTCCCTACACCCTCAACTGTGAAGAGCCTCTTTCGGATGGACGGCGTAGGAACCTCCATCGTCGGGAGACCTCGACCCCTATCCAGCCACCGACGCGCCAGCAACTGCAGCGACGTGCGCTACACCCTCAACTGTGAAGAGCCGGAAAACCGGCACAGAGCCGGCGGTCGACCACGCCCAACGACCGCCCGAACTCATCAACTCAGCCCGACACCACCTTCACCGGCGTCATGAAAGATCGAGGCTAGGGGCGCTCGGCTCTCCGTGTGCTCGTGCCCTAGCCTCCGGGCATGAGTGCGCTCGCGGGCCTGGTCGACAAGGAGCTGATGGCGCCGGACTGGGCCGAGGCGCTGGCGCCGGTCGACGACCGGATCGCCGCGATGGGGCAGTTCCTGCGCGCGGAGCTCGCCGCCGGACGGGCCTACCAGCCGACGGGCGAGCGGGTCTTCCGCGCGTTCCAGCGCCCGCTCGCCGACGTGCGCGTGCTGATCGTCGGCCAGGACCCCTACCCCAACCCCGAGCACCCGATCGGGCTGAGCTTCGCCGTCCGGCACGACGTGTGGCCCCTGCCGCCGAGCCTGGTCAACATCTACAAGGAGCTGCGCGACGACCTCGGGATCATGCCGCCGCGCCACGGCGATCTCACGGCCTGGGCGGACCAGGGCGTGATGCTGCTCAACCGGAGCCTGACCGTGCAGCCCGGCGCGTCGAACAGCCATCGCGACAAGGGCTGGGAGCCGATCACTCGGTGCGCGATCGAGGTTCTCGCGCGGCGGGGCGGGCCGCTGGTGGCGATCCTCTGGGGCAGCGACGCGCGCAGCCTCACGCCGATGCTCGGCACGATCCCCGTCGTCGAGTCCCCGCACCCGTCGCCGCTGTCGGCGTACCGCGGCTTCTTCGGCTCGCGCCCCTTCAGCCGGGCGAACGCGCTGCTCGAGGAGCAGGGGGCCACGCCGGTGGACTGGAGGCTGCCGATGGAATAAAGTTGAAGATGCAACCTTTGGAGTGACCATGACCCGCATGCCCGCGCTGTACATCGGCCACGGAGCGCCGCCCCTGCTCGACGACCCGATCTGGTCCGGGCAGCTGGCCGCCTGGGCCGCCGACCTGCCGCGACCGACGGCGATCCTCATCGTCAGCGCGCACTGGGAGTCCGCGCCGGTCAGCCTCAGCGCGAGCGGCGCACCGCTGGTCTACGACTTCGGCGGCTTCGACCCGAAGTACTACCGGATGACCTACGAGACCCCCGACGCCACCGCGCTCGCCGCGCGCGTCGCGGCGATGCTGCCGTCCTCGGAGCCGGTCCACCAGCACACCAGCCGAGGCCTCGACCACGGCGCCTGGGTGCCGCTCAAGATCATGTACCCGGGCGCGGACGTCCCCGTCCTCCAGATGTCGCTGCCCACCCACGACCCGGTGCGGCTGATGCAGCTCGGCGAGCGGCTGAGGCCGCTGCGCGACGAGGGCGTGCTCATCGTCGGCTCGGGCTTCCTCACCCACGGCCTGCCGTTCCTCACCGAGTTCCGCATCGACGCGGCCGCCCCCGGCTGGTCCACGGACTTCGACGCCTGGGCCGGCGAGGCGCTCGCCCGCGGCGACATCGACACGCTCGCGCAGTACCGGACGCGTGCGCCCGGCATGCCGTACGCCCACCCGACCGTCGAGCACTACTCACCGCTGTTCGTCACCCTCGGCGCCGCCACCACCCCCGACGAGCCCGGCCTCCAGGTCATCGACGGGTTCTGGATGGGGCTGTCGAAGCGGTCACTGCAGGTCGCCTGAGGTCGTGGGGATACCCGGTCAACCGGGTATCCCCACGGTTCCCGGCCGTTGCAACGGGCTGGAACCGCGCCGAGTGGCCTGGAACCTCAGCCCGTCGTGACCTCATCGAGCTCGGCCAGGTCCTCGGCGGACGGCCGCCACCGCAGCGCCGCCGCGTTCGCCCGCACCTGGTCGCCGGACGTCGCGCCCGCGATCACCGACGCGACCGCCGGCTGGGCCGCCAGGCCGGCGATGGCGACGTCGAGCGGGGAGAGGTCGCGCGCGGCGGCGTACGCCTCGAAGGCCTCGATCCGGCCCCAGTCGGCGTTCGCCAGCCACGAGGACCGCGACGGGTCCAGGTCGGCCCGAGACCCGGCCGGAGGGGCTGCGCCGCGGCGGTACTTGCCGGTCAGCAGGCCGTACTCCAGCGGGAAGAACGGCAGGACCCCGAGCCCGAACTCCTTGCACGCCGGGACGACCTCGGCCTCGACGGTCCGGTCCAGCAGCGAGTAGCGGTTCTGCACCGAGACGAACCCCTCGAGGCCCGCGGTGCGCGCGGTCCACGCGGCGTCGGCGACCTGCCACCCGGCGAAGTTGGAGCAGCCGACGTAGCGGACCTTGCCCTCGCGGACCAGGTCCGTCAACACGGAGAGCGTCTCCTCGATCGGCGTGACAGCGTCCGGCTCGTGCAGCTGGTAGAGGTCGATGTGGTCGGTCCGCAGCCGCCGCAGCGAGCCCTCCACCGCGCGGCGCACGTAGCGCCGCGAGGCGCGCGCCCCGAAGTCGTTCCCCAGGGCCCCGCGCATGTCCATGCCGAACTTCGTCGCCACGACGAACTCGTCACGCTGGCCCTGCAGCGCCTCGCCGAGCAGCTCCTCCGACCCACCCGGCGGGTCGCCGTAGATGTCCGCGGTGTCGAGCAGCGTCACGCCGGCGTCGCGCGCGGCGCCCAGGATGCCGCGCACCCCGTCCAGGTCCACGCGCCTGCTGAACGCGTTGCAGCCGATCCCGACCGCGCTCACCATCAGCCCCGAGTCGCCCAGCGGGCGGTAGGTCATCTCGCTCACGCGAGCGAGAGTACGACGACCCGGACGCTCAGCGGATCCGGCCCGCCGCATCATCACCCGCAGGCCGCCGAGCACGCCCTTGACGCACGCCTCGCATTCCCTTCGGGCGTACGCCGTCGCGAGGATGCCGCTCACGTTCACGTTGCCCGACCGAATGCGGGCACCTCGCGAGGATGCCCCTGACCGACCTGCTGTACGTGTTCTGGGTTGCCCGTACAGGGCGTGCGCAGTTGGATCGGTGCGTGAAGATCCTGTCCATCCAGTCCTCGGTCGCCTACGGCCACGTCGGCAACTCCGCCGCCGTCTTCCCGCTCCAGCGCCTGGGCCACGAGGTCTGGCCGGTCCTCACCGTGCACTTCTCCAACCACACCGGGTACGGCGCGTGGCGCGGGCCGCTCCTCGCCGCGGACGACGTCCGCGAGGTGATCGCCGGGATCGAGGACCGCGGCGTGCTCGGGAAGGCGGATGCGGTGCTGTCGGGCTACCAGGGCGATCCCGCCGTGGGCGCGATCATCCTCGACGCAGTCGCGAAGGTGAAGGAGCTCAACCCGGACGCGGTCTACTGCTGCGACCCGGTGATGGGCGACGTCGGGCGCGGCATGTTCGTGCGGCCGGGCATCCCGGAGTTCATGCGCGACACCGTTTTACCCCGGGCCGACATCGTCACCCCGAACCACTTCGAGCTGGACTTCCTCGCCAGCCGCGAGACCCGCACGCTCGCCGAGATCCTCGACGCCGTCGACGAGGTCCGGGCAAGGGGGCCGCGCGACGTGCTCGTCACCAGCGTGCTGCACGGCGAGGTCCCCGAGGGGCGGCTCGACATGGTCGCGGTGTCCGAGGAGGGCGCCTGGGCCGTCGAGACTCCGCTGCTGCCGATCACCCCGAACGGCTGCGGCGACGTCACCGCCGCCCTCTACCTCGCCCACCTGAGCAGCTCCGGCTCCGCCGAGACCGCGCTGGGCCGCGTCGCGGGGTCGGTCTTCGCGATCCTCGAGAGGACGATCGAGGCCGGCACCCGCGAGATCCAGCTCGTCGCCGCCCAGGACGCGATCGCCGCCCCGCCCGCCAGCTTCGAGGTCCGACGGCTGCGCTAACGTCGCCCGGATGCACACCCGACGTACCGCCGCCGCCCTGGCCGCCACCGCCCTGCTGCTCGCCGGCTGCGGCGACGACGACCCCGGGCTCGAGCCGGACGACGGCGCCCCCTTCAACGGGGCGGACGTCGAGTTCGCCACCGAGATGATCCAGCACCACGCGATGGCGCTGGTGATGGTCGACCAGCTCCGGGAGCAGAAGGTCTCGGCCAAGCTCAGCGCCCTGGGGGAGCAGATCACCGCCGCGCAGACGTCCGAGATCGAGCGGATGAGCGACTGGCTCGTGGACTGGGACCAGCCGGTGCCGGCCACCGACCGCGACCACGCGAACGCGCACGACATGGAGGACACGGACGACCCGCACATGGACATGGGCGGCATGTCCGGCCCGGCGTTCGAGGACCACTGGCTCGCGATGATGATCGACCACCACCAGGACGCGGTGGACATGGCCGAGGCCCAGATCGAGGACGGCGAGTTCGGCGACGCCGTCGACCTGGCGCGCTCGATCGTCGAGTCCCAGCAGGCCGCGATCGGCCAGATGGAGCAGCTGCTCGAGGAGTGAGTCAGCGGGCGAGCCGGGTGACCTTCTCCCAGAGGGTGCGGTCGGCCAGCTCGTCGACGAACTCCCGCAGCTCGGGCGCGAGCGTGCAGTCACGGCCGGCCACCTGGTCGGCGTACTCGCGGTGGACGCGGTCGAACTCGGCGGCCACGCCGGGCTCCAACGGCAGGCCGAGGAAGTCGAGGACGCCCCTGAGGGACGTGCCGTCCGGGTCACCGAAGAAGCGCTCGTACTCGACGACGTGCGCGAGGTCGGGGTGCTGGCGGACGGCGCGGCGGATGCGGCGCAGCGACTTGTTCCAGCGCTCGACCGACAGCCGCGCGTCCGCGTGCTCGGGCCAGCTGTCGCTGGCGTCCTGCGCCCGTCGGTCCCACGAGGACGCCACGTGATCGATGTCGCGGACGATGAAGACGAACCTCGCCTCCGGCAGCCGCTCGTGCACGGCGTCGAACCGGACGGTGGTCATCTTGTCGCCGACGTACGTCGCGGTGTCGAACTTGGCTTCGAGCGCGGGGTAGTCCACGCCCCATCGCGCGGCCTCGACCGGGTCCTGGTTGGTCTCGCCGTCGGAGAAGTCGAAGAAGCGCTCCCGGGTGAACAGCTCCGGCGTCAGCCGCTCGATGCCGCCGCTGACGACGCGCTTGTAGCGCTCCATCCCGACCACGACCTCCGGGTGGGCGTTGAGGACGTGCAGCAGCGCGGTGGTGCCCGAGCGGGCGAGACCGGCGAGGAACAACAGCCGCTGCGGGGAGCTCACGACCGAGCAGCCTAGACCCCGGGAACTCCCTCAGTAGGACTGGCCGTTCGCGCACCGGTCGCGCCTCCACGCCCGCCCTCGACCCTTGTTCCGCGCCTTGTAGGTGGACAGCTGCGAGTCACAGTTGGGGCAGACCAGCCTGAGGTTCTCACGACGGTTGTCGTTCGAGTCCCCGTTGACGTGATCCAACACGAACACGAGCGGTGAACCTTTCCACTCAGACGGGATGTCACAGATGGCGCAGCGTCCGCGCTGCTCGGCACGCAGGTGCCCGCGAATGTAGTGGTCGGGGTGGCTTCCCACGCTGCCCGTCCCGCTCTCGAGCCAGAGTGCTACGTGGCGCGCCCTGTCTGCGGCACGCTGACACGCGTTGCTGCAGAACTTACGTGCCTTCCTCCCGGGAAGGATCACGCCGCAACCTTGGAACTCGAATATGCCAGCAAGCTAGGTGGGACCACCGACAGAGCCGCGTAGGAGGATCGAACTCCTGACCCTTCGCTTACAAGGCGAATGCTCTACCAGCTGAGCTAACGCGGCAACGGGGCCACATCGTACGGGCGCCGGTCGCTTCAGCTCATACCGCCGTCGTGGGCGATGACCGCGCCGGTGACCATCCGGGCGCCCGGCGAGGCGAGCCAGCCGATGGTCTCGCCGATCTCGCCGGTGACGCCGGGCGGCACGGTGTCGCGGATGTCGAGACCGAACACGGTGTCACCGAGGTCGCGGAAGAGCTCCGCGGTGGCGAGGCCGATGCCGGACGCGGCTCCGGTGATGACGACGACACGGCTGCCGGGCCGTTCATGCCACGGCCTCTCAGGGAGTGACGGTGAGGTGGTGCTCGAGGTCGCCGGACCGGCCGATGCCGATGCGGCGCTCGGCGAAGCGCCAGCCGCCCTCCCCGGTGACGAACCGGTCGACGTACGTGCCCGTGACGATCGGCTGGAGCGGCACCTCGGGCAGCGCCTGGAAGACCAAGTAGGTCGAGGTCACGGTCACCGAGCCGTCGGCGCCCGCGTCGTCGAAGATCGCGTTGGCGACGACGTGCTGGGTGCCCGGCGTGCCGTCGCCGTGCAGCCTGACCAGGCCGGCGTACAGCCGCTCGACCTCCTCCGCGCCGGTGGCGAGCACCGTGCCGTCCTCGGTCCTCAGCACCGCGTGCGCCATCAGCGCCCCGACGCCCGCGAAGTCGCCGGCATCGATCAGCCGGCAGTACGTCGCGAGCAGCCCGCGGATGCGGTCGCCGTCGGTGAGGTGCACAGTCGGATCGTAATAGAACGCGTTCTAATCTGGGTAGTCCCTGCCGAACCGGGGGTTGGGAGCGCTCCCAGACCCCGATTTCGGCCGGGACTACCCCAGAAGTTGAACACCACTTGAAGTCCGCGAGAGGCTGGGCGCCATGACCCAGCTGACCATCGGGCACCTCGCCGAGCGGGCGGGGGTCGCAACCTCGGCGATCCGGTTCTACGAGTCCAAGGGGTTGATCGCCTCGGTCCGGACGACCGGCAACCAGCGGCGCTACGAGGCGTCGACGCTGCGCCGCGTCGCCTTCATCCGTACGGCGCAGCAGGTCGGCCTGTCCCTGGAGGAGATCGGCGCGGCGCTGGCGACCCTGCCGAGCGGCCGCACGCCGACCAAGGCCGACTGGACCCGGCTCAGCAGGGCCTGGCGGCCGCGGCTCGACGAGCAGATCGCCCGGATCGAGCGGCTGCGCGACCGGCTCGACGGCTGCATCGGCTGCGGCTGCCTCAGCCTGAAGACCTGCGCGCTGAACAACCCCGACGACGTGGTCGCCGAGCAGGGGCCGGGGCCGGTCCTCCTCGCGGGCCGGGGAACAATCGCCTGGTGACACTGCTGCACGAGCCGCACCACGACGGCTCCCCGCTCTACGTCGACGACGAGGCGCCGGCGTCCCGCACCGGGGTCCGGGTGCGGCTGCGCACCAGCACGGCCGCGCCGGTCGACGCGGTCTGGGTGCGCACGACCTACGACGCGGAGCCGACGTACCACCCCTGCGCCGAGGCCGCGCGTGATGCCCACACCGTGTGGTGGGAGGGCTCGCTGCCGGTCCACAACCCCGTCACGCACTACCGGTTCCTCGTCGCGCGCGGCGACGAGCAGCGCTGGGTGACGGCGGTCGGGGCGGTCGACCACGATCCGCCGGACGCGTTCGACTTCCTCCTCAGCTCCCACCCCGTCGCGCCCGACTGGGCGCGCGACGCCGTCGTCTACCAGGTCTTCCCCGACCGGTTCGCCCGGTCGGCGGCGGCCGACGACCGGGAGACGCCGCCCTGGGCGGTCCTCGCGGCGTGGGACGACACGGTCGTCTTCGAGGGCAGCGACCCGCGCACGCCGCTCCAGCTCTACGGCGGCGACCTGGACGGGATCACCGACCACCTCGACCACCTCGCCGACATCGGGGTCAGCGTCGTCTACACGACACCGGTCTTCCCCGGCGAGAGCAACCACCGCTACAACGCGTCGACCTTCGACGCGGTCGACCCGCTGCTCGGTGGCGACGAGGCCTACGCGCGCCTGGCGACGGCCGTGCACGAGCGCGGCTGGCGGATCCTCGGCGACCTGACCACCAACCACACCGGTGACACCCACGAGTGGTTCCTCGACGAGGCGAAGCGGTCGTTCTACTGCTTCCACCCCGACGGCAGCTACGAGTGCTGGATGGGCCACCACACGCTGCCCAAGCTCAACCACCGCGACCTCGCGCTGCGGGCGGCGATGGTCGACGGGCCCGAGTCGGTCGTGGCGCGCTGGCTGCGACCGCCGTACGACCTCGACGGCTGGCGGGTCGACGTCGCCAACATGACCGGCCGCCTCGGCGACGTCGACGTCAACCACGAGGTCGCGCGGATGGTACGGCGCACGGCGGAGGCCGAGCGCGACGACGCGTTCGTCATCGGCGAGCACAACCACGACGCGTCCGGCGACCTCGAGGGCGACGGCTGGCACGGCACCATGAACTACTCCGGCTTCTCCTGGCCGGTCTGGTCGTGGCTGCGCGACCCGGCGTCGCCGGCGCGCCCCTTCGGCCGCCCGGTGCCGGTGCCCCGGCGCGACGGCGCCTCGATGGTGCGCAGCCTGCGCGAGTGGCAGGGCCGCTACGGGTGGCGCGCGGCCACCGCGTCGTGGAACATCCTCGGCTCGCACGACAGCGCCCGCATCCGCACGCTCACCGGCTCCGGCGACGCCCACCGGGTCGCCGCCGGCCTCCAGTTCACGCTGCCCGGCGTGCCGATGCTCTTCGCGGGCGATGAGATCGGGCTCGAGGGCGTCAACGGCGAGGACTCCCGACGCCCGTTCCCCTGGTCCCGCCGGGAGTCCTGGGACGAGGCCACCCTCGCGGCGTACGCCGGCCTGGCCCGGCTGCGCCACGAGCACGCCGCGCTCCGCCGCGGTGGGCTGCGCTGGGCGCACGTCGGCGCGGACGCCCTGGTCTTCCTGCGCGAGCACCCGGAGGGCTCGGTGCTGGTCGCCGCGCGGCGTACGGCGACGGACGCGATCGACCTGCCGGCGGGCGCCCTGGGCTTCGGCGACGGGCGGCTGCTGCTGACGACGGGCGACGACGGCGACCTCGCCGAGAAGGACGGCGAGGTCACGATCCCGGCCGCGGACCGGCCCAGCATCGCGGTCTGGGTGCTCTAGCCGCGCCACCGACTACCGTGAGGTGCATGGCCCTGCGGATCGTCGCGAACCGCCCGGACCCCGCGCTGCTGCGGCTGCCGTGGGCCCAGCCGCTCGAGGAGTGGACCGAGCACGTCGTGCCGCTGCCGCGCGGCCTGTCGCGGCACGTGGTCCGGATCGTCCGGCTCGGCGACGCGACGTACGCCGTCAAGGAGACGACCGAGGAGATGGCGTTCCGGGAGTACCGGCTGCTGCGCGACCTCCAACGGCTCGGCCTGCCGGCGGTGCACCCGCAGGGGGTGGTCACCGGCCGGGTCGGCGAGGACGGCGAGGAGCTGCCCGCAGCGCTGCTGACCCAGCACCTCCAGTTCTCGCTGCCCTACCGCTCGCTGTTCACGCACGGGCTGACCGCCGACAACCTGCCCGCGCTGGTCGACGCGATGGTGGTGCTGCTCGTGCGGCTGCACCTCGCGGACTTCTACTGGGGCGACGTGTCGCTGTCGAACGTGCTGTTCCGCCGCAGCGCCGGCGGCTTCGCGGCGTACCTCGTCGACGCGGAGACCGGCGAGCTCCGGCCCCAGCTCTCACGGCAGATGCGGGAGTACGACCTGACCGTCGCGACCGAGAACGTCTTCGCGGAGCTGCTCGACCTCCAGGCCAGCGACTCCCTCGACCACGAGATCCAGGCGCACGAGATCATCACGATGCTCGAGGAGCGCTACCACGCGCTGTGGAACGAGCTCACGGCCGCGGAGGAGTTCTCCGTGGACGAGATGTGGCGGATCGAGCAGCGGGTGGCGCGGCTCAACGAGCTCGGCTTCGACGTCGACGAGCTCGACATCGTCACCGACTGGGACGGCGAGCAGATCCGGATCCAGCCCAAGGTCGTCGAGGAGGGACACCACCGCCGCGAGCTCCAGGGGCTCACCGGCCTCAACGTCGAGGACGCCCAGGCGCAGCGCATGCTCAACGACATCGCGTCGTTCACCGCGCACTCCGACCTCGGCCGCGAGGACCGGTCGCTGGTCGCGAACCGCTGGCTGACCCGCATCTACGAGCCGATCATCGCGCTGGTGCCGCCCGAGGCGCGCGGCAAGCTCGAACCGGCCGAGATCTTCCACGAGATCCTCGAGCACCGGTGGTACCTCTCCGAGCGCGCCGGCCACGAGGTCAGCATCTTCGACACCGCCCGCGACTACATCGACCACTACCTCGTGCGGAGGCCCGAGGAGAAGGTCGCGACCGACGAGCAGGTCGAGGACGAGGACTAGGACCGCTCGGAGCCGTCAGGCCGGCCGAAGGAGGGGTCGTGGCCCGACCGGATCTCCTGCGCGATCTCCTGGAGCGTGTCCTCGTCGGCGGTGACCCCGCGGCTCGCGAGCTGGGCGCGCAGGTGCTCGACGACGTCGATGTCGGCGTCGTTGCTGTAGGCGCTGCCGGTCGCGTCGGCGGCCTCGCGGGCGACGTCCTCGATCGGCGCGCCCAGGTCCTGGTCGGCGTGGAGCTCCATGCCGAGCCGGTTCCCGGCCGCCGCGCGCGGCATGCCTCGTCAGGTACGCCGGCGGCGCGGTCGTCGCGGCACCCGCTCGACCTCCGCGGGGGGCCACTCGCACTCGGCGCGGAGAACCTCGGCCCACTCGCCCGCCGCGTAGTGGTGCGCGACGCCGGTGGTCGACGGCTTCCAGAACAGCACGTCGCTGCGCTCGTCGTACCGGTCGCGGACGCGGCGGAACGAGTGCACGTAGACGACCAGGTCGTCACCGACCTGCTCGTGGGCGTAGTCGACCCACCGGGTCTCGCCACCCAGTGCGTTCCAGGCGTCGGCCTGCCCGCTCGCCCGTCGCACCGTCACGCCCACGCGGTGACGGTGCCCGCGGGTCGTCCGCCTCACACGCGTCGCTGCGCAGCGCGGGCGGCCGGCCGCCTCTCGACTGGCGGACTACCCGTCAGGGCGGCAGACGCGGCAGGCGACCAGGTGGCCGTTGTCCTCCCCGACCGGGCGCAGGTCGTCGCGGTGGGCGATCAGCGCGCAGTCGCGACGGTGCATGGTCGTGCCGTCGCCGGCGGTGACCGGGAGGGCCGACACGTCGACGCCGTCGTCGCGGGTGGTCGCGGCGCGCGAGGTCACGTCGGCGAGCACGAGGAGGGTGTCGGCGAGCCGGCGCTGCGACTCCTTCGCGTCGGCGGCGAGGCGGGCCAGCCACGCACCGAAGTAGAGGAAGCCGCCGGTGAAGGTGAGGCCGAGACCGAGGAGGCCGCCCGAGACCAGGTACGAGAGCTGGTCGTACTGGTAGGGCGTGTTGGCGGCGCCGTACCAGCCGAGCACGATCACCACGAGGCCGAGCGGGAGCAGGATGGCCCCGGCCCAGAACAGCACCAGCTGGAGCAGCTGGTAGTGGTTGTCCTTCAGCGGGGCGGCCCCGGAGCCGGCGGTCCGGGAGCCCGCCCGGGGCAGCCCGACCGACAGGCGGTCCGTCGTGGCGTCGGGGGTGATGGCGGTCATCAGGATGCCTTTCGGAGGTCGGGCAGGCCGCTGTCGAGGCCGTGCGTGCAGGAGGCGCCGCCCCCGAGGGCGATCACGCCGATCTTGCGGAGCCAGGAGCCGCCGGCGGCGGCGAGGGCGATGCCACCGACGAGCAGGGCGCCGGGGATCGAGTAGAGCGGCGGCAGGCCGGAGCCGGTGAGCTCGGCGGGCGGCAGGTCGCCCGCCGCGGGAGCCTCGCCGGCCGCGGCGCCGGGCGCCGACGCCGCGGGGGCGCTGCCGGCCGGGGCCGAGCCCGTGGAGCTGCCGGCGCCACCGTCGGTGCCGCCGGCGTCGGTCTGGTTGTTGTCCGGCACGACGGTCGGGATCGTGAGGCCCTTGACCGTGTCGACCTCGGTGTCGGCGACCCCGAGCGTGACCACGACGCGCGGAGCGAGGCCGGTGAGCGTCTGGAGCGCGCTCTTGAGCTCCGGCGGGTCGTTCGGGAACGCGCCGACGATGTCCTCGAGCGGGAGCGCGTCGAGCTGCTGGCGCAGCGTCCTCACGTCGATGTCGACCACGAGGCCGGCGACCTGGCTGGACGCCTGGTCGCCCCTCACGGTCCGGTCCGGCTTCGGCAGCCGGAGCTCGATGCCGAGCTGGTCGAGCGCCTGGGTCAGCTGCTCCGGGAACGCCGGGAGCTCGGCGCCCTGACCGGCGGCGGTGAAGCCCTCCGGACCGGCGGAGAACTCCTGGCCGGCGACGGTGATCGCGCCGATCACGGCCCGGCCGGTGGCGCTGCCCTTCGCGCCGTCGCTCGTGCTCGTGCTGGTCGAGACGACGCCCTCGAGGGTGATCAGGCCCTCGAGCAGGGTGACGTCACCGAGCGCCGCGCGCGAGGTCGTCACGATCGTGCCGTCCCGCACGACGTTCTGGCTCGAGGAGGTGTAGCCCTCGAAGTCCACGAGGGCCGCGACCTCGGGCGGCAGCCCGGGCGCGCCGCCGGGCTCGTCCGCGGGGTCCTCGGCCGCGGTGGCCGGCCCGCCGGTGATCGCGTCGCCGAAGGAGCTGAGCAGGTCGGCACTCGGCAGGCCGGCGCCGGGCGCGCCGGGGAGGGTGGGCACGCCGGGCGTACCTGCGCCCCCACCCTCGTCCCCACCGTCCTGCACCTGGCCGTCGGGCGAGAAGCCCGCCTGGGCGACGGTCTTGTCGGCACTGGCGCTGGTGCGCATCACCATGCCCGGGAACGGCTCGTCGGCCTGCTCGGGCTCGCCCGAGGGCTGGCTGGAGTTGACCTGGACGGGGTAGCCGTTCTCGCCGAGCTGCGACGGCAGCCCGAGCTGCTCGACGAACGTCTTCGCGCCCTCGCCGACCGAGTCGCCCGGCCACAGCCAGCTGGCCCGGCCCAGGGAGCTGCCGGAGTCGGCCTCGACCTTGGTGTAGGCGAGGTCGACCTCGAACTGCGGCGTGGCCGGTATCGGGATCGTGGGCTCGTAGAGCTCGATCATCACCGGGGTCGCCGTCGCGACGGCGCTGTAGCCGCCGTAGCCCGCCTCGGGCGCCGCGGTGGCCGAGGGGGCGCCCGCCCACACCGGGCCCAACCCGACCAGCACGGTGGCGCCGGCGAGCGCGGTCGCCGAAGGGAAGAGGTTCCGCCTCATGCTGCGCCTCCGAGAATCACGTCGTCCATGGTCCTGAGCACCTCCGCTGGTTCGCCGGTCGCGACGACCCGTCCGCCGGTCATCACCGCGGCGTAGTCCGACACCCGCAGCGCCGTGCGGGCGAACTGCTCGATGCAGAGGATCGACACGCCGCTGGCCGCGATCTGCGCGACGGTGTCGTAGAGCTCGTCGACGATCAGTGGCGCCAGGCCCATCGAGAGCTCGTCGAGCAGCAGCAGCGCCGGGTCGGACGCCAGGGCTCGCGACATCGCGAGCATCTGCTGCTCGCCACCGGACATGGTGCCGGCGAGCTGGTGGCGGCGCTGGTGCAGCCGCGGGAAGTAGGAGTACGCCGTCTCGAGGACCGCGTCGATGCCCACGCCGGCGTACGACATCAGCGTGAGGTTCTCCTCGACGGTGAGGTTCGGGAACACCGACCGGCCCTCGGGGATCGTGCACAGGCCGAGCCGCGCCAGCTCCTCGGGCGCCGCGCCCTGCACGTGCACGCCGCCGAGGTGGATGTCGCCCGAGGTCGGCTTCTTCTGGCCGCTGACGACCTTGACCAGCGTGCTCTTGCCGGCGCCGTTCGGGCCGAGCAGCGCCATCACCGCTCCCTTCGGGACGCGGAGGTCGACCCCGCGCAGGACCTCGATCCGGCCGTAGGCCGCGTGGAGGTCCACCACCTCGAGGATCGGGACGCCGCTCATCGGACCGCCTCCATGACCTGGGTGTCGTCCTCGACGACGACCGTCGCGGGCTGCTCGTCCGCGTCGGAGTAGCCGAGGTACGCCTTCTGGACGTCGGGGTTCGCGCGGATCTCCGCGGGCGGGCCGGAGGCGATCACGCGGCCGAAGTCGAGGACGTGGATGTCGTCGCAGACCGACATCACCAGGTCCATGTCGTGCTCGACCATGAGGATGCCGCGGCCCTCGGCGGCCAGCTGCGCGAGCAGTTCGCCGAACGCGTCGGTCTCCGCCTCGTCGAGGCCGGAGGACGGCTCGTCGAGCAGCAGCAGCTTCGGGTCGGCGGCCAGGCAGCGGGCCAGCTCGAGCAGCCGCGCGGTGCCGGTGGGGATCGAGTCCGCGCGCTCGTCGGCGTACGCCGCGATGCCGACCCGCTCGAGCAGCCCGTCGACGTCGTGGGCGGCCGGGCGGAACAGGCCGCCGAGGCCACGGTGGATGTCGCGGGCGACCCGCACGTTGTCGCGCACGGTCAGCGAGCCGAAGGCCTCCAGCCGCTGGAACGTGCGGCCCATCCCGCGCCGCGAGCGGCGGTGCACCGGGAGCCGGGTGATGGTGCGTCCGGCGAAGCGGACCGCACCGTGGGTCGGCTTCTGGAGCCCGCTGATCACGTTGAAGCACGTGGTCTTGCCCGCGCCGTTCGGCCCGATCAGGCCGGTGATCCGGCCCGCCTCGGCGACGAAGCCG
The DNA here is from genome assembly GCF_054653575.1 of Nocardioides pyridinolyticus. Lineage (NCBI taxonomy): Bacteria > Bacillati > Actinomycetota > Actinomycetes > Propionibacteriales > Nocardioidaceae > Nocardioides > Nocardioides pyridinolyticus. The sequence continues at coordinate 140,515 of NZ_BAAIFY010000008.1, read as the reverse complement.
GCGTGGTCGACCGCGGTCACCCCACCGAACTGGACGACGACGTCGTCAACCTCGAGCAGCGACATGCGCGCCCACCTCCTCGTTGCTGGGGACCGTCAGCGGCTCGGCCAGCGGGATGTTGGACTCCTCGTCCTCGTCGACCCGGTCGCGCGGCAGCGGCAGCACCGGGATCGCCGAGCGCACCCGGTCGCCGAGCCGGCCGTCGAGCCAGCGGCCGACGCGGAAGGCCTGGTTGGCCAGGCCGTTCGGGTCTCGGCCCAGCGCGACCGCACCGAAGCCGAGCACCGCGAACACCAGGCCGGCGAGCTCGGGCTGGCTGCTCTGGAGCACCGGGAGCAGCATCAGGCCGGTGCCGCCGAGCGCCGCCCCGGTCACCGACGTGACGCCGCAGACGACCGCGAGCAGCAGCAGCGGGAGGCTGTTGAACAGCTGGAAGTCGGCCGCGCCGATGGTGCCGCGCAGGCCCGCGAACAGGCCACCGGCCAGGCCGGCCATGCCCGCGGACAGGCCGAACAGCGCGACGCGGAACCACCGCATGTCCAGGCCGAGCGTGCCGCACGCGGCCGGACTGTCGCGCATCGCGATGAGCATCCGGCCGAGCACGCCGCGGCGAAGCAGCAGCAGGGCGATCCCCATGAGCACGAAGAAGACGGCCATCACCAGGACGTAGCCGCCGGTGGAGTCGAAGGAGTAGCCGAGCACCGAGAGCCGGTCGGCCCCGAGGGTCCCGTTGTAGCCGAACGCGAAGTCGGCCTGGAACACCATCTTGTCCATGAGCACGCCGAAGGCCAGCGTCGACAGCGCGAGATAGAGGCCGGTCAGCCGGAGCACGGGCAGCGCGACCAGCGCGCCGACGGCCGCGGCGATCAGCGCCGACATCAGCAGCCCGTAGAGGTTGGGCTCGTCGAGCTTGGCGTAGGCGAGCGCACCGACGCCGGCGAACGTGAACTGCGCGAGCGAGACATGACCGCCGTACCCCGTCAGGAGCACGAGCGACAGCATCACCATCGCGTACGTCGCCGCCGTGCCGGCCAGCAGGAGGTTGGCGTCCGACATGGCGACCGCGAGCACCGCGACGAGCATCAGCAGCGCGGCACCCCAGCCGAGGGACTTGGTGAGCGACGGCAGCGGCGCGGAGACGATGCCCTTGACCTGCCCGATCCGCAGCTGGGCCTGGGGCATCAAGACGATCACGACGAAGAGGAACAGCGCCGGCACGACGGCGCGGAGGCCGGCGAGGTTGCCCTCCGAGGGCAGGTAGGCGACCGCGAAGGACTGGAGCACCCCGAGGCCCATGGCGCCGACGAAGGTCAGCGGCAGGCTCTTGAGCCGGCCGAGCATCGCGGCGGCGTAGGCGTTGATGACCAGCAGCGTCAGGTCGAAGTAGGACAGGCCGATGACCGGCGTGAGCAGGATGCCGGCGAGCGCGGCGAGCGAGATGCCGATCGCCCACGACAGCGACGCGACCCGGTCGGGCTTGCCGCCGAAGAGCTGGAGCAGCACCGGGTTGTCGACCGAGGCGCGCATAGCCGTGCCGATCCGGGTGCGGTTGAGCAGCAGGTAGAGCAGCACCGCCACGACCGCCGAGAGCACGATCGTGATGATCTGGTGGGCGGTGACGTAGGTGTCGCCGACCTCGACACCCTTGTCGGGCAGGAACGGCGGGAGCGTGCGGGGCTCGGGCGGCCAGATGTACTGCGCGACGCCGATGAGGCCGACGAACAGGCCCACGGTGACGACCAGCGAGACCGAGACCGGCCCCTCGCCCAGGCCGCGGGTGACGAACCGTTGCACGAACCAGCCGATGCCGGGCGCGATCACGAACAGCACCAGGAACAGCGACAGCCACATCGGCATGCCCTGCCGCTGGCTGAGGTCCCAGAACGTGAAGGCCATGACCATGCCGAACGCGCCGTGGGCGATGTTGAACACCCGCGTGGTCGTGTACGTCAGCACCAGGCCGCTCGCCGCGATCGCGTAGGCCGCGCCGGTGAAGAGGCCGAGGATCGTGAAGCTCAGGAAGGTGGTCATGCCTGGTTTCCGTTCAGGAGCGGGCCGCACAGCACCGCGGTGCCGGCCAGCGTGGGGGCTCTACGCATCGGGACGTCCCTCTGTCCCCCGCTCAACGACGCGCGGGCGGGGAGGTGACGTACGTCATCTGCTGGTCCGGACATCCGGGTCGAGGCGCGTGGCATGCCCTGGCTCCGAGTGACGCCGTTGCACGTGTACTTCGTACCGCCCACCGGGACCCACCTGCCGGCCTTGAGCCGGATGAAGCGCCAGCACTCGCCGGACGGCCCGGTCTCCTGGCGCGGTCCTACTAGCCGGGTCTAGCCGGGGAAGGTCAGCTCGACGTACGCGCCGGTCTGGTAGGTGCCGTCCGTCTGGAGCGTGACCCACTGGATGCCGGCCGGCCTGCCGTCGGCGTAGGTCACCAGGCTGACGTCGGCCGCGCGGCGCGGCTTGCTGCCGAGCGCGATCGCGTACGCCGCCCCGCCCGCCGTGCCGGTGGTGTACCGGTACCCGACCTCGCCGTCGGGCCCGGTCACCCGCTGCGGGTCGGCCCGGACGTGCGTGTGGCCGCCGAGGACGAGGTCGACGCAACCGCGGTCGAGCGCCTCGCGGCCGAGGTTCGCGTCGTGGACGAGCATCGTGGTGAGCCGCTCCTCCGTCGCGCAGGCCGCGTCCGCCAGGCGGTCCTCGACGTCGGTGAAGCTCAGCCCGGACTCCTCGCGCCAGTTGCCGAGCCCGCTGGAGCGCGGATCGTCGACGCCGAGCAGCGTGGTGCCGCCGGGGCCGTCGACGACCTCCCCGTCGAGCATCGTCCAGCCGCGGTCGGCGAGGTAGTCGTGCACGAACCGGCCGTGGTCGTGGTTGCCGGCGACCCCCCAGCGGTCGAACCCGTCGAAGGCCGAGCTGACCGAGTCGAGCGAGAAGGCCTCCCAGGTGCTGCCGGTCGACGTGTCGTCGCCGCCGTTGTACACCCCGGTCGCCCCGGCGGCGTCGCCGATCGCCCGTGCCACCGGGTCCATGCCGATGTTGTCGTGCCGGTCGGCGACGAAGACGACGACGGTCTCGCCCTCCTCCGGCTGGCGCAGCGGGAGGCCGGCGGCCCGCTCGGCGGCGTCGGCGTAGAACTCCTTGCTGGTGTCGTAGGTGTCGATCGCGCTCTCGACCAGCCGGCGGGTCTGCCCCGTCGTGACGTCGCCGCTGACCTGGACGCCGTCGAGCTCCGCGGGCAGGGGCACGCCGGCGCCGAGGAACTCGCCGAGCGTCTGCCACCCGTCCTCGTCGTCGCGGGGAGGGGCGTCGTGCCAGGGCTGCCAGAGGGCCAGCCCGAGGACGACCGCGAGCCCGGCCGCGACGGCGACGTGGGGGAGGCGCACCCGGCTGCGGAGCTCGCGCCGTCGCCGGGAGCCGACGAGCAGCCAGATGCCCACCGGCAGCAGGCCGAGGACCGCGCCCCGGAGCGCCGCGTCGAGCAGCATGTCGTGCACGGCGGCGGTGACCCGGTCGACCTGGCTCCGGGGCTGGCTGCCGAGCAGGGCGTACCGCTCGACGAGGTCGGCGGTCGACGTGACCTCGGTCTTGCCGAGCTGGATCTCGACGCCGAGGACGGTGCCGGTGTCGACACGCACGTCGGGCAGGACCGGCCCGGTATGCAGGACGGCCCAGCCGCCGAGATCGGGCTGGACCTCGGCGTCGTGGCTGGCCAGGACGATCGTCCGGCTGCTGGTGAGGAACAGCAGCAGCGCGGCCACCGCGGCGCAGACCAGCCAGGTCCCGGCGAGCGCCAGGACCTGAGCGACATGCCGCCGAGTCAGCCGCAAGTCAGCGGCGCGCCTCGGCGATCGCGTAGAGCGCGACGGACGCCGCGACGCCGGCGTTCAGCGACTCGAGCTGGTTGGCCATCGGGATCGAGACGAGCTGGTCGCAGGTCTCGCTCACGAGGCGGCCCAGGCCCTCACCCTCGGAGCCGACGACCACCACCAGCGGTCCGTCCGCGAGGTCGAGGTCCGGCAGGCTGACGTCGCCCTCGGCGGCCAGGCCGATCACCATGCACCCGGCCTCCTGGTAGGCCTTGAGCTGCCGGGTCAGGTTGACCGTCTGCGCGACCGGGATGCGGGCGGCCGCACCCGCGCTCGTCTTCCAGGCCGCGGCGGTCATCCCGGCGGCCCGGCGCTCGGGGATCACCACACCGTGCGCGCCGAACCCGGCCGCGCTCCGGATGATCGCGCCGAGGTTGCGCGGGTCGGTGACGTGGTCGAGCGCGACGATCAACGGCTTCTCGGCGTTGACCGCGGCCGCGTCGAGCAGGTCGTCGGGGTGCGCGTACTCGAACGCCGGCACCCGCGCCGACAGGCCCTGGTGGGCGAGGCCCCCGGTCATCCGGTCCATCTCGTTCTTGGAGACCTCGAGCAGCTTGATGCCGTGCTCGGCCGCGAGGGCGAACGCCTCACGCAGGCGGCCGTCGCGCTCCGCGCCCTCGGAGACGTAGAGCGCGTCGACGGGCACGCCCTCGCGCAGCGCCTCGACCACCGAGTTGCGGCCGACGATCCACTCGGCGTCGCCGGTGGTCTTGCGCTTGGGCCGGCGTGCGGCCTCCTTCTCGGCGCGCTTCACGGCCTTGTGGGCCTGGTGGTACGGCCGGTCCTTGGCCTTGGGTGTGGGGCCCTTGCCCTCCAGCCCACGCCGCACCCGGCCGCCCGACCCTGCGGTCGGGTTGCCCTTGCTGCTCTTGCGGATCGCGCCCTTGCGCTGCGAATTGCCTGCCATGACTAGGAGAGACTCCACTTCGGTCCGTCGGGGGTGTCCTCGACCTCGATGCCGGCCGCCTTGATGCGGTCGCGGATCGCGTCGGCGGTGGCGAAGTCCTTGGTCGCGCGGGCCTCCGCGCGCTGCTCGAGCAGCCCGGCGACGAGCACGTCGACCGCCTCGACGAGCTTCTGGTCGTCGCCGCGCGCGCCCCAGGCCGGGTCGGCCGGGTCGAGCCCGAGCACGTCGAGCATCGCCAGCACCTGGCCGGCGTACGACGCGGGGTCGTCGGCCTGGTTGAGCGCGGTGTTGCCGTCGCGCACGACGTCGAACAGCACGGCCAGCGCCGCCGGCGTGCCGAGGTCGTCGTTCATCGCCGCCACGAAGGCGTCGGGCAGCTCGCCGCGCTCGGCCGACGCCCCGGCCCGGTCGAGGAAGTTCTCGATGCGGCGGAGGCCGGCGGCGGCCTCGTCGAGGGCCTCGAAGCTGAACTCGACGTGGCTGCGGTAGTGCGCGGAGAGGAGGTAGTAGCGCAGCTCGATGCCGCGGTACCGCTCGAGCACGGCCGGGATCGTGAGCGAGTTGCCGAGCGACTTGCTCATCTTCTCGCCGGCGGTGGTGATCCACGCGTTGTGCATCCAGTACGACGCGAACGGCCGGCCGGCCGCGCGCGACTGGGCCTGCTCGTTCTCGTGGTGGGGGAACCGCAGGTCGACGCCGCCGCCGTGGATGTCGAAGGCGGGGCCGAGGTACTTGCCGGCCATCGCCGAGCACTCGATGTGCCAGCCCGGCCGGCCCGGTCCCCAGGGGCTCGGCCACGCGGCCGTGGCCGGCTCGGTCTGCTTCTTCCAGCCCTTCCAGAGCGCGAAGTCGCGCGGGTCGCGCTTGCCGCGGGGGTCGGCGTCGGTGGCCGCCTCCATGTCGTCGACCTTCTGCCGGGTCAGCTCGCCGTACCGCGGCCAGGAGCGCACGTCGAAGTAGACGTCGCCCGACCCGTCCGCCGCGGCGTACGCGTGGCCGGTCGAGATCAGCTGCTCGATCAGCTCGATCATCTCGGGCACGTGGCCGGTGGCAGTGGGCTCGTAGGTGGGCGACGCGACGTTGAGGGCGTCGTAGGCCCGGTCGAGCTCGCGCTTCATCCGGGCGGCGTGGGCGTACCAGGGCACCCCCGCGGCCTCGGCCTTCGCGAGGATCTTGTCGTCGATGTCGGTGACGTTGCGGATGAACGTGACCTCGTAGCCGAGGTGGCGCAGCCAGCGCTGGAGCACGTCGAAGTTCACGCCCGACCGGACGTGACCGACGTGGGGCTCGGACTGCACGGTGAGGCCACAGACGTACACGCCCGCCTTCCCCTCCTCGAGGGGAACGAAGTCACGGACTTCGCGGGTCGCGGTGTCGTACAGCCGGAAGGTCACCGGGCAAGTCTAGGGTTTGGTGGTGCGCCGCCTGACATCGTTGATCCTCGCCGCTGTGTTGCTGACGTCCGGGCTGACCTCGGCGTTCGTGGCCCTCCCGGCCGACGCGGCCCCGGCCCGGCAGATCTCGTTCGCCCGCTTCGACTCGCCGTCGGGCCTCGAGGGCCTGTCCGACGGCGTGAACCGGGACTCGTGGACGTCGGAGTGGACCTCCCCCGGCTTCGCCCTGACCCGGCTCGTCGCGTCGTGGTCGGCGTGGACACCGGGTGACAGCTGGATCCGCGTCGAGGTGCGCGGGCGGTCCGGCGCGACGACCTCGAGCTGGGACACCCTGGCGACCTGGGCCAACGGCGACCGGCACCTCCGGCGTACGTCGGCCTCCGGCCAGGCCGACGACCTCGGCTCGGTCAACGTCGACACGTGGGTGGTGCCGGACGGCGTCACGTCCTACCAGCTGCGGGTCACGATGGTCCGCCGCGCCGGCCAGCAGGCGACTCCGCGCGTGGCGGTCGTCGGGGCGATGGCGTCCGCGCTGCCGTCGGTCGACGACGTGAGGACCTCCAGGCCCGGCGTCGCCGGCGGCATCACGCTCGACGTCCCGCGCTACTCGCAGATGGTGCACACCGGCCACTTCCCCGAGTACGGCGCGGGCGGCGAGGCGTGGTGCTCGCCGACCTCGACCTCGATGGTGCTGGGCTACTACGACGCGCTGCCGAAGCCCCGGGCCTACCGCTGGGTCGGCGCCGGCCACGTCGACCCGTGGGTCGACCACGCCGCCCGGATGACCTTCGACGAGGAGTACGACGGCACCGGCAACTGGTCGTTCAACACGGCGTACGCCGCCACGCTGGTCCCGACCGCGTTCGTCACCCGGCTGCGGTCGCTGCGCGAGGCGGAGCGGTTCATCAAGAAGGGCATCCCGCTGGTCGCCTCGATCGCGTTCGGCCCCGGAGAGCTGTCGGGGGCGCCGATCTCGTCGACCGACGGCCACCTCCTGGTGATCGTCGGCTTCACCGAGTCCGGCGACGTCGTCGTCAACGACCCGGCCGCCGACACCCGCGCCGGCGTGCGACGGACCTACGACCGCGGCCAGTTCGAGGACGCCTGGATCCCGGCGTCCGGCGGCACCGTCTACGTGATGACCGACGAGCAGCACACCATGCCGAGGTCACCCGGCAACTGGTGACTCCTGCGCATCAGCCCTCGTCGTCCTCCCCGACCGTGAAGCTGACCGTGTGCCACCCGGTCGCACCGTCGGGGACGGGCTCCTGCTCCTCACCGGTCTGCACGACGCCGTTGCTGTCGATCGCGCGGACCATGGCCTCGTGGTCGCCCGGCTCGAGCGCGACCGCGATCGCCCACTGCACCCAGGTGTCGACGTTGGGCACCCGCGCCAGCCGGGCCGGCGCCCAGTCGCTGCCGTCGACGCTGACCTCGACCGCGCCGATCCCGGTGTGCTGGGCCCAGGCGACGCCCGCGATGGCGGTGCCCTCGGCGACGTCGATGCGGGAGGCGAGCTTGACCGGGCCGAGCTCGGACCAGCCGTTCTCGGTCCAGTAGGCCGAGATGTCCGCGAACCGGGTCACCTTGAGGTCGACCACCCACTTGCACGCGGACACGTAGCCGTAGAGCCCCGGAACCACGGTGCGGACCGGGAAGCCGTGCTCGATGGGCAGCGGACGGCCGTTCATCGCGACCGCGAGCAGCGCGTTGCGGTCGTCGGTCAGCGCGGCCAGGGGCGTGCCGCAGGTCCAGCCGTCGTCGGAGGTCTGCAGCACGGCGTCCGCGCCCTCGTGGACGCCCACGACGCGGAGCAGGTCGGCGATCCGAACCCCGCTCCACCAGGCGTTGCCGACCAGGTCGCCGCCGACCTCGTTCGACACGCAGCTGAGGGTGACCCACGCCTCGGTGAGCTCGCGGTCGACCAGGTCCTGGTAGGTCAGCAGCAGCTCGCGGTCGACCATCCCGTGGATGCGCAGCTGCCAGTTCGCCGGCTCCACGGCGGGCACCGAGATGGCGGTGTCGATCCGGTAGAACTCGTCGGCCGGGGTCATCCACGCCGCCACGCCCGCCACGCCGACGGACACGCCCCGCGGCACCTTCGGCTCCGTCACGTCCGGGAGGCGCACCAGCCGCCGGGCCTCCTCGACCCGGCGCCGGCCGGTGCTGGCGACCCGGCCGAGCGCACCGGCCGCGGCCGCGGCGGCGCCGACCAGCCCGGCCCGGATCAGGAAGGTCCGGCGCGTGTGGTCCGGGTGCGCCCGGTGGGTCTCGTCGACGGTCTCCTCCGCCGCGACGGCCTTCTCGTGACGGGTCAGGGGCTCGGTCAGCAGCGAGAGGCAGACCAGCCAGGTCGCGAACCCCAGCGCCAGCGGTACGACGTCGAACGCGGTCTGGCCGCGCTGGGCGAGGAGCGCGACGGCACCGAGGGCCGCGAGCACCGCGAAGACGACCGTCGGCGCCCACCAGCTGCGCCGCGCCAGCCGGCCCGCCCAGGCGAAGACCACGGCCAGCACGAGCAGGATCCCGAGCACCAGGGCCGGCTTGTCCCAGTGGCCGAGGAGCTCGATCGCCTGCTCGGCGACGGCGCCCGGCGTCAGCCGGATCACCAGGTCGGCCACCGCGACCACCGGCGGCTCGCGGACGGTCAGCACCTGCGCCACGCCGTAGCTGGCGGCGACGCCGGCGAACCCGGCGACGAGGCCGGCCACCGACCACGCGCGGGAGGTGCTCACGGGGACATCTTGGCTCAGAGGCGCCGCGGCCGGGCACTGCCGTCGCCGTGGCGCCTCGTCGGGCATCATTCGTCGTGTGACAGCTCTGCCCCGGATCGGCGTCGGCACCGACGTGCACCGGCTCGCCGACGGCGTACCCCTGCACCTCGCCGGGCTGCACTGGCCCGACGAGCCGCAGGGCCTCGAGGGTCACTCCGACGCCGACGTCGCGGCGCACGCCGCGTGCGACGCGCTGCTCTCGGCGGCGGGCCTGGGCGACCTCGGGTCGAACTTCGGCACCGCCGAGCCGCAGTGGGCCGGCGCGTCCGGCGCGGCGCTGCTGGCCGAGACCGCGACCCGGGTGCGCGCCGCCGGCTACGAGATCGGGAACGTCGCGATCCAGGTCATCGGCAACCGGCCCCGGCTGGGCTCGCGCCGGGCCGAGGCCGAGGCCACCCTGTCCGCGGCCGTGGGCGCCCCGGTGACCGTCTCGGCCACGACGACCGACGGCCTCGGCCTGACCGGCCGGGGCGAGGGCGTGGCCGCGATCGCTACAGCGCTGGTTCGGTAGCCCCGTCGAGCATGTCGCCGAGCCCGACGAGCTCGAAGACGCGGCGCACGCACCGCGCGGGCTCGACGATGCTCAGCGAGCCGCCGACCTCCCGCAGCTGGCGCTCGAGTCCGAGCAGGAGCCGCACCGTCGAGGCGTCGCAGAACGACACCTCGGCCAGGTCGACCCGGAACTCGCGGCACCCCGCGGCCACCGCGCCGTCGAGTTGGGCGGCCATCGCGGGCGCGGTGGCGAAGTCGAGCTCGCCGCGCATCCACACGGCGGCGTCGGGTGGGTCGACGAGAACGGCGGCAGTGCCGATTGAGAAGTCCATGACTGGTCCCGGGGTACATCATCGAGCAACCGGGAACGGAGACGTCTTGGTTGACGGGTCACGAGGAACTCTCGGCTCGCTCTCGACCCTACGCTGCTCCCCCAGGCCCGCACCCCGCCTGTAGGGGTGAAACCTCAGGCGGCCGCGTGCTTGCGATGCCCGACCAGCACGACCCCGTCCTCCAGGCGCACGTCGTACGCCGGGATGGCCACGTGGTCGTCGTCCAGGCACCTGCCGCTGCGCAGGTCGAAGGCGTGCTTGTGCGCCGGCGAGGCCACGAACGGCACCCCGTCCCGGACTCCGACGATGCCCTTGGCGATCACCGAGGCCTTGGCGAACGGGTCGTAGTTGCCGAGCGCGTACACGTGCCCGTCCTGGGTCCGGAAGATCGCGAGCGCCTGGCCGTGCACGAGTGCCGTGGCACCGCGCTCGACCTCGAGGTCGTCGATCCGGCAGACCGGCTGCCACTCCATGCCCCGAACCTAGGAGCGTGGTGTGACGGGGCTGTTTCGTCGTGTGACGGCCATGAAAAACTCAGGTTCGTGCCCGCTGCCGTCGTCGTCCTCGCCGCCGGGGCCGGTGCCCGCGTCGGCGCCGGCTCCAACAAGGTGCTGCTCCCGCTGGGCGACCGACCGGTGCTGGCCTGGTCGGTGCAGGCCGCGCTCGCGCTCGCGGACGTACGCCGGGTGCTCGTGGTCGTCCGCCCGGGCGAGCTCGACCTGGTCGCCGATGCCCTGTCCCCCGTCCTCGGCGACGCCGAGGTCGGCCTGGTCGAGGGCGGCCCGAGCCGCCACGCCTCGGAGTGGAACGCGCTGCAGGCGCTGCGGGCCGAGATCGAGTCCGGCGCGGTGGACGTCGTCGCGATCCACGACGGCGCCCGGCCGCTCGCGACGCCCGAGCTGTTCACCGCCACGATCGATGCGGCCCGCAGCACCGGCGGCGCCATCCCGTGCGTGCGGCTCACCGGGCTGCTCGCCCTCGACGCCCGCGCCCTGCCGGCCGGGCTCGTCGGCGTGCAGACGCCCCAGGCCTTCCGCGCGGGCGAACTGCTGGCGGCGTACTCCTCGGCGCAGGAGGACGGCTTCGACGGCACCGACACCGCGGCCTGCTGGAGCCGCTACACCGACCTGCCGGTCGCGGCGGTGCCGAGCTCGCCGCGCAACCTGAAGATCACCTTCCCCGAGGACCTCGAGCTCGCGCTCAGGCTCGCGTGAGCGCCTCCAGCACGCGCACGTCCTCCTCGGAGCCGACCCGCCGCGCGGACGGCGGCGCCTCGACCAGCTCGACCGGGAACCGCGCCCGCAGCGCGGCGACCAGCTCGGCGAAGTCGGTCGACGGCAGACCGTCCAGGACCGCGACGACCTCCGCCGGCAGGACCACCGGCGAGGCGACCGCGACCAGGCCGCCGCGGTCCACGGTCTCCCCGACCACCCCGTCGGCGACGACCTTGACGGTGTCGGTGACCGGCCGGACGCCCACGACGACGCAGGCGTGCTCGACCGCGCGCTCCAGGCAGCCGGCGATGAAGTCCGGCGGCGTCATCGGGCAGAGCGGGTCGTGGAGCACGACCGGCTCGCCGGACTCGACGAGCGCACCCCACGTCGTCCCGGTGTCGACCGGGGTCACGCCGGACTCCCCGAGCGCCCACGCGGCGGCGGCCACCAGCGCCTCGCCGTGGATCAGGGCGAACGGCAGGTGGCCACGGTCCTGCTCGAGGACGGTGCCGAGGGCTTCGAGCTCCACGGCACCGAGCCTACAAATGCGACGAGGCCCCCGGATCACTCCGGGGGCCTCGGTCAGCGGCTCAGGAGGCGAGCACCTCGTCGAGGAGGGCCTCGGCCTTGTCCTCGTTGGTGTGCTCGGCCAGCGCCAGCTCGGAGACGAGGATCTGACGGGCCTTGGCCAGCATGCGCTTCTCGCCCGCGGACAGGCCGCGGTCCCGCTCGCGGCGCCACAGGTCGCGCACGACCTCGGCCACCTTCATGACGTCGCCGCTGTGCAGCTTCTCGAGGTTCGCCTTGTAGCGGCGCGACCAGTTCGTCGGCTCCTCGACGTGCGCGGCCCGGAGGACGTCGAACACCCGGTCCAGCCCGTCCTTGTCCACGACGTCACGAACCCCGACCAGGTCGAGGTTGCAGGCGGGTACTCGTACGACCAGGTCCTGCTGGGCGACGATCCGGAGTACGAGGTACTCCCGGTCCTCTCCCTTGATGGTCCGCATCTCGATGTCCTCGATGATCGCGGCCCCGTGATTCGGGTAAACAACCGTCTCGCCGACAGTGAATGTCATATGTCAGGTACCCCTTCCTAGGTGTCCATTCTAACACGCGTTCGGAGCGGTCCTTTCGGCGTTTGCGCAGGTCAGGGGCACAATGCAGGCTTGACAGAATCGCAGTTGATGTGGTGGGCGGCACTTGTCACCGATACTGCGGTGTATGTCGCCGACCCTGCGCCGCCGCAAGGATGCCGAGTTCACGCAGGCTGAGCCGCCCCGGCCCGACCCCCGCCCGGAACGGCGGCGCACCCTCGCGCACACCACCCCGGTGCTGCTGCTGCGGGCCGCCCATCCGCGGCAGGCCGTCCTCACCGCCGGCGGTCTCGCGGTCGCCGCGGCGCTGACCGGGCGGGCCGGTCGTGAGGTCGCGCTCGTGCTCGCGACCGTCCTGGTCGGGCAGGCGATCCTCGGCTGGCACAACGACCTCGTGGACCGCCGGCGCGACGCCACCCGGCTGCCCAGCGGCAAGCCGATCGCCGACGGCTACCTCGACCCCGGCACGGCCTGGTTCGCGCTCGTCTGCGCCGTGCTGCTCGTCGTCCCGCTCTCGATCCAGAACGGCGTGACCGCCGGGGCGGCGTACCTGGCCTCGCTGGCCGTCGGGATCCTCGGCAACGTCGCCCTGCGCCGCAGCTGGTTCTCGTGGGTGCCGTGGGCGGTGGCCTACGGGCTCTACCCGTTCTTCCTCTCCTACGGCGGATGGGGCGGTGACGCGACCGGAGAGCCCCCGCAGGCGGCGATCGTCGCGCTCGCCGCGGCGCTCGGCATCGGGGTGCACGTCCTGTGCGCGCTGCCCGGGCTCGTCGCCGACCACGAGGACGGCGTCCGGAGCCTGCCGCTGCGGATCGCGCTGCGCACCGGGGCGACCCGGCTGCTGGTCCTCGCGCTCGCGTGGACGGTGCTCGCCGTGGTCGCCCTGCTGGTGGTCGGGAACAGCACCGGACTGGCGCAGTGACGCTGTCGGGCGACCGCGGGTACCTCTCCGGTCCGGCGTCGTAGCGAGCGGGCCGTCGCGCCGATCTGGCAAGGCGGAGGTGCGAAGGCGGGCCGGAGGCCCGTCGAGTCGCCGACAACGCCGCCAGATCGGATGCGACGGTCCGCGGAGCCGACGCATCCGGACCCGGAGCGGTGCCCTAGGGTTGGTGTCTGCAACCCACTCGACCGTGAAGGCCTGAAGATGCAGCTCCGCATGACCACCCGGGTGCTCGCCGCCGCTGGGGCGCTCGCGCTCACCACCGCGCTCTCCTCGTGCGGCTTCGACTACGCGACCGACCGGAACTACACGCCGGGGCCGAACACCAACGACCGCGACGCGCTCATCGACGTCCTCGGCGCCACGGTCGTCTCCGGCCAGGAGGGCTCGGGCACCTTCATCGCGTCGTTCGCGAACAACGTCATCGACGAGGCGGGCACGGTCGAGTCGCTCACCGCGACGACGCTGGAGGGCGACGAGCTCCAGGTCGACGAGTTCCAGCCGATCGAGGTGCCGGCCCACGGGCTGGTCAACCTCGCCACGGAGGGCGGCATCGTCATCACCGGCGACGTGACCTCCGGCGACTTCGTCAACGTGACCATCGGCTTCGGCGACGGCGACTCCGTCGACATGGAGGTGCCGGTCATGCCGAACTGCGACGAGTTCGAGGGCATCGACGAGTCCGGCGAGGGTCCCTACGAGGACCAGTGCACCGTCGAGGCTCCCGAAGTCGAGCACTGAGCCTCAGGAGGGCCGATGACGTACACCCTCGTCCTGCTCCGCCACGGCGAGAGCGAGTGGAACGCCAAGAACCTCTTCACGGGCTGGGTCGACGTCCCGCTCAACGACAAGGGCCGCGCCGAGGGCGCGCGTGCCGGTGAGCTGATCCGCGAGTCCGGCCTGCTGCCCGACGTCGTGCACACCTCGCTGCTGCGCCGCGCGATCAACACCGCCGGCCTGGCGCTCGACGTCGCCGACCGGCACTGGATCCCCGTGCGCCGGTCGTGGCGGCTCAACGAGCGCCACTACGGCGACCTCCAGGGCAAGAACAAGAAGGAGACCCTCGAGCAGTACGGCGAGGAGCAGTTCATGCTCTGGCGCCGCTCCTTCGACGTACCCCCGCCGCCGATCTCCGACGACAGCGAGTGGTCCCAGGCCGGCCTGCCGCAGTACGCCGACCTCGGCGACGAGCTGCCGCGCACCGAGTGCCTCAAGGACGTGATCGCGCGGTTCCTGCCCTACTGGGAGTCCGCGATCGTCCCCGACCTGCGCGCGGGCAGCACGGTGCTCGTCGCCGCCCACGGCAACAGCCTGCGCGCGCTGGTGAAGCACCTCGACGGCATCAGCGACGAGGACATCGCCGGCCTCAACATCCCCACCGGCATGCCGCTGGTCTACGAGCTCGACGAGGACCTCACGCCCACCGTCCGCGGTGGCCGCTACCTCGACCCCGACGCCGCCGCGGCTGCCGCCGCCGCTGTCGCGAACCAGGGACGCTGAACTGGGGTAGTCCCTGACGTTCGAGGGGTCAGCACGGCGTGTCGACCCCGGTACCGTCAGGGACTACCCCGGCCGGACCTGCGTCTCAGGATGCCTCGGCCGCCGACGTCGGGTGCTCGCCGGTGACGACGAAGACGACCCGGTTCGCGACCGAGACGGCGTGGTCGGCGATCCGCTCGTAGTAGCGACCCAGCAGGGTCACGTCGACCGCCGCCTCCACGCCGTGGGGCCAGTCGGCGGAGAGCAGCTCGGCGAAGCTGGACCGGCGCAGCCGGTCCATCTCCTCGTCGACGTCCCGCAGCGCCACGGCCGCGTCCACGTCGCGGTCGGCGATGATCTTCGAGGTCTGGCCGACCATGTCCTCGGCGACCTGGGCCATCCGCTCGATCGTCGGGCGCATCGGGCCGGGCACCGCGACGTTCGGGACGCGGAGCCGGGCAATCTTGGCGACGTGCACGGAGAGGTCGCCCATGCGCTCGAGGTCGCTCACCATCCGGAGCGCCGCGACGACGGTCCGCAGGTCGCTGGCGACCGGTTGCTGGAGCGACAGCAGGAGGAACGCGGAGTCCTCCAGATGTTCCCGGGCACGGTCGATCTCGGCGTCACCGCTGATGACTCGCTCGGCGATCCCGGCGTCGCCGCTGAGCAGCGCCTCGGTCGCGAGCCGGACGGACGTCTCGACGGACCCGCAGATCTCCGCGAGGTCGCGGAAGATGCCGTCGAGCTGTTCGTGGAAGGCCTCTCGCATGACATCGGAGCCTAGGTGGCCCAGATGACCAGCCGGGGCGAACGCATGAACGCGGGGTGAACATCGCGAAGCCCGGCTCCTCCGGGCGAACTCGAGGTGAATCGGCTCGTACAGTTCAGGTGTGGATGCGACGACGCAGGCGTTCCTCGCGGCGCTCATCGGGGCCGTTGTCGCCGGCGGCGCCGTGCTGGCGTGGCACGTCAGCGACCGCCAGCAGCACCGGACCGCTCCCGCCGAGGAGCCGGTGGTCCCCGTCGGGGTGGCCACCGTGCTGTCGGTGCTCCGCAGCAGCGCGGTCGTCGTCAACGACGACGACGTCGTCCTCAAGGCCTCCGCGCCGGCGTACGCCATGGGGCTGGTGCGCGGCACCGCCCTGGTGTCCGACGACCTCGCCGACCTGGTGCGCCAGGTACGCCGCGACGGCCAGATCCGCGAGACCGAGCTGCTGATGAGCAGGCCCGGTGCGCCCGCCCGGCACGTGACCGCACGCGTCGCGCCCCTCGGCGCCCGACTCGTGCTCGCGCTGGTCGAGGACCGCACCCGGGAGCGCCGGGTCGAGGCGGTCCGCCGCGACTTCGTCGCCAACGTCAGCCACGAGCTCAAGACCCCGGTCGGCGCCATCCGGCTGCTCTCCGAGGCCGTGCACGACGCGGCCGACGACCCCGAGGCCGTGAAGCGCTTCTCGAACCGGATGCTGACCGAGAGCGACCGGCTCTCGCGCCTGGTGCAGCAGGTCATCGAGCTCTCCCGCCTCCAGGGCGACGAGCCGCTGGACGCCCCGGGCGTGGTCGAGCTCGACGAGGTGATCCGGGTCGCGGTCGACACCAGCGCGATCGACGCCGACTCCAAGCGCATCTCGATCGTCACCGGCGGCACGCCCCACCTCGAGGTCCTCGGCAGCGAGGAGCAGGTCACGGCGGCGGTCGCCAACCTCGTCGCCAACGCGGTGTCGTACTCCGAGTGCGACGCCACGGTCCTCGTCTCCACCAAGGCCGACGACGACATGGTCGAGATCTCGGTGGTCGACCAGGGCATCGGCATCCCGCCGGGGGAGATCGACCGCATCTTCGAGCGGTTCTACCGGGTCGACCCCGCCCGGCACCGCTCCACCGGGGGCACCGGTCTCGGGCTGTCCATCGTCAAGCACGTCGCGGCCACCCACGGCGGAGAGGTCCGGGTGTGGTCTGTCGAGGGGCAGGGGTCGACGTTCACACTGACCCTGCCGCGCCACCACCCGGCGCGCACCACCCACAGGAACCAGGAGGCCACCCGATGACCCGAGTGCTCGTCGTCGAGGACGAGGAGAGCTACAGCGACGCTCTCGCCTACATGCTCCGCAAGGAGGGGTACGAGGTCGCGATCGCGGCCGACGGCCACTCCGCGCTCACGGAGTTCGACCGCAACGGCGCGGACATCGTCCTGCTCGACCTCATGCTGCCCGGGCTTCCCGGCACCGAGGTGTGCCGGCAGATCCGGCAGACCTCGAGCGTGCCGGTGATCATGGTCAGCGCGAAGGACGACGAGGTCGACAAGGTGGTCGGCCTCGAGCTGGGCGCCGACGACTACGTCACCAAGCCGTACTCCCCGCGCGAGCTGGTCGCCCGGATCCGGGCCGTGCTCCGGCGCGGCCAGGAGCCGGACGTCGCTCCCTCGACCCTCGAGGCCGGGCCGGTCCGCATGGACGTCGAGCGGCACGTGGTGACCGTCGACGGCCAGACCCAACGGCTGCCGCTGAAGGAGTTCGAGCTCCTCGAGATGTTCCTGCGCAACCCCGGCCGGGTACTCACCCGCGGCCAGCTCATCGACCGCGTGTGGGGCTCGGACTACGTCGGCGACACCAAGACGCTCGACGTCCACGTCAAGCGTCTGCGCGCCAAGATCGAGCCCGACCCGGGCGAGCCGAAGTACCTCGTGACGGTGCGCGGGCTCGGCTACAAGCTCGACCTCTGAGGAACTGGCGGCGGATCGCGCATCGACGTCCGAAACCCGCGTGTCGGGTGCGGTCGGGCATCCCTAGGCTGAGCGGGTGACGAGTACGACGGCCGCCCCGGCCGCCCCCACCAGCACCACCCCGCCGTCCTGGCTGCCGCTCGCGGCCGTCGGGGTCACGCTGGTGCTCTGGGCCTCGGCGTTCGTCGGCATCCGCTACCTCGGCGACGACTTCTCGCCGGGCGCACTGTCGCTGGGGCGGTTGCTCGTCGGCGCTCTCTGCCTCGCCGTGGTCGCGCTCCCGCGCGGCCTGCCCCGGCCGACCGGCCGGCAGTGGGTCTCGATCGTCACGATCGGCGTGCTGTGGTTCGGCATCTACAACGTCGCGCTCAACGCCGGCGAGCGGCGGATCGACGCCGGCACCGCGGCGATGCTGATCCAGATCTCCCCCGTGCTCATCGCGGTGCTGGCCGCCATCTTCCTGAACGAGCGGTTCACGGCGTACCTCGCCGGCGGCCTCGCGCTCGCCTTCGCCGGCGTCGGGCTGATCAGCCTCTCCGGTGGCGACGGCTCCGACCACGACGTCGTCGGCGTCGCGCTCTGCCTGCTGTCCGCGTTCGTCTACTCGATCAGCCTGATCCTCCAGAAGCCGCTGGTCGCCAAGCTCCCGGCGATCCACGTGACCTGGCTGGCGTGCTCGGTCGGCGCGGTCGTCTGCCTGCCGTTCCTCGGCCAGCTCATCGACCAGGCCCAGGACGCGCCGGTGTCGTCGAGCCTGTGGCTGGCCTACCTCGGCGTCTTCCCGACCGCGATCGCCTTCACGACCTACGCCTACGCCCTGCGCCACATGACCGCCAGCAGCCTGGGCGTCACGACCTACCTGGTGCCGCCGATCACGATCGTCCTGGGCCTGGTCTTCCTGGGCGAGGCGCCGCCCCCGATGGCGTACGCCGGTGGCGCGCTCGCCCTCGTCGGCGTGGCCGTCGCCCGCCGCAAGCCACGCACCCGCGCCGCGGAGGTCTCGCCGCCCGCCTGACCCGGCGCGGCGTGGCCTGTGCCGAGGTCGCCGCTGGGGCGTACCCACGGACGTTCCGCACCTTCCCACCTCCCGGACGACCGTTTCGTCCGTGACTACGCCGACGGGTCCCCGTCCGACACCCCCACGCCGTCCGCCTCGAGCCGGCCGCGGAAGGCCTCCAGGTTCTTCGTCGACTCCCCGCGCAGCTGCCGCCACTCCCACTCCTTGCGGATGGAGGAGGCGAAGCCGAGCTCGAGGATCGTGTTGAACGACTCGTCGGCATAGGTCAGCACCGAGCCGAGCAGCCGGTCGAGCTCGTCGGGGGTGACGGTGGCGAGCGGGAGGCGACCGTCGAGGTAGATGTCGCCGAGCCGGTCGAGGGCGAACGCGACGCCGTACATCCGCAGGTTGCGCTCGAGCAGCCAGCGGTAGACCCGCTCGTGGTTCTCGTCCGGTGCGCGGCAGACGAACGCGTGGACGCCGAGCGCGTGCTCGCCGACGTCGAGGCGGACGGCGGTCTGGAGCTTCTTCTCCCCCGGCAGCGAGAACGAGAACACGCCGTCGGCGGTCTCCTCGTACTCCACCTCGCTCGCGGCGAGGTGGTCGCGGATCACCTGGGCGGCGTCGTTCACACCGTCTCCTTGAGGTCGGCCCGGGCGCGGGCGTACACGTCGAGCGTGCTCTCCGCGGTCCGCTCCCACGAGAACCGGCGCGCCTGCTCGAGCGCCCCGGCCTCCAGCCGCAGGCGGAGGTCGTCGTCGCCGACCACCCGGGCCAGGGCGTCGGCCCACGTGCCCGCGTCGTGGCCGTCGACGAGCAGCCCGCTGCGCCCGTCGCGTACGACGGTGGTCAGGCCACCGACGGCCGCGGCGACGACCGGGGTGCCGGTGGCCTGGGCCTCGGCGGCGACCAGGCCGAAGGACTCGTTGTAGGACGGGACCGCCACCAAGGTCGCGGCCGCGCACCAGCGGGCCAGGTCGTCCTGGGCGACGGGCGGCACGAACCGGACCACGTCGTCGAGGCCGAGGCCCGTGGCCAGCTGGGCGAGCGACTCGGGGTGCTCGAGCCCGGAGCCGGAGGGCCCGCCGACGACCGGGACGACCAGCCGGGCCCGGAGGCCGGGGTCGCGGCGCAGCAGCTCGGCGACCGCGCGGAGCAGCACGTCGGGGGCCTTGAGGGGCTGGAGGCGGCCGGCGAACAGCAGCACCGACGCGTCCCCCGGCAGGCCCAGCTCGGCACGGGCCCGCCCCTTGTCGCGCGGCCGGAAGACGTCGAGGTCCACCCCGGGGTGGACGACCTCGACGCGCGAGGGGTCGGCGTCGTACAGGTTGATCAGCTGCTTGGCCTCCAGGTCGGTGTTGGCGACGAGCATGTCGGCGGCCGCGACCACCTGCTCCTCGCCGATCACGCGCGCGACCGGCTCGGGGCTGTCGCCCTCGGCCAGCGCCTCGTTCTTGACCTTGGCCATCGTGTGCATCGAGTGCACGAGCGGGACGCCCCAGCGGTCGCGCGCGAGGGCGCCGACCTGGCCGGAGAGCCAGTAGTGGGAGTGCACGACGTCGTAGTGGCCGACCGGTTGCGCGGCCTCGGCCCGCAGCACCTCGCGGGCGAACGCACAGAGCTGGCCGGGCAGCTCGCCCTTGGTCAGTCCCTCGAACGGGCCGGCATGGATGTGGCGGACGGCGATGCCCCCGCCGCAGTCGACGACCGGGTCGAGCGAGGAGCTCGTGGCGCGGGTGAAGATGTCGACCTCGATGCCCCGTGCCGCGAGCCGCTTGGACAGCTCGATCACGTAGACGTTCATGCCGCCCGCGTCGCCGGTGCCGGGCTGGTCGAGCGGGGACGTGTGCAGGCTGATCATCGCCACACGCCGGATCGCGTCCACGGGCACCTCGGGTTCGTCGGGACTACAGGTCAACCACGGTGAACAAGTACGCGAGACGGATGATTCCCGATCACGCCGCGTGCGATCCGCCGACGCGCTGCTCGCGGGGGGGCCGACGCGCCAGCGCGAGGCCGGCGACGACCACGGCGACGACGCCCGCCGCGGCCAGCACGACGTCCGGGTCGACGTTGTCGCGGAGCACCTGGAGCACCGAGGCGACCAGCGCGAGGAAGCAGAAGGCCACGAGGACCCGCAGCCCGACGGCGCTGCGGCTCACCAGGGCGGCGCCGGCGCCGAGCACGGCGATCGCGAGCAGGGCCGCGCCGAGCACCGCGAGCAGGTCCATCCGCAGGGCACCCACCCAGCACAGGCCGCCGAGCAGTCCGGCCACCGCCGCCGCAGCGCGCATCGCACACCCACCTTCCGAGAACGACAGGTCAGTGTGCCAGCACTTGGCCGGGCCGACCAGAATGGCCTTCATGGAGCAGACGCGGAGCGCCGTGGTGACCGGGGCGAGCAGCGGCATCGGTGCCGCGACCGCCCGCCACCTCGCCACGCAGGGCTTCCACGTCCTCTGCGCCGCCCGGCGCCGGGACCGGATCGAGGACCTCGCCGCCGAGATCGGGGGTACGGCGGTGGTCTGCGACGTGACCGACGCCGACTCCGTCGCGGGGCTGGCGGCCGCGGTCGGCGGGCGCCTCGACGTACTCGTCAACAACGCCGGCGGTGCGTTCGGCGCCACCCCGGTGGCCGAGGCGGACACCGACGACTGGCGGCGTACCTACGAGGTCAACGTGATCGGCCTGATGCAGGTGACCCGGGCGCTGCTGCCCGCGCTGGTCGCGACCGGCGACGGCGTGATCCTCAACGTCGGCTCGACCGCGGGCCGCGTCGCCTACGAGGGCGGCGCGAGCTACACCGCCGCCAAGCACGGCACCAAGGTCGTCAACGAGACGCTGCGCCTCGAGCTCGTGGACCAGCCGGTCCGGGTCATGGAGATCGCGCCGGGCATGGTGCGGACCGAGGAGTTCTCGGTGGTCCGGTTCGGTGGCGACCAGGAGAAGGCCGACGCCGTCTACGCGGGCGTGGCCGAGCCGCTCACCGCCGACGACATCGCCGAGACCATCACCTGGATGGTCACCCGCCCGAGGCACGTCAGCATCGACGAGCTGGTGATCCGTCCCAAGGCGCAGGCGTCCCAGCACAAGGTGCACCGCGTTCTCTGACAGAGTGCTCCCATGCAGACCATCGGACTCGTCGGCGGGTTGAGCTGGGAGAGCAGTGCGGCGTACTACGAGGCGCTGAACCAGGGCGTCGAGCAGCGGCTCGGCGGCCTCGCGTCGGCCCGGACGGCGATGGTGTCGGTCGACTTCGCCGAGGTGACCGCCCTCCAGGCCGAGGAGCGCTGGGACGACGTCGCCGAGATCCTCGTCCGGGCCGCGCGCGGCGTCGAGGCGGCGGGCGCCGACTTCCTCCTGCTCTGCACCACGACCTTCCACCGGGTCGCCGACCAGGTGGCCGACGCCGTCGACATCCCGATGGTGCATCTGGCCGACGTGGTCGCCGACGCGTGCAAGGAGCAGGAGCTGAGCCAGGTCGGCTTCCTGGGCACGACGTTCGCGATGTCGCGGTCGTTCTTCACCGACCGGATCGCCTCGCACGGCCTCACCGTGCACGTGCCGGCCGAGCGGCACCACGAGACCGTCAACCGGGTCATCTACGACGAGCTGGTGCACGGCAAGGTCCTCGACTCCTCGCGCCGCACGATGGTCTCGCTCATCGACGAGCTCTGGGACGCCGGCGCCGGCGGCGTGATCCTCGGCTGCACCGAGCTCGAGCTGCTGGTCCGCCAGGCCGACGCCAACATCCCGGTGTTCCCCTGCACGACCCTCCACGTCGCGGCCGCGCTGGACCGCGCGCTGGCCTGACACTGGCCCGGAACTGGGGTAGTCCCTGACGTTCCGGGGGTTGGGAGCGCCCACACCCCGATTCCGGCAGGGACTACCGCGCCAGCACCACGTCCGCCAGTCGCCGCAGGTCGGCCGTGAGGTGCTGCTCGGGCACCCGGACGCACTCGCCGCACACGTCGAAGTCGTAGACGAACCGGTCGGCCTGGGGGGTGTCGCCGTCCGCCGTCGGCGCTCGCAGGTCCACCCGGCCAGCGAGGTCGGCCACCTCGGCCGCGCGCGGGTCGTCGCCGTCGAGGTCGACCTCGCCGCCGACCCGCAGCCCGGCGAACCCGCCGGTGCGCCGCACGCTCACCCGCCGGGTCGGGAGCACGACGCCCACCGTCGCCCAGGCCCGGCGTACGTCGTCGGCGTGCTCGGCCGCCGCCGCGACCGTGGCCGCGGCGAACCCGGCGAAGTCGGTGTCCGCCTGCACCTCGCCACCGGTGAGGGCGGCGTACCAGATCCGGCCGGCGCCCTCCCAGGACGAGCCGCCGATCCAGGTCGCGGCGAGCTGGAAGGCCCGGTTGGGGATGCCGGAGTTGATGTGGACCCCGCCGTTGTCGTCGTCGGTGACCACGTAGTCGTCGAGGTGGGCGACCTGCGGGTCGCGACCGAGCACCGGGTCGTCGTACGCCGTGCCGGGCTGGGCCATGTCGCGCAGCGCGCGGGCCTCGACGCCGGGCAGGAAGAGCCCCTGGCCGATCAGCCAGTCGGCCTCGTCGGGCGTCTGGCCGAGCAGGCGCTGCTTGAGGCAGGCGGCGAAGACGTCGGAGACCGACTCGTTGAGCGCACCGGACTGCTGGCGGTAGCGCAGCCCGGCGGAGTGCTCGGTCACCGCGTGCGTGAGCTCGTGCCCGAGGACGTCGACGGGCCTGGTGAACCGGTCGAAGACCCGGCCGTCGCCGTCGCCGAAGACCAGCTGGGTGCCGTCCCAGAAGGCGTTGTCGTAGTCGCGCCCGTAGTGCACGGTCAGGCTGACGCGGGCCCGGTGGCCGTCGTAGGACGACCGCCCGTAGACCTCACCGAACAGCGCGAGCGCGCCCTCGATGCCCGCCGCGGCCTCGTCGACGGCGACGTCTCCCGACTCCTCCTCGCCGGCGGCGCGCACCCGGCGCCCCGGCAGCCCGGTGTCGTTGTCGGCGGAGTGCACGACCCAGGCAGGACGCCCGGGCAGGCTGGGGGACCGGCCCTCCAGATGCAGGGCGGTACGCCGCCCGCGCAGTCCGGCGTCGACGACGAGGCTCTGCGGCGCGACCCGCTCCAGCAGGTAGGGCGGCACGAACCGGCACGTCATGCGATCAGCATGGCATTCACCAGAGGCCGAACCGCGACACCGGCTGGTCGATCCGGATCGCGTCGGAGTAGATCGTGCCGGTGCCGTCGAGCCGGACGTAGACCGACCAGGTCAGCGGCAGGCCGGGGACCGAGTCCATCGTCCAGGCGTAGGTGCACGTGCCCGACGGGCTCACGGTCTGCGCACCCGACATGTCGGACCGGTTCGAGATCGAGATCGACGTCGTGCCGGCCGGCACCCGGATCGAGAGCTGGACGTGCGGCGAGATGGTGTCGGCGGCGCCACCGTTGATCACGACGCCGGTCGCACCCTGGCACGCGCCCCCGCCGACCCCGGTCGAGCGGGCCGCGCCCGCGCCCGCGGCGTTCGACGCGATGACCAGGCAGCGCAGCGTGGCCGTCGTGTCCGGGGCGACCACGACCCAGGTCGGGCCGGTGCCGACGGTCTCGCCGTCGCGCTGCCAGAGGGTGGTGACGCCGGTCGGGGCATTCGTCCAGGTGCCCGGGTCGCAGGTGAGCGTCTGGCCGACGGCCGCCGTCCCCGTGATCGCCGGGGCCGCGCCCGGTGCCGGGGCGCCCCCGACGATGCCGTCGAGGCTCATGCCGGCGGTCGTGGCCGTCCGCGTCCCGGCGGCGTTCCTCGCGGTCACCGTGCAGGAGATGCTCGTCCCCAGGTCCTCGCTCAGCACGACGTACCTGTCCGACCTCGTGTCCGCGATCGGAGCACCGTTCCGGTTCCACGAGTAGCGGTGGTCGATGCCCGTGCCGGTCCAGGTGCCCTTGCTGCAGGTGAGCGCGGTGCCGACCGCGCCCGAGCCGGACAGGGTCGGGGCCGCGGCCCCACCGGCGTTCGTCGGCGGGTTCGCGTCGACGACGGTGACGTCCGGCGAGGTGGCGGCGGCGTTGCCGACGTCGTTGCTGGCGATCACCAGGCAGACGAGCCTGCTGCCGGCGTCCGCGGCGGTCGGTGTGTACGTCGCCGTAGTGGCGCCGACGATCGCGAGGCCGTCGCGGCGCCAGGCGTACGCGTAGGGCTGGGTCGCCCCGGTCCAGGCGCCGGGGCTGCAGGTGAGCGGGGTGCCGACGGCCGCCGGGCCGGCCGGCGAGATCGACGGCGGCGAGGTGTTGGCCGGCCCTGCGGTGGCTCCCCCGATCGCGAAGGCTGCGGACGTCGCCGAGGTTCCCCCGGCCGACGTCGTCGCGGTGACCGTGCAGGTCAGCGTCGTGCCGCCGTCGGCCGCGACGACCGTGTAGCTCGGCGAGGTCGCGTCCGCGATCGGGGCGGTGTCGCGCCTCCACTGATAGGAGAACGTCGGGGACGTGCCCGTCCACACGCCCCTGTCGCACGCCAGCGTCGCGCCGACGGTGGGGCTGCCCGTGATCGCGGGCCGCGTCGTGTTGGTCGGGCGGTCGCCGCCGCCCGTGCCCCCACCGACGGTGATCGGGAGCGAGGTGGCCTCGCGGTAGCCGAAGTGGTTCTCCGCCCGCACCACGCAGTCCAGCGCCGTGCCGTCGTCGTCCTGGACCACGGCGTACGTCGGCGCGGTGGCTCCCGGGATCCTGGCCCCGTCCCGGCGCCAGCGGTAGGTGAACTCGACCGTGCCGCCCGCCGGACCGCCCGGGGCGATCCACGTGCCCTCCGAGCAGACGAGCACCCGCCCGACCGCCGCGGTGCCCGTGATCGAGGGCAGGGTCTGGTTGACCGGGCCCTCGGCCGTCGGGGGGTCCGGATGGTCCGGGCCGCTGGGGCCGCGGGGGCCGTCACCAGCGGCGTTCACCTGCTTGGCCCAGTACGTGTACCCCCCGTTGTCCCAGCGCTGGACGCGGGTGTTGTTGGTGTCGGCGATGAACAGGTCGCCGGCGATCCCGCTGCCGTCGTGCGGGTGCTGCGCGATGGCGCCGGGCGTGTTCAGCCGCCCCGCCTCGCGGCTCGCCCGCGGCGGGTGCCCGAGGGTGCGGTAGAGCGAGAAGTGGTTGTTGGCGTCCACCAGGTAGAGCGCGTTGTTCGCCCGGTCGGCGATGGTCAGCTGGCCCCTCTTGTCGACGGCCACGCCGGCCGGCTGGGGCTTCCTGCCGCCGACGGGCCGCTTGACCGTGTAGGCGCGCATCGGCCTGGAGGACTTCCGCAGCGACGACGCCCGGTAGGCCAGCACGACGCCCCGGTCCGGCATCGCGACGTACAGCGTCGCCGGCCGGCCGTCCTGGGCGACGCCGTAGGCGATGCCCCGGGAATAGCCACGCCCGGGCAGGTCGACGGTCGCGCGGAGGCGACCCTTCCGGGAGTAGACCGAGACGCTCCCGTGGCAGCGGTTGGCGACGTACACGGTGTCGCCGTGGGCGGTGATGCCGCCGTAGCGCGATGCGGGCGCGGCGGCCCCACAGCTCCGCTCGGGCCGGTGGCCGAACCTGGTGAGCACGCGGCCGTTGCGCCCCAGCAGCGAGACGCCGCTCTCCTGGTCCACCCAGACCGAGCCGCCGCTGGTGGCGAAGAGCCCGGCGACGGCACTGCTGTCCGGGAGCCTCAGCGTCCCCCGGGGCTTGCCGGTGCCGGCGGCGAGGCGCCGGATCCGGTCACCGCCGGCGAACCCGACGTAGGCGGTCCCGTCGGAGGAGATGGCGACCGCGGTCGGGCGGTCGGCGGAGGCTCGCGGGGCGACGGCCGCGGCCATGTCCGGGCGCGCCACGGACACCGTCCCGAGCCCGGCGCAGATCATGGCAAGGCCGATCCAGCGGCCCAAGGGGGGCAAGCCGCGCACGGCGGCAGCCTAGGCGCGATCCGGCCGGTCTACCGGAGGTGACTGGACCGGAGGACTGGACCGGTCACGGTGTCCGGTCGGGCGGGAAGCCGCCGGTGGCGACCGGACCCCACCGGTCGACGGTGATCCGCAGCAGGGACTTGCCCTGCCGGCGCATCGCCTGGCGGTACTCCTCCCAGTCCGGGTGCTCGCCGCTGATGCAGCGGAAGTACTCGACCAGGCCGTCCTCGGCCTCGGACGAGGGCATGTCCAGCACCTCGGCGGTCCCGTCGACCTGCACCCAGGCGTCGTCCCACTCGTCGGAGAGCACCAGCACGGACGCGGCCGGGTCCCGGCGCAGGTTCACGGCCTTGGCCCGGTCGGGGTAGGTCGAGATGACGATCCGTCCGTCGGCGTCCACGCCGCCGGTGACCGGCGAGACCTGCGGGCGGCCGTCGGCGCGGGTGGTCACGAGCACCAGGTGGTGCCGGGTGCGGACGAAGTCGAGCAGCTGGTCGCGGTCGACGCGGTCGTTGGTGGCGATCCTCGGCATGCCCCCAGCCTAGGCATGCCGGAGTGCGCCCCCTGCGTTCGCGGGCATCGGGGATGCGGGTCGACGGAGGCGGAACAACTAGACTCGATCCTCGTGCCTACCTCTCGCAGCGACCTGCGCAACGTCGCGATCGTCGCCCACGTCGACCACGGCAAGACCACCCTCGTCGACGCCATGCTCAAGCAGGCCGGTGCCTTCACCGAGCACCAGGCCGAGGGTGTCGCCGAGCGAGTGATGGACTCCGGCGACCTCGAGCGCGAGAAGGGCATCACGATCCTCGCGAAGAACACCGCCGTGCACTACGCCGGCCCGGCCGCCGGCGGCCAGCCGATGACGATCAACATCATCGACACCCCCGGCCACGCCGACTTCGGCGGCGAGGTCGAGCGCGGCCTCTCGATGGTCGACGGCATCGTGCTGCTCGTCGACGCCTCCGAGGGCCCGCTGCCGCAGACCCGCTTCGTGCTGCGCAAGGCCCTGAACGCCGACATGCCGGTGATCCTCGTCGTCAACAAGACCGACCGCGGCGACGCGCGGATCGCCGAGGTCGTCGACGAGACCTACGAGCTGTTCATGGACCTGCTCGACGAGCACCACAGCCAGGACGCGCTCGACTTCCCGGTCGTCTACGCCTCCGGCCGGGCCGGAGTCGCCGCACTCGAGGCGCCGGAGAACGGCGAGCTGCCGGACTCCCCCGACCTCGAGCCGCTGTTCAAGACCATCCTCGAGACGATCCCCGCGC
Organism: Nocardioides pyridinolyticus; assembly: GCF_054653575.1. Taxonomy (NCBI): domain Bacteria; kingdom Bacillati; phylum Actinomycetota; class Actinomycetes; order Propionibacteriales; family Nocardioidaceae; genus Nocardioides; species Nocardioides pyridinolyticus. The sequence goes on along the minus strand of NZ_BAAIFY010000008.1, from coordinate 113,147 downwards.
CGACGTACGACGAGGGCGCGCCCCTCCAGGCGCACGTCACCAACCTCGACTCCTCGCCGTTCCTCGGCCGCCTCGCGCTGCTGCGCATCAAGCAGGGCAACCTGAAGAAGGGCCAGACCGTCGCGTGGATCCGCCGCGACGGCGAGGTGAAGAACGTCCGCATCACCGAGCTCCTCGTGACCGAGGGCCTCGAGCGCAAGCCGGGCGAGTCCGCCGGGCCGGGTGACATCGTGGCGGTCGCGGGCATCCCCGACATCACCATCGGCGAGACGCTCGCCGACCCGGAGAACCCGGTCGCGCTGCCGCTCATCCACGTCGACGAGCCGGCGATCTCGATGACCATCGGCACCAACACCTCGCCGCTGGTCGGCAAGGTCAAGGGCTCGAAGGTCACCGCGCGCCTGGTCAAGGACCGCCTCGACTCCGAGCTGGTCGGCAACGTGTCGCTGCGGGTCCTCCCGACCGAGCGCCCGGACGCCTGGGAGGTCCAGGGCCGCGGCGAGCTGGCGCTGGCGATCCTCGTCGAGCAGATGCGCCGCGAGGGCTTCGAGCTCACCGTCGGCAAGCCGCAGGTGGTCACCAAGGAGGTCGACGGCAAGGTCCACGAGCCCGTCGAGCGCCTGACCATCGACGCGCCCGAGGAGTACCTCGGCGCGATCACCGAGATGCTCGCGACCCGCAAGGGCCGGATGGAGCAGATGACCAACCACGGCACCGGCTGGGTGCGCATGGAGTTCCTGGTCCCGGCGCGCGGCCTGATCGGCTTCCGCACCGAGTTCCTCACCACCACCCGCGGCACCGGCATCGCCCACCACATCTCCGAGGGCTACGAGCCGTGGGCCGGCGAGATCCGCTCGCGCGCCTCGGGCTCGCTCGTCGCGGACCGCAAGGGCGCGGCCACGGCGTACGCCATGACCTCGCTCCAGGAGCGCGGCGTGATGTTCGTCGAGCCGGCCACCGAGGTCTACGAGGGCATGATCGTCGGCGAGAACTCGCGCGCCGACGACATGGACGTCAACATCACCAAGGAGAAGCAGCAGACCAACATCCGGTCCGCCACCTCCGACAACTTCGAGAAGCTGGTCCCGCCGCGCAAGCTGTCGCTCGAGCAGTGCCTGGAGTTCTGCCGCGACGACGAGTGCGTCGAGGTCACCCCGGAGACGGTGCGCATCCGCAAGGTCATCCTCGACCAGAACGACCGGGCGAAGATTGCGAGCCGAGCGCGTAAGGCGAACAAGTAGGGCCGACGCTCGCGGGTCTCAGCCGGCGAGCAGCCGCTCTCGCTCGGCCACCAGGGCGACCTGACGGTCGGCGAGCTCGCGGCTCCGGTCGGCGAGCCGGTGGCGCAGCTGGGCGACCAGGTGCGCCGCCTCCTGGGTACGCCGGGAGGCCTCCTGGATCCGGGACTTCACCGACCAGTCGCTGAAGATGTTGTCGAACCAGACGTCGAAGGCCCGGGCGAGCCCGTCGACCGCGAGGCCCTCCACCGCGACCTGCAGGCCGACGTCGGCGAGCTCGGCGGCGAAGCGACGCAGCGCCTGGTCCGCCTCGTGCAGCAGCCGCTGCGCCTCGTCCATGTGGCTGTACTTCATCGCGTCAGTGAGCAGCCCGCCGCCGAAGAAGGTGTCGTAGGTCGCCCAACCGCCGGCCGAGCCGAGCCGCTGACCCGCCGCGTCCAGGCGGGACGCCGCGTGGCCCCCGGCCGCGCTCGCCTCGGCCACCTCGGTCGCCTCCGACCGGGTCCCCGCCAGCTCACCGGCGATCCGGGTGAGGTCGTCCGCGACCGGACCGCCGGCGGCGACCAGCGCGTCCTCCACGGCGGTCAGGGCGCGCTCGCGCCGCGCGTGCACGTCGCCGAGCGCGGCCAGCTCGGCCTCGGCCCGGCGCACCTCGTCGTGGGCGGACTGCAGCCAGGCGTCGGCCCGCGCGACGGCGTACTCCGCCGCCTGGCGCTCGGCCTGCTCGCGGTCGAGATCGGTGTCGCGGCGACCGCACAGGGTCGCCCAGATCCGCGTCGGGCTGAACGACTCGAGCGCCGCGACCTCGGCGGTCTCGCGGGCGAGCCGCGTGCGTGCCTCGGTCGCCGCCCGCTGCGCGTCGTCCTCGGCGACGCGGGCCCGCTGGAGGCGACCGCTCACCCGTCCGTGCTCAGCGACGGCCTCCAGGGCCGCCGCGAGCTCCTCGTGCGCCTGCCTGGCCCGGTCCCCGGTGGTCACCGGGCCACCCTAGGCCTGCGGGGGTGTGGGGGTAAGGTCGCCGATCGTGAGCCACCCCACCTACGACCAGCTGGCCGGACTCCCCGCGTACGCCGAGCAGCCCGTGCCGATCGCGTTCGAGGACGTCAACGGGCACCTCAACGTGCGGCACTACACCGGCATCGCGAGCGAGGGCCTCGACGAGTCCCTGGTCTCCCTCGGGATCCCGCAGAACTGGCCCGCGCAGGGCCACGCCTGCTTCTCGGCCGAGCACCACGTCACCTACCTCGCCGAGCTCCGCACCGGCGACCGGATGTCGACCCGGGTCCGGCTGCTCGGCCGGTCCGAGCGGGCCGCGCACGCCCTGGTGTACCTCCTCGACGAGACCCACCAGCGGCTGAGCTGCGTGATGGAGGAGATCTTCCTCCACATCGACATGAGCACGCGGCGTACCGCTCCCTGGCCCGACGACGTCGCGGCCGCCCTCGACGAGCGGATCGCGCAGGACGCGGCGCTGTCGTTCCCGGCGACGACCTCGGGGTCCCTGAAGCTCCGCTGACCGTCGAGCGCCGCGGTGGCGCTCAGCCGAGGCCGCGCCGGGTTCCCGGCGACGTGGTCTGGATCGCGATCCCGGCGAACGCGAGCAGGAACAGCAGCGCCGTCGCCTTGCCGACGTAGTCCGGGAGCCCCTGGCTGACGAGGGAGGCCACGACGTGGAGGGCCAGGGCCAGCGGCACCCAGCGCGGCGTGGTCCGGGCCCGGAGGAGCGCGAGCGCCAGCAGGAGCTCACCGAGGTAGAGCCCGACGATCCAGACGTAGAGGAACACCGCGAGGCCGGCCTCGGAGGCGACGGCGTCGAAGTTGCCGGTGTCGATCGAGTCGGCCTCCACCAGCGCGCGGAAGAAGACCATGAGCATGGCGAAGCCCGCGGTGCCGAGGAACCCGATCTCGAGGGCGATCCCGCTGACGACGCCGATGCGCCAGCCGCGGCGCTGGATCAGCGTCATGATCGCCGGCAGGCCGAGCGTGAGGCAGACCGAGGCGAGGAACAGCACGGTCGCCGCGACCATCCACTGGCCGCCCGACTCCTGCACGATGCGCAGGGTGTCGCCGGCGTCGCCGTCCTCGGAGGAGGGCAGCAGGAAGACGCCGGCACAGAACGCGAGCGCCCCGGTCAGCAACAGGGCTGCCGAGACCGGCAACCAATCCATCCGCACAGGCGAAGGCTAGGGCAACCCAACGAAGCAGGTCGGCGATCCGGCCAACCTGGCTGCATCCGAGCTCGTCGGGGCTGCTCCTCGCTCGGCTTGTGGACCTGCCCGTTTGGCGTAGTCCCTGACGAAGTGGGGGTCCGGACGGCGTGTCGGCCCCCATCTCGTCAGGGACTACCCCGGCGAGGACCCCTCACGCGGCCCGGTGCGCGAGCAGCCGCGCCCGCAGCCGCGGGCTGAGCGCACGGCGGGCGGCGACGGTCGTGGTGTCGATCCACCAGTCCGGCCGTTCGAGGGTCCAGCGGCGACGCGCGTCGGGGAGGTCACCGGCCCGGTCGTAGGCAGCTCGCAGCCGCTCGATGAAGCGGCTCGGGTCGCGGACGTCGCCGGCGAGCATGGTGACGGGCTCCAGGCCGCTCGCCCGGAAGTCCCCCTCGCGGGCGACGTCCTTCGCGCGTCGTACGCCGGCGAGGTGGAGGGCACCGTCGTACTCACCGCACACGCCGGTCACCGGGTCGAGCACGTCGGGCGTGCCGAGGTGCCGCCCGTCGAGGTCGAAGACCGGGACGTTGTGGAGCGGTCGTCCGAGCTCCGCGTCGAGCTGCCAGACGTGGGCCATCGCGACCTCGCGCGGGGACCAGGCGTTCTCCGTACCGAGCGCCAGTCCCGCCCGTCCCTTCGGGATGCCGGTCCAGCCGTTCAGGTTGAGCGCGTACTCGGCCATCTCGTCGAGCGACACCGCGTCGTTGAAGCACGCCATCGACAGCGTGATCGCGGCGTCACGCTCGTCGGCGGCGTACCGCATCTCGAACCAGGTCGACCGCACGGCGGTGGTCACCCGCAACCCGTCGACCACGACGAGGTCGCGCGGAGACAGCCGCTCCTCCGAGGTCTCGAAGAACCCCGCCTGCGGCCGCGCCCAGCGGTTGCCACCGATCGCGAGGGTGACCGGGCGCGGGACTCCCCCGCCCCACGGCGTCCCGTCGAACCAGGTCGAGCCCTGCCAGGCCAGCGCCGCCCAGCCCGTGACGCCGCCCCACTCCTCCGGCAGCGCGGCCGCCGCCTCCACGATCCGCTGCTCGACGTTCGTCCCGTCGACGTCGGCGGGCACGTAGAAGCCGCGACCCGTGCGGCGCCAGAAGGGCCCGCGCGCCTGGTCCCTGGTCGGGCCGGTCTGGCCCGAAGCGTCGACGCGCGCGGGGACGACGACTCCACGCGACACCTCGGACAGATCCATGTCGGGACTCTGCCCGCTTTGACGAATGCCCGAGTCGCTCCTCCACAGGCTCCTTCTGGGGTAGTCCCTGACGTTCGAGGGGTCCGGACGGCGTGTCGACCCCTCGACGGTCAGGGACTATCCCAAGCGGAGCTCAGCGAACCACGAACGCCCTGTCGTTCACGTCGAAGAAGTAGTTGTCGAGCGCGCGGACCATGATCCGGGCCCGGTCGGTGGCGACGGCGGGGATGAGGACCCGCTTGGCGCCGTCGTTCTTCGCCTTCCGGGCGAGGACGTGGTTCCAGGTGCGGCCGTTGTCGAGGGACAGGAGGATCTCGACGTACGGCGCGAGCTTGCGGGTGTTGTTCACCTGCCAGCGGATCACCCGCTCGGAGCCGCCCGCGACCCGCCGCCCCCTCTTGCCGAACGAGTCGACGAGGAACGGCCCGGCCTTCGGGTCGATCCGCACGGTCACGTCGGCGTGGCCGACCCCGCCGCCACCGGGGGCGCCGTCGCGCGCGGTGAGGCGGAAGTGCATCGCCGGCCGGTCGGAGCCGGCGGTGCCGACGTACCCCTTGACCGGGAGGAACTCCGAGTAGCAGTTGAGCACCCGCAGGTCCTTGAGCGGCCTCTCCCGCGTCCTCGGCACGGCCGGGCACCGGCCGGTGCGGGCGTTGGTGTGGCCGCTGAGGACCTGCCGCAGGTCCGGGAACGTGCGCGTGCTGCCGGTGCCGGTCGCGTGGTTCTGGCCCGGGGACGGGCTCTCCAGCGTGCCCTCCGGCGTGACGTCGGCGTACCGGCCGAAGATCCGGAACAGCGGGCCGGTACGGCGGTTGTTGCTGGTGAGCATCGTGCCGCCGGCGCCGCCGGTGTCGTTCTGCTCCCACAGGTAGGTGAGCGGGTCGCCGTCCGCGTCGGTCGCGGAGCCGGACAGCGTGAACGGCGTCCGGATCGGGATCGTCCGCGTCGCCGGCGCGGTCACGACCGGCGCGTGGTTGTCGGTGGTGGCGACCTCGTGGCCGCCGTTGCCGTTCGGGCCGCCCTGCGCGGTCTCACCGACCACGCCGGACACGCCGGCCGAGCCGCCGGTGACCGTCAGCGACGCCATGTCGAGGCGGTCGCTGGCCTCGGTCGCCGGGTCCGGGTCACCCGCGAAGATCACCGTGAAGCCGGTGTCGTCGGGCTCGGTCAACGGGGCCGGGAACGTCTCGAAGCTGTCGTTGGCGTCGTAGCCCCAGCCCGCGACCGTGACGTCCACGGCGGTCAGCTGCTCGACCGCGGCCTCGATGCCGGCCGCGTCGTAGTCCTCGCCGCGCGTGAGCGTCACAGGCGCCGCGTCGCCGTACCCCAGCGAGATCGACTCGCCGTCGGTGTCGAAGCCGGTCAGCGAGACCGTCTGCACCTCGACCACACCGCCCAGGTCGGCCGTGGCCTGCCGGGCGACCTCCGAGATGGTGCGCTGCGAGAAGTACGGGTCGGTGTGCGGCTGGAGGTCGTCCGCACCGCAGATGCCGGCGTAGGCCATCACCGACGAGCCCGAGCCGGGCTCGACCGACGCGATCTTCGCCCGGTTGCCGCCGGCGCAGGCGCCGCGCCGGCCGTTGAAGGTGTGGTTGCCGCCGAACTGGTGGCCCAGCTCGTGCGCGACGTAGTCGATGGCGAAGAAGTCACCCTGCGGCTCCGGGAGCCCGGTGCAGCCCATCGCCTTCGCCTCGCCGCCGACGACGCCGAGGCCGGCGATGCCGCCGCCGTTGTCGCCGAGCACGACGTGGCCGACGTCGTACGCCGACGCGCCGACCAGCTGGCCGAGCACGGTCGGCATCCGCACGAGCGTGCCGGGCCAGCAGACGTCCAGGTCGCCCGGGAAGCCGACCGCCCTGTCCTCGACGTCGAAGCACGGGTGGGCGCCGCAGGGGCCGTTGGCCCCGGTCGCCTCGGCCTCGGAGTCCAGGCTCAGCTCGTCGGTGCCGTCGATCAGCTGGAGGTTGATCGCCAGGTCGTCGTTGTAGACCTGGTTGACCCGGTTGATCAGCGTGACCTTCTCGGCGACCACGTTGGCGGCGCCGAAGTACGTGGAGTACTGCGGGTCCGAGAGCAGCGCGAGCCGATAGACGCGCTGCTCGACCGTCGCCTCGTCCCGGGCCGCGCCGGTGCGGGCGCGGCGGTCGATGGCCCGCTGGACGCCCTTGAGCTGCTGCTCGGCGAACTCCTCCTCGGGACGCGGCACGCTGGCGCCGCGGTAGCTCAGGTGCGTGGCGGTGCCGCGGGCGTCGTACGCCGGGTCGACGTACCAGGCGCCCTGGCCGCCCGCTCCGCGCACGGAGGCGTGGAAGCCCATCGGGGTCAGATCGAGGGCGATCGTGGTGCCCGGGTGGTCCAGCGAGCGGCCGGCCCACGTGCGGATCTCGGGGTGCCGCTTCGCCAGGCCCGGCGCCATCACCGCGGTCGGCTCGACCTCGAACCGCTCGAGCCCGCCATCCGGTGTCGGCACCGACACGACGTCGGAGCCGGCCAGCTGCGTGCGCAGCCGGTCCGTGTCGACCCGGACGGCGGTGTACTGCTCGGGGTCGACGCGGACCCGCGAGCCGTCCGGCGCGAAGCCCGGGACCGACCGGAAGACCGCGTCGTCGGCCTCCGCGGACTGCCCGGCGAGCGCCAGGGCGGTGGCGGCGAGCGCTGCGGCAGTGGCGACGGTCAGTGACCGGAACGGGCGCGGCATGGCGAGAGCCTAGGGGCTCAGGTGAGCCACCGGGCCAGAATCGTGCCGTCCTGCTCGAGCAGGGTGTGCAGGCGCAGCGGTACGTCGACGGGCGGGCCGTCCGTGATGCGCGGGTGGGTGCCGGCGATCAGCCGCGGCACCGTCGTCGTGCAGAGCTCGTCGACGACGCCGGCGGCGAGCAGGTCGCGCAGCAGGTGCGGTCCCCCCTCGGCCAGCAGCCGGGTCCAGCCGCGGTCCACCAGGGCCCGACGCAGGGCCTCGAGGTCGACGCGGTGGGCGCCCAGCACGAGCACGTGGTCGGGGCCGAGCGCCGCCCGCGCCTCCTCGAGCCGCTCGGCGTGCCCGCAGGTCGCCAGGAGCACCGAGCCGGCGGGCGCGCCCCGCAGCTGCTCCGGCACGTCGCCGCGACGGCTCACCACGACGAGCGGCACCGCCGCGACGCCGTACCCCTCGGCACGCGCGGTCCCGGCGCCCACGATGATCGCGTCGGCGGTCGCGCGCAGGTGCTCGAAGACGACGTGGTCGGGCTCGTTGTTGATCGAGCCGCTGCGACCGGACTCACCGGTCGCCGAGCCGTCGACCGTCGCGACCATGTTGACCCGCAGCCACGGGTCCGCGAGTGGTGCGTAGAGCGTGGCCAGGTCGGCGTCCGGCGTCCCGACGAGGACCCTCACCACTCCCACCTCGCGACCCAGTACCGCACGCCGAACGGGTCGGCCTCGAGGTCCACGGTCGCGGGCAGGCCCGGAGGCAGCACCTGCGCAAGCGACGCAATTGCGTCGGTGTCGGCCCACAGGTCCGGGGCCAGCGTGAGGTCGAGGCCGGCGAGCGTGCCGGACCGCAGCGCCGCACCGAGCGCGTCGTCGAACGCGACGGCGCGGTCGTCGACGTGGCCCGGCGCCTTCTCGGTGCGCTTGGCCGAGCCGTTGCCGACGGCGAGGTACGTCGGTGCGTCGCCCGACCGCGCCACCCGGTCCAGGAGGTGGGCGGCGACCCGTCGGCCCTGCGCCGAGGCCAGCACCGTCACGTCCCCGGAGAGCCGCCCGACGGCGCGCTCACAGGCGGCCCGCAGGTCCGCGACGGGGTCCTCGATGCCGGCGTACTCTGGGAGCAGCGCGAGCGCCCCCGGGACCAGCACCGCCCTCGACCCCCACGACATGGACTGGAGATTAGCGATCGTCCCCACATGACCGGCATTTCTGAGGTTCAATCAGCCATGTCCACGACACAGGACGAGACCCCGCGCAGGGGCCGCGGCCGTCCACGGACCCCGGGGGCGGAGAAGCGGATCATCGACGCCGCCCTCGAGGAGTACGGCGAGCACGGCTGGTCGGGATTCACGATGGATGGCGTCGCGCGCCGCGCGGGCGTCGGCAAGTCGACGGTCTACCTGCGGTGGCAGGACCGGGACAGCCTGCTGACCGACGCGGTCAGCGGCACGACCGATCCGCTGGGGACGGTCGACACGGGCTCCCTGCATGGCGATCTGCGCCAGCTGGCGATCAACGTGTTCGAGTCCTTCCTGCGGCCGGACGGCTGGGCGTCGTTGCGGATCCTCATCGACACCGCCGGGGCGCCGGCGCGACTGGGGCGATTCAGCGAGGCGGTCGCGCAGGTCCAGATCGGGAACGTCGGGCTGGTCCTCGAGCGCGCGGTGGGGCGCGAGGAGGTGCCCTCCGGCGTCTCCTCGGACCTGATCGCCCACAGCATCTGGGGCTCGGTAATCCTGCAGACCCTCACCCTGCGCCTCGAGGGCCGCAATCTCAGCGAAGAGGCGATCGCAGAGCGGGCCGATGCGCTGGCCAGCCTCCTGCTCGGCGGGATGCGGCGGTAGTCAGCCCAGGAACCGCCGGACCGCTCCGAGCAGCGCGTCGGCGTACCGCTGCCGCCCCTGCGGCGTGGTCATCCGGTGCGCGTCCCGCGCGTTGCGCATGTTGCCGAGCTCGACCATCACCGTCGGTACGTCGGACAGGTTGAGCGTGCCGAGGTCGGAGCGGAAGCCGAGCCCGTCGCCGCCGGCGGTGTTGCACGGCTTCTCGAAGCCACCGGCCGGCACCGGACGGCTGGTGCGGCGCGGGTGGTGCTGGTTGCCGAGCTGGTGGCCCGGGTCGAGCACCACGACCTTGCCCGCCAGCGGCTCCGCCTCGCCCCCGGTCGTCGAGGAAGGCGCGCCGGCGCCTGTCTCGAAACCACCGATCGGGTTCGCCGGCGCGAGCGCGAGGAGGAGCGCCGCGAGGCTCACTCGTACCCCAGGATCTCCTGGCGCTTCTCACCCCACGCCAGCGCGGACGCGATCGCGTCCTCCAGCGACAGCTCGGTGCGCCAGTCGAGCAGCTCGGCCGAGCGGTCGACGTTGGCGAACGCACCGACCGCGTCGCCCGGACGCGGCGGCGCCTCGCGCAGCGGCACCTCCTGGCCGAAGACGTTCTGGAACGCGGCGACGAGCTCCCGCACCGTCACGCCCTCGCCCGTGCCGACGTTGATGACGACGCTCGGCGCGCCGGCCGCCGCGATCACCGCGTCGAACTCCTCGATCGCGCGGACGTGGGCGCGCGCGAGGTCCCAGACGTGGATGTAGTCCCGGATGCCCGTGCCGTCGCGCGTCGGGTGGTCGACGCCGGTGATCGTGAACGCGTCCTTCTGGCCGCGCGCGGCCATCACCAGCTGGCCGAGCACGTGCGACGGCTCCTTGGCGTAGATGCCGGACTCGAGGTCGGGGTCGGAGCCGATCGGGTTGAAGTAGCGCAGGATGATCGCGCGCAGGTCGGTCGCGACCGCCATGTCCTGGAGGATCTGCTCCATCATCCGCTTGGTGCGCGCGTAGGGCGACGGCGGCTCGAGGGCGTCCTCCTCGGTGACCTCGAAGTCGTCCTTCATGGCGTAGAGCGACGCCGACGAGGAGAACAGCACCCGCGGCTTGCCGAGGCGGTTGAGCTCGTCGAAGAGCTCGAGGGACTTCGCGACGTTGTCGCGGTAGTACTCGTAGGGCTTCTCCACCGACTCCGGTACGACGATGCGCGCGGCCATGTGGATGGTCGCCTCGATGTCGGGGTGCTCGTCGATCACGCGGCGGACGAGCGCCCGGTCGGCGATGTCGCCCTCGTAGAAGATCCGGTCCTTGACGAAGGCCAGGGGACCCGTGAGCAGCGAGTCGAGGATGACGGGCGTGTGGCCGGCCTGCTCCAGCGCCTTGGCGGTGACCGACCCGATGTAGCCGGCGCCGCCGGTGACGAGAATCTTCATGCCGGCCACCCTACGGGGCGCGCCACCCCGGATCGCGGCCGATGAACCCGAGCAGCCGGGTCTGCACATCGGCGTCCGCCGGGACGTCCACCCGGGCGCCGTACTGACCGCTGGAGCGCATCACGTCCTCGATCGGCTCCATGCCCGCGAGCATGGCCGCGCAGGTCTCGGGGTCGAGGGTGTCGTCCTGGCCGGTGGCCCGTGCGAGGTCCCAGGTGTGCAGGAAGACGTCGCCGGTGTAGATGCGGTCGACCAGCTCGCCGAGCCGCTGCGGACCCATGAACGGGTCCTCGAACGCCCGGCCGGCGTCGGGGCCCTCGAGCAGCGCCTGGACGGCGTCGGCCTGGGCGCGCCAGGCCCCGACCGGGTCGGCCTCGACCGACGGCCCGCCCGGCAGCGGCGGCAGGCCGCGGGAGTGGAGGTAGCCGGGCAGCCAGGTGACGAGGTGGCGCACGACGTCGCGCGCCACCCAGCCGTCGACCGGTGCGGGCACGTCCCAGTCGGTGGCGCCCTCGACCTTCTCGGTGAAGAGCGCTGCCACCTCCCGGTGGTGGGCGGCGGGGGTCACGAGGTGCTCGCCAGGATCGCGTCGAGCTTCTCGTAGCCCTCGTTGACGCCGACCTCCATGCCGCTGGACAGGATCAGGTCGCGGAGCTCGAGGCTCTCGACGACGGAGGTGCCGACGATCCGGCAGCGACCATCGGGCAGGTCCTCGAACGTCATGGTCTCCAGGCTCACGCCGTCCGGCGCGCCCTCCCAGGTGAAGGTCTGCACGATCCGCTCGTTCGGGCGGACCTCGTGGAAGGACCCGAAGAAGCCGGTGTCCAGACCGTCCTCGGCGCGGGTGTTGCGGTAGGCCCAGCGGCCGCCGGTGGTGGCGTCCCACTCGGTGATCCGCGTGTGGATGCGGCGCGGACCGATCCACTGCGCGAACAGGTCGCGGTCGGTGTGCGCCCGGAAGACCCGCTCGGCCGGCGCATCGAACTCGCGGGTGATCCGGATGACCGGGAGGTCCTTCACGGCCTCGATCGTGGTCTCGCTCATGATGCTCCTCCTTCGCTCGTCTGCCTGGGGTCCTCGTCCATCGCGGCGAGGACACCGTCGAGGCGGCGGTAGCGCTCCTCGGCCTGGCGCCGGTAGCGCTCGATCCACTTCGTCATCAGGTCGAACACCTCGGCCTCGAGGTGGACCGGGCGCCGCTGGGCGTCCCGGCTGCGGCTCACCAGACCGGCGTCCTCGAGCACCTTGAGGTGCTTGGAGACGGCCTGCACGCTCACGTCGTACGGCGCCGCGAGCTCCCCGACCGTCGCGTCGCCGTCGGCCGCGAGCCGCGCGACCAGGTCGCGCCGGGTGGGGTCGGCCAGGGCCTGGAAGGCCCGGGAGAGCTGGTCCGCCATCGAATACTCCTCAACCAGGTGGTTGAAAACACGCTGCCGGCATCCCGACGGGTTGTCAACCATGTGGTTGCGAACGATCCGCTGGCACAATCCGTGCATGCCGACCGCGCTCATCACCGGGATCACCGGCCAGGACGGGCTCTACCTGGCCGAACTCCTGCTCGCCAAGGGGTACGACGTCCACGGCGTCATCCGGGGGCAGAACAACCCCAAGCTCGACCTGGTGCAGCGCCTGCTCCCCGACGTGCGGCTTCACCACGGCGACCTCACCGACATGTCCAGCCTGATCCGGGCGCTGCGGGACTCCGACCCGGACGAGGTCTACAACCTCGGCGCGGTCTCGTTCGTCGCCTACTCCTGGGAGAACGCCCAGCTCACCACCGACGTGACCGCCAAGGGCGTGCTCAACATGCTCGAGGCCGTGCGCCTGCACACCGGTGACAAGCCCGAAGGGATCCGGTTCTACCAGGCCTCCAGCTCGGAGATGTTCGGCAAGGTGCAGGAGGTCCCGCAGCACGAGCGCACCCTGCTCTGGCCCCGGTCGCCCTATGGCGTCAGCAAGGTCTTCGGCCACTACATGACGATCAACTACCGCGAGTCGTACGGCATGCACGCCTCCTCGGGGATCCTCTTCAACCACGAGTCGCCCCGGCGTGGACCGGAGTTCGTGACGCGCAAGATCAGCGAGGCGGTCGCGCGGATCAAGCTCGGCCTCCAGGACGAGCTGGTGCTGGGCAACCTCGACGCCGAGCGCGACTGGGGCTTCGCCGGCGACTACGTCGAGGCGATGTGGCTCATGCTCCAGCAGCCGCACGGCGACGACTACGTGGTCGCCACCGGCGAGGCGCACTCGATCCGGGACTTCCTCGACGAGGCGTTCCGCCACGTCGGCATCGAGGACTGGACGCCGTACGTCCGCCAGGACCCGCGCTTCATGCGCCCGGCCGAGGTCGACCACCTGATCGGCGATGCCAGTAAGGCGCACCAGGTGCTGGGCTGGAAGCCGAAGGTGTCGTTCCGCGAGCTGGTCGCGCTGATGGTCGACGCCGATCTCGCCGCGACCCGCGGCGGCTGGTGACATGACGCTCGCCTTCGTCACCGGCATCGGCGGACAGGACGGCAGCTACCTGGCCGAGCGGCTGCTCGCCGACGGCGTCGAGGTACACGCGCTCGCGCACGACGCCGAGCCGCCGCCGGATGTCCCGGGCGTCGAGCTGCACAGCGGCGACCTGACCGCGGTCCAGGACGTCCGTCGCCTGCTCGCCGACCTCGCTCCGGACGAGGTCTACAACCTCGCCGCGCTCAGCTCGGTGGCGCGCTCCTGGGACGAGCCCGACCTGACGGCGCGGGTCAACGCTCTGGCGGCGGCGTCCCTCATGGAGTCGGCGCTGCGGGTCCAGGACAAGCACGGCCGACCGGTGCGCTTCGTGCAGGCATCGAGCGCGGAGATCTTCGGCGAGCCCGACCGCTCGCCCCAGAACGAGGCGACTCCGGTGCGCCCGGTCAACCCCTACGGTGCCGCCAAGGCGTACGCCCACCTGATGGTCGACGTCTACCGCCGCCGCGAGCTCCACGCCGTGAGTGCGATCCTCTACAACCACGAGTCCCCGCGCCGGCCCGACCACTTCGTGACCCGCAAGATCACCTCGACCGTCGCCGCGATCGCCCAAGGCCGGGCGAGCCGCCTCGCGCTCGGCAACCTCGATGCCCGTCGCGACTGGGGCTGGGCCCCCGACTACGTGGACGCGATGGTCCGCGCAGCCCGGGCCGACGTGCCTCGCGACTACGTCGTCGCCACCGGGGTCGCCCACTCCGTGCGCGAGTTCGTCGCGGTGGCGTTCGCCCGGGCCGGGGTCGAGGACTGGGAGCGGTACGTCGTCATCGACCCGGAGTTCGTCCGCCCGGCCGACCCGACCGAGCTCGTGGGAGACGCGACGCGGGCACGTGAGGCGCTCGACTGGTCACCGACGGTCGAGTTCGGCGAGGTCGTCGGCCGCATGGTCGACGCCGACCTGGCCTCCTGACGCCGCCAGCGCCCGCCGTACCTCCTCCGTCGTGCCCGAGGTCGGCAGCGCCCGGACCTCCTCGTCACTGAGCGGCGGCACCGGCACGTGCGAGACGAGAGGGTGCCGGGGCCGGACGTCACGCGGCTCGTCGTCGCCGAAGAGCTCCTCGTGCAGCTTCTCGCCGTCGCGCAGGCCCGTGAACTCGATGTCGACCGGGGTCCCCGCCTGCTCCATGAGCTGACGGGCGACATCGACGATGCGCACCGGCTCACCCATGTCGAGCACGAGGGCTTCGCCGGGGTCGCCGATGGCGGCCGCCTGGATCACGAGCTGGCACGCCTCCTCGATCGTTATGAAGAAGCGGGTGACCTCGGGATGGGTCACCGTGAGTGGGCCCCCTCGGCGATCTGGCGGGCGAAGGACTCCAGCACCGAGCCGCGACTGCCCAGGACGTTGCCGAACCGGACGGAGAGGTAGACCCCGTCCGCGCCGTGGGCCTGCTCCGCGGTCATCCGTTCGGCACCCGCTTGGACCAGCCGAGGACGCTGCTGGGGTTCGCGGCCTTGTCGGTCGAGATGTTCACGAACCGGTCGACGCCGACGAGGTCCGCGGCGCGCAGGACGTTGCGGGTGCCCAGCAGTTGGTCTTCACGGCCTCGGCGGGGAACTGCTCGAGCATGGGGAGATGCTTCAGCGCGGCCGCGTGGAAGACCACATCCGGCTTGCGGGCGGCGAAGATCGTCCGGACCGCCGCCTCGTCGCGGATGTCGCACAGGAGGACGTCGTCGGAGTCGAGCAGGGCGCGCCCGTGGATCGACAGCTGGACGGCGTGCAACGCGGACTCGTCGCGGTCCAGCATCATCAGCTCCGCCGGTCCGTAGCGGTGGATCTGGCGACACAGTTCGGACCCGATCGACCCACCGGATCCGGTCACCAGGACCTTGCGACCGGCGAGGTAGCCGGCGATCGCCGCCACGTCGGTGTCGAGCTGGTTGCGGCCGAGTACGTCGGTGATGTTGACATCGCGCAGGTCGCGGATGCCGACGGTCTCGGTGAGCAGCTGGGTCGTCGCCGGCAGCACCTTCACCGGCACGTCGGCGGCGAGGTGCCGCGTCGATCAGAGGACGGGCACGTGCCGGATCCGGAGGTGGCGCTTGCGCGGGTCGTCGTCGAGCAGGCCGACGGGGATGTACCGGTTCAGCCGGTCGCGCTGCATCGAGGCGATCAGCTCGCGACCGGCCTCTCCCGCCCCCACCACCAGGGTCAGCGCCGTGCCGTCGTCGCGCCCTCCGCCCGACCTCCCGTCCCATTCGTGCAGCGACCGCCAGGCGGCCCGGGCCCAGGCGGCGAGCACGAGCGCGCCGAGAGTGGCCCCCGCCGGGATGCTGCGCGGGACCCACTGGGTGACGAGGTTGAGCAGGAAGACCGCCGCACCGGTGCCACCCATGAGCAGCCCGAGCAGCACCATCTCCTCGAGGCTCGCGGCTCGGGCGCGCTCCTGGTGCAGCCGGCAGGACGCAGCGACGACGACGTAGGCCAGGGCGGTGCCGCACGCGACCACCATCACCTCGCCCCAGGGCACGCTGGCCGACGCACCGTCCAGCCGCAGCCAGGCGAAGACGACGTAGCTCGTCAGCCAGGCGCCCACGTCCAACAGCACGGCCAGCGGCGCGCGGTGCCGCCTCATCAGCGCGACCAGATCGCTCACAGGTTCGTCCCCCCGGCCAAACGGGTGGTCCGGTGTCAGACCTGCAGCGCTTCGCAGCGACCGTAGTCGTCCTCGAGCCGAAGGATGTCGTCCTCGCCAGTGTAGGCACCTCGCTGGATCTCGATGATGACGAGGTCCTCGCCGTGCAGGTTGGCGATCCGGTGGGCGACGCCGATCGGCACCTCCACCGACTCGCCGGTTCGGGCGAGGAGAGTCTGACCCTCGACCACGCACGTGGCCGTCCCGGACACCACGGCCCAGAGCTCCGAGCGGTGCTCGTGCGTCTGGTACGACAGCCGCTGGCCGGCCCGCACCTCGATCCGCTTCACCTTGTAGCCGTCGCTCTCGTCGAGCACGTGCCAGCTGCCCCACGGGCGCACTTCGAAGTCGCCGATCATGCCGATCTCCCCCCAGAGAACCGGGATGGCCACCCGGTCGTAGGTCACGGTAGCGGGGCGGCTCGGCATATGAGGGCGAAACGGCGGATACTGTTCGCGGACGCCGCCACATGGGGACGCGGACAGGAATGAGGACCAGGTGGAGCTCAAGGACTACTGGCTGACCGTGCGCCGCCGATGGCGCGTCATCGTCGCCACTGTCGCGATTGCCCTGGCCGCCGCCGCTCTCACCTGGCAGGCGACCCCACAGTACGCCTCGACGGCGAGCATTTTCGTCTCGACCAGCCCGTCCGACGCCAGCGACGCCTAGACCGGCAACCTGTTCGCGACCCAGCGGGTCGCCTCCTACGCCGAGCTGGTGACGAAGACCAAGCTCGCCGAGCGGGTGTCCGCCGACCTCGGCGGTGATCTGACTCCCACCGAGCTCCGGGCGAGCGTCTCGACCAGCGTCAGCCCGGACACCGTGCTGCTCGACATCACCGCGACCCACCCGGACCCGGTGGTGGCCCGCGACATCGCCCAGGGTACGCCGAGGGTCTCAGCACGATGGTCGCCCAGCTGGAGTCGCAGGGCTCGAACAACCAGGCGCTGGTGCAGGCCTCGATCGTCGACAACGCCCAAGTCTCCGACACCCCGGTCAGTCCCCAGCCGGCCCGCAACCTCGGCCTCGCCCTGGTCCCGGGCCTCTTGCTCGGCGTCGGCCTGGCCGTCGTCCGCGAGTTGCTGGACACCTCCCTGAAGTCCACCGAGGATGTCGCCGCGGTGACCTCTGCCCCGATCCTGGGCGCATCAACTCCGACGGCTCGGCCGTCAAGCGGCCGCCTGCCGAGGTGCTCTCGTCCGCCACCCCGTGGTCGGAGTCGTTCCGCGTCCTGCGCACGAACATGCAGTACGTCGAGGTGGACCACGACCAGAAGGTCTTCGTGGTCAGCAGCTCGCTGCCGAGCGAGGGCAAGACGACCACGGCGGCGAACCTCGCCATCACGCTCGCCCTGGCCAACCAGCGCGTCGCCCTCGTGGAGTGCGACCTGCGCCGTCCGCTCATCGCCAACCGGCTCGGCCTCGACGACGGCGTCGGGACCACCAGCGTGCTCATCGGCAAGGTGCACCTGCGCGACGCGCTCCAGAAGTACACCGACACCGATCTCTGGGTGCTCTCCAGCGGCCCGATCCCGCCGAACCCGTCCGAGCTGTTGCAGTCGAACGCCATGGAGAAGCTGCTCGGCCAGCTGCGCGACGAGTTCGACATCGTCATCCTCGACGCGCCACCGCTCCTGCCGGTCACCGACGCCGCCCTGCTCGCCGCCCAGGCGGACGGCGCGCTCATCGTGATCCGGCACGGGAAGACGACCCGGGACCAGCTCGAGCACGCCATCGAGCGGGTCGAGTCGGTCGACGCCAAGGCCGTCGGCGTGGTGGTCAACCTCGCGCCGACTCGCAAGAAGGGCGGCGGGTACGGCTACGGGTACGGCTATGGCTACGGGTACGGCTATCTGCCGGCTAGCGACGGGTCAGCGAAGCCAGCGCGGGACGGACGTCGGCGAGGTAGACGAAAGCCGCGATCGTGAACGCCAGGTTCACGATCCCCAGCGGGCCGCCGAGCACCAGCTGAACCACGACGCCCAGCCCGAGGATGATCGTCCAGGCCGGCTTGGTGAGCTTGTTGGCTGCGTTGTAGGCCTCCGCGGAGTAGAGGAGGCTGTTGATGAACGCGAACAGCTTCACCACGAGGAGCACCAGCTCCACGATCAGCATCAGCTTCAGCTCGGCGTCGAACACATGCAGCACGCGCCTAGCCTACGGGCACCGGAGGCACGTTGGCCCCGGACACCGTCCGGGGCCAACGCCTTCAGAACAGCGTCAGCTGCTCCTGATCTCTTCAGTCGCCGACCTTCTGGACGGCGTCGGTGGCGGCCTGCGCGGTGCTGGACGCGGTCGTCTTGGCAGCGGTCGCGGTCGCCTTCGCGCTGCTCCTCGGCGCGGTCGACGACTTCTTGGCGGTGGTCGACGCCCTCTTGGCGGCCTTCTTGGCCGTGGTCGAACCGGCTTTCTTCGCCTGCGTCGTGGTGGTCTTCGCCTTCGCGGTCGTGGTCGCGGCGGAGGCCTTGGCGTCCTTGGTCGACTGCTGCTTGCGGATCCGCTCGACCAGGGTCTCGCCACGCTTGGCGAGCTCGGCGTAGGTGCCGGTCACGGTCGTCGGGAGCGTCTTCGCGTCGGCCTGGAGCTCGGCGACCCGCGCCTCGATCGCGGCACGACGGGCCTTGGCGTCCTTGGACAGCGCGTCCACGCGGGCGCTGACGACCGTCAGGGCCTGGTCGCGCAGCGTCTTGGGCTCGAACTCGAAGCCGGTGATCCGGGCCTGGACGTCCTTCTGGACACCACCGAACTTCTTCTGCACGTCGGCGACGTAGTCGCGGACGGCGGCCACGGCGAGGTCGGTGACCCCGACGCCGGCGTAGAGCGGGCGAGCCGCCTCGGTCTTGATGTCGAACTTGGCCTTGGCCATGTTCACTCCTTCGTGGGGGTTGGGTCACTGCCCTTGTTGAGGGCGAGGAAGGACGCATACACGTCCAGCAGGGACTGCTTCTGCCGCTCCGTGAGGGCGTTGTCCCCGAGAATCGCGAGCTCCACCGACCCGGCGGCCCCGTCCCCGGGGCTGACGATCCCGGCGCGGACGTAGAGCTGCTCCGCCGAGATCCGCAGCGCCTTGGCGATCTGCTGGAGAACCTCGGCGGAAGGACGTCGCAGCCCGCGTTCGATCTGGCTCAGGTACGGGTTCGACACGCCCGCGAGGTCGGCGAGCTGCCGAAGCGACA
Organism: Nocardioides pyridinolyticus; assembly: GCF_054653575.1. Taxonomy (NCBI): domain Bacteria; kingdom Bacillati; phylum Actinomycetota; class Actinomycetes; order Propionibacteriales; family Nocardioidaceae; genus Nocardioides; species Nocardioides pyridinolyticus. Next base: position 94,239 of record NZ_BAAIFY010000008.1, on the reverse strand, counting down.
GGTGGGCAGCCACCCGCTGCTCCTTCAGGTACTCACCGAGTCCCTCGACGGTCCTGCCGACGCGCGTCCTGGCCATGCCCCCATCGTGCTAGCAAGAGCAAGCACTTTGCAAGCACCAGGTGAGTGAGACCCTGCACACCGCCCTAGGATTGGGGCCTCCGGGAAAGGTGGGACGACGATGCAGCGGCTCGACGGCGCCGTACGGCGCTACGCCTGGGGCTCGCGCACGCTCCTGCCGCGGTTCCTGGGCGGCGAGCCGGACGGCGAGCCCCACGCCGAGCTGTGGCTGGGGGCCCACCCCGGCGACCCCGCCCTCCTCCACGACGGGAGGACGCTCGCCGACCTGATCGCCCTCCGTCCCGAGGAGCTGCTCGGTCCGGAGGTCACCCGCCGCTTCGGCGGCCGTCTCCCGTTCCTCGTGAAGGCGCTCGCGGCGGCCGAACCCCTGTCGCTCCAGGTCCATCCCACCGCGGAGCGCGCCCGCGCGGGCTTCGCCCGCGAGGACACCGCGGGCATCCCGGTGGGCGCGCCCGACCGCAGCTACCAGGACGAGTCGCACAAGCCCGAGCTGATCGTCGCCCTCACCAGGTTCGAGGGGATGGCCGGCTTCCGTGACGTCGAGAAGTCCGCCGCGATCCTGCGGATGCTCGACCTGCCGTGGGCCGACGCGGTCGCCGACGAGCTCGCGGTCGGGGAGCCGGAGAAGGCCCTGCATGCGGTCGTCGCCCGGATGCTCGCCCTCCCCGCCGACGAGATCGCCCCGCTGTTGGCCGCGGTCAGCGCGGCTGCCCGGCGGGCCGAGGACGAGGGGCACCGCCGGCGCCCGCCGTCGCCTCGCATGCACCGCGACCGGGACGACGTCGACCGCGAGGCGACCCGGGTCTTCGCCCAGACGCCGCCCCTCGCCGCCAGGTACCCCCGGGATCCGGGCGTCCTGGTGACCCTGCTGCTCAACCACGTGATCCTCCGGCCCGGCGAGGCGATGTTCCTCGACGCCGGCATCGTGCACGCCTACACCTCGGGCTTCGGCGTGGAGATCATGGCGGCGTCCGACAACGTCGTCCGCGCCGGCCTCACCCCGAAGCACGTCGACGTGCCCGAGCTCCTCGACATCGCCGACTTCCGGCCGACGCCTCCCCCGCAGTGGGAACCGGACGAGGCGGGGCCCGGCATCCTGGCGTACACCCCGCCGGCCGCGGAGTTCAGCCTCCACGTCGCCGCGGCACCGGCGAGCGACCTCCCGGTCGCCGGCCCGTGCATCGTGCTCGTGCTGGAGGGCGAGGTGACGGTCGCCACCGACGCCGACAGCCAGACCCTGGCGCGGGGGGCCGCGGCCTTCGTCGGCCACGACGAGGGCGCCCTCGAGATCAGTGGCGCCGGTCGCGTCGCGATCGGCGGCGTCCCCGTGGGCTCAGGCTGACGGCCAGGGCCGGTCGATCCAGGGCCCGGAGTGCTCCAGCGCCGCGACGTCGGCGTCGACCATGATCCGCACCAGCTCGCCCGCCGTGACCGTCGGTCGCCAGCCCAGCCTGTCCTCGGCCTTCGACGGGTCGCCCATGAGCACCGCCGTCTCCGTGGGCCGCACGTAGCGCTCGTCGGTGCGCACGTGCTTCTCCCAGTCCAAGCCGGCCCGGTCGAACGCGGCTGCGACGAAGTCGCGGACGCTGTAGCTCGTCCCGGTGGCCAGGACGTAGTCGTCGGGCTCGTCGGCCTGCAGCATCCGCCACATGCCCTCGACGTACTCCGGCGCGTAGCCCCAGTCCCGGCACGGGTCGAGGTTGCCGAGGTAGAGGTAGTCGTCGAGCCCCGCACGGATCCGCGCGACCGCGCGGCTGACCTTCCTCGTCACGAAGGTCTCGCCGCGTCGTGGTGACTCGTGGTTGAAGAGGATCCCGCTGACCGCGAACATCCCGTAGCCCTCGCGGTAGGTCACCGTCGTCCAGTGCGCGTGCAGCTTCGCCGCGCCGTAGGGCGAGTTCGGCCGGAACACCGAGGTCTCGTCCTGACGGCCGGTCGCGGCGCCGAACATCGCCGAGCTCGACGCCTGGTAGAAGCGGCAGTCGATCCCGGCGGTGCGGATCGCCTCCAGCAGCGTCACCGGCCCGATGCCGGTGGTCATCGCGGTGTGCTCGGGCTCCTCGAAGCTGGCACCGACGTGGGACTGCCCGGCGAGGTTGTAGACCTCGTCCGGCTGGATGCGGTGGAGCAGCCGGATCAGCCGGGCGCCGTCGGAGAGGTCGGCGTAGTGCAGGAACAGCCGGGCGTCCGGGTCGTGCGGGTCCTGGTAGAGGTGCTCGATCCGGGAGCGGTTGAACGTGGACGAGCGACGGCGCAGCCCGTGGACCTCGTAGCCCTTCGCGAGCAGCAGCTCGGCGAGGTAGGACCCGTCCTGGCCGGTGATGCCGGTGATCAGTGCCCGTCGCGTCACGCGGGAGAGCCTGTCACAGGACCGCCCGGATCTCGCCCACCCGCTCGCCCCCACCGGTCAGCGGCGCCTCCCCGGTACGCCGGACGGCAGCGCCGTCCACACCCGGCTCGTCGACCACGCCCGACCGCCGCAGCGCCGCCGCCAGCACCACCGGCCTGGCCCGGTCAGCACCGTCGTCGACCTTGAGCGCGAACGCGCGACCGTCCGCGAGCGCCAGGACGTGACTGCCCTCCGCGCCCATCTTGCCGATCGCGCCGGGGATCGCGGTCAGCAGCGTGAGCTCGTCGCGTCGGGTGCCCGACACGTGAGCGGGGTGGGCCCGGATCGCCTCGGCGACCCGGTGCTCGGCACCGTCCGTCGCGAGCGCGAGCCGGCGGAACGCCCGAGCCAGCCCCACGAGCGACGTGGAGAGCAACGGCGCACCGCAACCGTCGACCGCGACCGCGGCGACCGGCTCGCCGGTCAGCTCCTCGAAGGTCGCGCGGATCCCGCGCTGGAGCGGGTGCTGCGGGTCGAGGTAGGAGTCGGTGTCCCAGCCGTTGGCCACACAGGTCGCGAGCATCGCGGCGTGCTTGCCCGAGCAGTTCATCAGCAGCGGCGTGGCCTCGCCGCCCGCCCGGAGGACCGCGTCCCGCTCGACGTCGTCGAGCGGCCAGCCGGCAGGGGTGCGCAACGCCGACTCGGGCAGCCCGGCCGAGGAGAGCACGCGGCGTACCCCCTCGACGTGGAAGGGCTCCCCGGAGTGCGAGGCGCAGGCGAGCGCGAGCAGGTCCGGCGACAGGTCGAGGCCGAGCCGCACCATCCCGACCGCCTGGAGCGGCTTGTTGCACGAGCGCGGCAGGACCGGCACGGTGACCGCTCCGACGCCCCACTCGACCTCCCCGTCGGCACCCAGCGCGACCACCGATCCGTAGTGGTGGCCCTCCACGAACCCCGAGCGGACCAGCTCTGCGACGACCACGGGTTCAGACATGGCGGCAGGCTAGCTCCCGGGGAATGGCACCATGGGGGCCGTGTCGATGCCCCCCGTGCCGCAGCACTGCCCGACCCCGCGCGAGCTCGACGACCTGGAGCTGCTGGTCACCGGGGCCTACGCGCCGACCGTCGCCTTCAACGAGCCCGGCAGCGCGGTCACGCTCGACCTGCCCGCCGAGGTGAGCGAGCGCGCCCGGGCCGCCGGCGCCGTCGAGCTCGTCGACCCCGAGGGCCTGCCGCTCGCGCAGGTCGACCTCCCCGGCGGCACCATCGAGCCGCTCACGCACGCGCAGTACGGGCCGTTCCGCCGCTACTACCTGACCCCGACCGAGACCCGGAGCCGGTACGCCGGGCGCACGTTCGTCCCGCTCGTCGACGCGCTCACCACGCCGCAGCTGACGGCGATCGCGACCGTCGGGCCCGCCGTCCTGCTCCCGCTGGTCGGCCACGGCACCCCCGAACTCTCACCCGTGGCGCTCATCCGCGCGACGCTCGCCGCCGCCGCGCAGCTGCCGGACGCCGAGGTCGTCGCGATCCCACTCGCCGCGCACGGCGACCCCGATGTCGATCACGACCTCGGCGTCCAGGTCGTCGCCAACTACGCGGGCGACGACCCGGTCGTCGGGGTCACCGACGACCCGACCGGCGCGTACCCGGCGGAGATCGCCGACATCGTGGCCCGTGACCGGCCCGCCCCGGCGGAGCAGGGGCTCGTGCTGTTCTTCTCCGGGCTCTCCGGCAGCGGCAAGTCCACCCTCGCCCGCGCGCTCATGGACCGGCTGCTCGAGCGCGGCACCCGGTCCCTCACGAGCCTCGACGGCGACGTCGTGCGCCGCAACCTCTCGGCCGGCCTCACCTTCTCCAAGGAGGACCGGGAGACCAACATCCGCCGGATCGGCTGGGTCGCGGCGGAGATCGCCCGTCACGGCGGGGTCGCGGTGTGCAGCCCGATCGCGCCGTTCGACGAGACCCGCCAGCAGGTCCGCGCGATGGTCGACGAGGCCGGCGGGGCGTTCTTCCTCGTCCATGTCGCCACCCCGCTGGAGGAGTGCGAGCGCCGGGACCGCAAGGGCCTCTACGCGAAGGCTCGCCGCGGCGAGATCCCCGAGTTCACCGGCATCTCCTCCCCCTACGAGGAGCCCCAGGACGCCGACGTCCGGGTCGACACCACCGGCCGCAGCATCGAGGACGCGCTCGACGACGTCCTCGTCGCGCTCCGGGACGCCGGCCACCTCGACCTGACCGACCCGGCGGTCGAGGCGGCTGCGCCCCCGACGGCCGAACCGGTGGTCGAGGTGCGAGGAGCGTCGGCCACGAGCCTCGACCCCATCACCGACCCCGCGGAGCCCCTGCGCGTGCTCTACGTCTGCACCGCCAACATCTGCCGCTCCCCGTTCATGGAGCTGCTCTCGCGCCACCTCGTCGGGCCCGACTCGCCGGTGACGTTCGCGAGCGTCGGCACGCACGGCTTCGACACCGCGCCGATGGACCCGACGATGGCGGCGACCCTCGCCGCCCGCGATGTCGATGAGGCCGGCTCGTTCCGCAGCCGGCCGTTGCGCACCGAGCACCTGCTGCACGCCGACCTGGTGCTCACCGCCGAGACCGCGCACCGGCAGTTCATCCTCGACGACCACGCCGGCGCCTTCCGCAAGGTCTTCACGCTCGGCCAGTTCGCCGAGTCGGCCAGGAACGTCGACACCGGGCTGAGCGGGCGCGCCCTCCTCGAGGCGGTGGGTCAGCAGCGAACGAGCACCAACAGGGCGCTCGATGTCCCGGACCCGTATCGTCGGGGCCCCGAAGCCGCTGAGGCGGCCGCCAGCGCCATCGAGGAGCTGCTGCGCGTCGTCCTGCCCGCCCTGACCGGATCGAGGAAGATCACCTCATGAACGACCTGATCACCACCACGTTCTTCGCGGTGCTCGCCGCCGGCTTCCTCGTCGGCATCGTGGTCGGGCTCACCGGCATGGGTGGTGGTGCGCTCATGACTCCGGCACTGATCTTCCTCGGGGTCGGCGAGGCCGCGACCGTGGTCACGGCGGACCTGACCGCGGCCGCGATCTACAAGACCGGCGGCGCGATCGTACACTCGCGGGAGGGATCGCCCGACTTCAAGCTCGCGAAGTGGTTGATCATCGGGTCGGTGCCCATGGCGCTGGTCGGTCCATGGCTGATCTTCCAGATGGCCGGTGGCGAGCCCGAGTCACTCGACCACCTGCTGCTGATCTGCATCGGCTTCGCGCTGCTGTTCGCCGCCTCCACCTATGCCCTGCGGCTCTACATCAACCTGCGCCGACGTACGTCGGGCGGCCGGGTCGCGAACGAGAACCCGCCGATCCGCCCCATCCCGACGCTTCTCGTCGGCGCGCTGGGCGGCCTGCTGGTCGGCATCACCAGCGTCGGCTCCGGCTCGGTCATCATGGTCTCCCTGTTGATGCTCTACCCCGGCCTCGCCGCTGTGAAGCTGGTCGGGACGGACCTGGTCCAGGCGGTACCGTTGGTACTGGCCGCGGCGATCTCGAACATCGCGCTGCACGGGATCGACTGGGAGATCTTGATCCCCCTGGTCCTGGGCTCCGTCCCGGGCACCATCTGGGGCAGCAAGCTCGCGCCGCGCGTGCCGCAGTCCATCATCAAGCGCGGCATCATCATCGTGTTGACGATGTCCGGTCTCGCCCTGCTCGACAAGGCGCAGTGGGCCCCGCTCGGCGCCGGCGAGGACGAGACCTACCCGCTGCTGATCGCCGGGGTCGGCATCGCGATGATCTTCCTGGTCCCCTTCGTGTGGGGCCTCCTACGCAAGGAGCGCGGCCTCCCGATGTTCGGCGCGCCGACCGTCGCCGAACTCGACGGGGAACCGCCACGGCGCCGCCGACGTACCCGAGTTGAGTGATCCGAACCACTAGGATTTGTCCGGTTTGAGGTGACCGACCCTTCGGCGGCTACGATGACGGCTGCTGTCCCGACGAGAGGTCCCCCGTCAGTCATGACCGAAACGCACGCCGACTACCGGCTGAGCCAGCTCGACCAGCTGGAGGCCGAGTCGATCCACATCTTCCGTGAGGTCGCCGCCGAGTTCGAGAAGCCCGTCCTGATGTTCTCGGGCGGCAAGGACTCCATCGTGATGATGCGCCTCGCCGAGAAGGCGTTCTACCCGGCGAAGATCCCCTTCCCCGTGCTTCAGGTCGACACCGGCTACGACTTCCCCGAGGTCCTCGCGTGCCGCGACAACTGGGTCAACCGGCTCGGTGCCCGCCTGATCGTGGCGAGCGTCGAGGAGGCGATCGCGAACGGCGTCGTCGTCGACGACGGCAAGACCAGCCGGAACCGCCTGCAGATCGGCACCCTGCTGAACGCCCTCGAGGAGGGCGGCTTCACCGCCGCGTTCGGTGGCGGCCGCCGCGACGAGGAGAAGGCCCGCGCCAAGGAGCGCGTCTACTCCCACCGCGACGAGTTCGGCCAGTGGGACCCGAAGAACCAGCGCCCCGAGCTCTGGAGCCTCTACAACGGCCGCCTCCACGAGGGCGAGCACATGCGGATCTTCCCGATCTCCAACTGGACCGAGCTGGACATCTGGCACTACATCGGCCGCGAGGGCATCGAGATCCCGTCCATCTACTTCTCGCACCAGCGCCGCGTGTTCGAGCGCGACGGCATGCTGCTGTCGGAGTCGGAGTACAACCCGACCCGTGGCAACGAGACCGTCTCCGAGCGCACCGTCCGCTTCCGCACCGTCGGCGACCTGACGCTGACCGGCTGCGTGGAGTCCGAGGCGGACACGATCGACAAGATCATCGACGAGATCGCCGTCGCCCGCGTCACCGAGCGCGGCGCGACCCGCGGCGACGACCGGTTCTCCGAGGCCGCCATGGAGGACCGGAAGAAGGAAGGCTACTTCTGATGAGCACCCCCACCAACGAGTCCGGCCTCACCCAGGCGCAGGTCGCCCAGGAGACCCGCGACATGGACCTGCTCCGGTTCGCGACCGCCGGCTCCGTGGACGACGGCAAGTCGACCCTGATCGGCCGCCTCCTCCTCGACTCCAAGTCGATCTTCGAGGACCAGCTCGAGGCGGTGGAGGCGACCAGCCAGTCCAAGGGCTACGACTACACCGACCTCGCGCTGCTGACCGACGGCCTCCGCTCCGAGCGCGAGCAGGGCATCACGATCGACGTGGCGTACCGCTACTTCGCGACGCCCAACCGCAAGTTCATCATCGCCGACACCCCGGGCCACGTGCAGTACACCCGGAACATGGTCACCGGCGCCTCCACCGCCGACCTCGGCCTCGTGCTCGTCGACGCCCGCCAGGGCCTGACCGAGCAGTCCCGCCGGCACGCGGTGATCCTGTCGCTGCTCCGCGTCCCCCACCTGGTGCTCGCGGTGAACAAGATGGACCTCGTCGACTTCTCCGAGGAGATCTACGAGAAGATCCACGCCGAGTTCACGCAGTTCGCGACCAAGCTGAACATCCCGGACCTCGAGGTCATCCCGATCTCGGCGCTCCAGGGCGACAACGTCGTGACGCGCTCCGAGAACATGCCGTGGTACTCCGGTCCCACGCTGATGCACCACCTCGAGCACGTCCACGTCGCCTCGGACCGCGACCTCGTCGACGTCCGCTTCCCGGTCCAGTACGTCGTGCGCCCGAAGTCCGACGAGCACCACGACTACCGGGGCTACGGCGGCCAGGTCGCCGGCGGCGTGCTGAAGCCGGGCGACGAGGTCGTCGTCCTGCCCTCGGGCATGACGTCGCGGATCGCCGGCATCGACCTGTTCGACCAGGAGGTCGGCGAGGCGTTCCCGCCGATGTCGGTGACGGTCCGCCTCGAGGACGACGTCGACGTCTCCCGCGGCGACATGATCGCCCGGCCCTCGAACGCCCCGACGCCGTCGCAGGACATCGACGCGATGATCTGCTGGATGACCAACGAGCCGCTGCGCCCGCGGCAGAAGCTCGCCATCAAGCACACGACCCGCACGGCGCGGGCGCTCGTCAAGGACATCCAGTACCGCCTGGACGTCAACACCCTTCACCGCGACCAGGAGACCAAGGAGCTCGGGCTCAACGAGATCGGCCGCGTCCAGCTGCGCACCACGGTGCCGCTGCTCTGCGACCCCTACTCCAAGAACCGCACCACGGGCTCGTTCATCCTGATCGACGAGGCGACCGGCGTCACCGTCGGCGCCGGCATGATCAACAGCGGTAGCTGAGATCTTCAGTTCTGAGGGCGCGTCCTGTTGGGCGCGCCTCAGCGCTTTCCAGGCCAATGCTCTGCGATTTCGCGCATTGCATAAGGTGCATCCTGCGAGGATCTGCCGGCGCGAGGAACGGGGGCACCCATGGCCACGAGAGTCGTGGACACCGCTGACGTCCACGAGAGCGCCGTCATCGGTGACCGGACATCGATCTGGCACCTCGCCCAGGTCCGGGAGAACGCCGTGCTCGGCGAGGGTTGCGTCATCGGCCGGGGGCCTACATCGGCTCCGGCGTACGCGTGGGTGAGAACTGCAAGAGCCAGAACTACGCTCTCGTCTACGAGCCGGCTGAGCTGGCCGACGGTGTCTTCGTCGGTCCCGCCGCGGTCCTCACCAACGACACGTACCCGAGGGCTGTGACCCCGGAGGGTGACTTGAAGTCGGCTGCTGACTGGCAGCCTGTAGGGGTGACCGTCGAGCGAGGGGCCTCGATCGGTGCGCGCGCCGTGTGCGTGGCGCCGGTGCGGATCGGCGCGTGGGCCACCGTCGCCGCCGGGGCCGTCGTCACCACGGACGTCGCACCGTATGCCCTGGTCGCCGGTGTACCCCGCTCGTCGCATCGGCTGGGTCGGACCCAGCGGTCACCGGCTTCTCCCCGATGGCGAAGGTCGCTGGTCGTGCCCCGCGACCGGCAGCCGGTTCGTCGAGAACAATGACCTCCTGACCCCCGACGAGAGTTGAGGCATGGACCCGTTCATCCCACCCGCCAAGCCGATCATCGGCGACGAGGAGCGCGAAGCGGTCGATCGCGTCCTCCGCAGCGGCATGATCGCCCAAGGCCCTGAGGTCGCGGCGTTCGAGGAGGAGTTCGCCGCCCACTTCGGCCTGGGGCGCGCCTGCGTCGCGGTGAACTCCGGCACCTCGGGGCTCCACCTCGGACTCTTGGCGACCGGGATCGGTCCCGGCGACGAGGTCATCGTCCCGTCCTTCACCTTCGCCGCCACGGTCAACTCCGTGGCACTCACCGGTGCTACGCCCGTCTTCGCCGACATCGAGCCCAGCAGCTTCTGTCTGGACCCCGCCAGCGTCGAAGCCGCGGTCACCGGCCGCACGGCAGCGATCATGCCGGTGCACCTGTACGGGCATCCGGCCGACATGACGGCGCTGCAGGCAGTCGCCGACCGGCACGACCTCCAGATCTTCAAGGACGCGGCTCAGGCCCACGGCGCGAGCCTGGCCGGTGCTCCCGTCGGCGCCTTCGGCAGCTTTGCGATGTTCTCGCTCTACCCCACCAAGAACATGACCTCGGGCGAGGGCGGAATGGTGTCCGTCGCCAACGACGACGTCGAACGTCTGGTGCGGTTGTACCGCAACCAAGGAATGCAGCGTCAGTAGGAGAACGAGGTGGTCGGCTTCAACAATCGGATGACCGACATCCACGCGGCCATCGGCCGGGTTCAGCACCCCGCCGATCGGCGACGGAGCTGTGCACGTCTACCACCAGTACACCGGCAGGGTTCCCCATGACCGCGACGGCTGGCGGCGGCGCTCCGTGAGGAGTACGCAGTGGGGTCGGGGATGTTCTACCCGACCCCCAGCCACCGCCTCGCGCCGTTCCGGTCCGATGTCGACCTCCCGGCGACCGAACAAGCCGGACTCGAGTGCCTCTCGCTTCCGGTGCATCCTTCCTTGTCCACGGATGACCTCGAGCGAATCGTCACGGCAGTCAACAAGCTCGCGGCGGCAGGGGCCTGACATGACTCAACTTCGCGCCGGCCTCGTCGGCATCGGGATGATAGGACGCAACCACGCCCGGCTCCTCAACTCCCTCGACGGAGTCACGCTCGTCGCCGTAGCCGATCCCGCCGGGGACAAGCACGGCACGGCTGGTGCAGCCAAGGTCGTTCCTACAGTCGCCGAGATGATCGACCACGGTCTCGACTTCGCCGTAGTGGCCACACCGACGATCTATCACCTCGAAGCCGGCTTGCAGCTCGCGGCGGCCGGTGTCCCGACCCTGATCGAGAAGCCGCTCGCCACGGACGTCGAGGAGTCGCGGCAACTGGTCGACGCGTTCGAGGGTGCCGGCCTCGTCAATGCCGTGGGACACATCGAGCGGTTCAACCCCGCCCTGCGCGCGCTGCGGGCCCGCCTGGAGGCCGGCGAGATCGGCGATCTCTATCAGGTCGCGACCCGGCGGCAAGGTCCGCCCGATGGGGCCGAAGCATGAGGATTCCGCCATTCCTCACTACCCACCCTAGGGGCTTCGCATGCCCCTTCACCGCCCGGACGGGCTGGGGGGGACTGTCCGTTCAGCCAAGCCGAGCAGGATGCGCGCCTCGTCCGGGGTCATCGGGGTGCGCTGCGCCAGCGCCCCCAGCGCCGCCGCCCGCTCGACGAGCTGGGCGTTGGACTCGACCGGCACGCCCTTGCTGATGGTCAGCACGTCCTCCATCCCGACCCGGAGGTGGCCGCCCTTGGACAGGCTGGCGAGCGCCACGGCCAGGGTCGACCTGCCGATCCCGGTGGCCGACCAGCTCGTGGTCTCGGCGGGAAGGGCGGCGACGGAGGCCACCAAGGCGTCGGCGGTGCCGTTCATGCCGCCCGGCACACCCATGACGAGGTCACAGTGGACCTTGCCGCCGTACGGCAGGCCGTACCTGTCGAGCAGCCGCTGGAGCGCGTGCACCTGGCCGAGGTCGAACAGCTCGAACTCGGGCACGATCTCGCGCTCCTGGCTGAGCTGGTAGAGCTCGCACACGAACGGCCAGGGGTTGGAGAAGACGTCGTCCCCGAAGTTGGTCGTGCCCATGGTCAGGCTGCACGAGTCCGGCTCGGCGTCGAGGACCCGGAGCCGCTGGTCGAGCGGGTCGTGGACCGAGCCACCGGTCGACAGTTGGACGACGAGGTCGCTCGCGTCGCGCACCGCCGCCACCCACTCCCGGAGCAGGCCGAGGTCGAGCGTCGGCTGGTGGTCGTGATCGCGCACGTGGAGATGGATCATGCCGGCCCCCGCCGCCTCGCACTCGCGGGCGGTCGCGGCGATCTCCTCCGGCGTCGTCGGCAGGTTCGGGACGTCGGACTTCGCCGACTCGGCCCCGGTCGGTGCGACGGTGATCAGCAGGCGGTCGGCGGGCAGGTCGGGCATGGCGTCATGCTGTCAGACGTGCGAGCGGTGGTGCAGCGGGTCCTGTCGGCGTCGGTGACGGTGGGCGACGAGGTCGTGGGCGCCCTCGACGCGCCCGGGCTGCTCGTCTACCTGGGCGTCACCCACGGCGACGGTCCGGACGAGATCGAGTGGATGGCGCGCAAGGTCTGGGACCTCCGGATCCTGCGCGAGGAGAGGTCGGCCTCCGACACAGGCGCCCCCGTGCTGGTGGTCAGCCAGTTCACGCTCTACGGCGACAGCCGGAAGGGGCGGCGCCCCACGTGGCAGGCCGCCGCACCTGGGCCGGTCAGCGAGCCGGCGTACGACGCCGTCTGCGCGGCGCTCGAAGGACTCGGCGCTCGCGTGGAGCGCGGCGTGTTCGGCGCGGACATGCGCGTGGCGTCGGTCAACGACGGACCGATCACGCTGATCCTGGAGCGGTAGCGCGAACTGCCCCGGACCGGTGTGGTCCGGGGCAGCCGTCACGCCACGTCAGGTCATGCCAGGTCAGATGGAGACGACGACCTCGGCGATGGTGCCGACCGACGCGTGCACCTTCTTGTCCACCGGGTCGGCCTTCGGGGCCAGGGTCCTGAGGGTCCATTCGCCGTCGCCGGCGAAGAACCGGAAGTGGCCGGTCGCCGAGGTGGGCACCTCGGCGGTGAACTCACCGGTCCGGTCGAGCAGCCGCACGTAGGCGTTGCCCACCGGCTCACCCGCGCGGACCACCTGGCCCTGGACGATGGCCTCCTTCTTGACGTCGATGCCGTCGAGGGAGAGACCGCCCTCGGTCGCGCCGCACATCAGGCCTCACCCGGCTCGTCGCCGAGGGCCACGGGGACGCCGACCAGGGAGCCGTACTCGGTCCAGGACCCGTCGTAGTTCTTCACGCTCTGGTGGCCGAGGAGCTCCTTGAGCACGAACCAGGTGAGCGACGAACGCTCGCCGATGCGGCACAGGGCGATCGTCTCCTTGGACTCGTCGAAGCCGACCTCGGCGTAGAGCGCCTTGAGCTCCTCGTCGGACTTGAAGGTGCCGTCGTCGTTGGCGTTCTTGCTCCACGGCACGTTGACCGAGGTCGGGACGTGGCCGGCGCGCTGGGCCTGCTCCTGCGGCAGGTGGGCCGGGGCGAGGAGGCGGCCGGCGAACTCGTCGGGGCTGCGCACGTCGACCAGGTTCTTCACGCCGATCGCCTCGACGACCTCGTCGCGGAAGGCCCGGATCGACGTGTCCTGGTCCTGTGCGGTGTACGACGTCTTCTCGCGGCTCGGCAGCTCGTCGGTCAGCTCGCGGGAGTCGAGCTCCCACTTCTTGCGGCCGCCGTCCATCAGCTTCACGTCCTGGTGGCCGTAGAGCTTGAAGTACCAGTAGGCGTACGCGGCGAACCAGTTGTTGTTGCCGCCGTAGAGCACCACGGTGTCGTCGTTCGCGACGCCGCGCTCGGACAGGAGGGCCTCGAACTGCGCCTTGTTGACGAAGTCGCGGCGGACCTGGTCCTGGAGGTCGGTCGTCCAGTCGAGCTTGATGGCGCCCTTGATGTGGCCCTTGTCGTAGGCCGTGGTGTCCTCGTCGACCTCGATCAGCACCACCTTCGGGTCGTCCAGGTGCTCCTCCACCCACTGGGCGGTGACGAGGGAGTTCTCGCGGCTCATGTTTCTACCTTTCTTGTGCGCCGAGGAAGGGGCGCGGGGCTGTGTGGGATTTCGTGGGGGTCAGTGCGCGAAGCGCTGGATGAGGAGGTACGTCTCGCAGCCGAGGCAGAACCGGAACACGGCGTTGAGCAGGGCCGCGACCAGCGCGAAGCCGGTCGCGACGAGGCCGAGCAGGTCCGCGCCGAGCACGAAGCCGGCGAGGCCCACGAGGGCGAAGCCGAGGCCGACGGCCTGGGCGAAGCGCGGCGGCGCGGGGTCCTCGAGCTCCGCGGGCGCCGACAGCCGGGGGCGCACGAGCGTGCGGAACAGCCAGGAGTACGGCGTGTGCTGCACGCCCCGGGCGGCACCGACTGCAAAGACGACCGCCTGGGCGGCGAGGAGGACGACGGCGGCCGGTCCGGGCGCCAGGAGCAGAACGGCGACGAGCACGGCCGAGGTCAGCGCGGCGGCGACCTGCGGACCTCGGGGGTCGATGCCGGCGCTGGTGCGCGCGGCGGCGATGGTGGCGGACATGTCTCTCCTGCGGGCCCTGGAACGACGGACGGACTGCAGGTCACGCGGACGCGTGGGAGCGGTGGGGCGTGACCAGCCTCAGCGCATTCGACACAGCGACGAGCGCACGCGGCAGTGGTCCACTGCGCGGCGCTTGGTCAGCATGGTCGAGGACATGACGTCCACAGTAGGGAACGCGTCCCGGTCGCCCACAATCGGCGTCTCACCATACGGATGGTGCGTCCACGATATGGACATTTCGGTGGTCATCAGGCCCACCCCAGGGCGGCGAGGACCTGCTCCTTGCGGGGCGCACCGCTCGCGCGGGTGACCTCCCGGCCGGCACTGTCGAGCACCAGCGTGGTCGGCGTGCGGAGGATGCCGAGCGTCCGCACCAGGTCGAGGTGGTGCTCGGCGTCGACCTCGACATGGGTGACGCCGGGCACCAGGCCCGCGACGTCGCCGAGCGTGCGGCGGGTGGCCCGGCAGGGCGCGCAGAACGCCGAGGAGAACTGGAGCAGCGTCGCTCGCTCCCCCAACGCAGCGTCCGGCAACGCGGCGGTGACCTGGGCCCAGGGCGTGGCGTCACGCCTCGGGGCCGGCTCTTCTCGACCCTCGCCCACCGACTTCGTGCCGCGGAAGCGACCGTCGGTGAGCAGCCGATAGCCCCCGAACGCCAGCGCTGCGAGCACGGCCACGACGACGATCCAGGCCCCGGTGCTCATGTCGGGCACAACGGTCGGCGATCGATGTTCATTCCGGTGGCACGGGTTCCGAGGCCTCAACCGCCGGCGAACGGCGGGAGGAACTCCACCGACGAGCCCGGCTCCACCATCACCGCCCCGGGGTCCTCGGTGTTGACCGGCCGGTCCCCGACGAGCGTCGAGCAGACCCGGAGGACGTCGGGGAGCCGGGTGCCCGGGTGCAGTGCCACAGCGCGGCGGACGACCTCGGCGAGCGTGATCGGGCCGTCCACCTCGAGCGCGTCCGAGGCGACCCCGGCCGCGGAGCGGGCGGAGGCCCAGTAGTGGACTTCGATCGGCGCAGCGGTCATGTTTCGGTATTCTTCCCGACCAGAGAGGCCGGCCGAAGCCCAGCGTTGCGTTTCGGTCCCCGCCCCGGTCCACGGGAGGAGACCATTTCATGAGCACGCTCCTGCTCCTCACCAGCGCGCTGCAGCCGTCCGCCGAGGTGCTTCCCGGGCTGGCCCTGCTGGGCCACCAGGTGAAGATCCTGCCCGCGGAGGGCAGCGCGCTCCTCGAGGCACCCGACTCCGACCTCCTCCTGGTGGACGGTCGCCAGGACCTCGCCCACGCCCGCGACCTGTGCCGCCTGATCCGCACGACCGGCACCGGGGTGCCGGTGCTCCTCGTGTGCACCGAGGGCGGCCTGGCCGTGGTCCAGCACGACTGGGGCATGGACGACGTCGTCCTGCACACCTGTGGTCCGGCCGAGCTCGAGGCGCGGATCAAGCTGGCCATCGGCCGGCTCACCGCCCAGCGCGAGGCGGACGACCCCGAGGCGCACGTCATCTCGTCCGGCGGGGTGCTCGTCGACGACGCGACGTACACCGCGAAGGTCAGCGGGCGTCCTCTGGACCTGACGTTCAAGGAGTTCGAGCTCCTCAAGTTCCTCGCCCAGCACCCCGGTCGGGTCTTCTCCCGCCAGCAGCTGCTCCAGGAGGTCTGGGGCTACGACTACTTCGGCGGCACGCGCACCGTCGACGTCCACGTGCGCCGGCTGCGCGCCAAGCTCGGCCCGGAGAACGAGACCCTGATCGGGACGGTCCGCAACGTGGGCTACCGGTTCGTGCTGCCGGCCAAGGAGCAGCTGAACGTCGCCGACGAGGTGACCACCTAGGGTCGTCTCCGTGGAGGAGATCAGCCGGATCGCGTCGGCCGCCGAGGCGACCGACGGCGCAGCCCCCCTGGACGAGGCCACGCTGCTGGCCCTGCGGCACCACCCGGAGCGGGTGCGCACCTGGGTCCGCGACGAGGGCTTCGCCCTGCTCGTCGGGGACGAGCTCACGCTGGTCGTGCACCCCGATGCCCGAGGTCGCGGTCTCGGGCGCTCGCTGCTGGAGGAGGCCCTCCCGCCCACGGGCGGTCTGCGTGCCTGGTCGCACGGCGATCATCCGGCGGCCGCGGCCTTGGCGCGCAGCCACGGCTTCGAGCGGTTCCGCGAGCTCTGGGTGATGCGGCGCGACATGAGCGAGCCGCTGGCGGCGTACGACGCGAGCCGGGTGCGCGACTACCGCGCCTCCGACGCCGACGAGGTGCTCCGGGTCAACGCGGCGGCCTTCGCGCACCACCCGGAGCAGGGCGCGATGGACGCCGCCAACCTGGCCGAGCGGATGGCCGAGCCGTGGTTCGACCCCGCCGGCTTGCTCGTCGCGCCCGACGGTGACCGGCTGCTCGGCTTCCACTGGACCAAGCAGCACTCGCCGTCGCTCGGCGAGGTGTACGTGGTCGGCATCGACCCGGCCGCGCAGGGGCAGGGCCTGGGCAAGCTCCTCACGCTGGCCGGGCTGCACCACCTGCGGGACCGCGGTGTCAGCGAGGTGCTGCTCTACGTCGAGTCCGACAACGCGCCGGCGGTCGCCGTCTACTCGGGGCTGGGTTTCCGCCACGAGCAGGCGGACACCCACGTGATGTACCGCCGGGAGGAGCGCAGCGGCCAGCCCGTCCGTCCGGTCTGAAGCTGGTGTCCCGGCCGAGTCCCCACCCGCTCCCGTGTACCTCCAGATAGCGGTCGGAGGGTGCTACGGCTCTGATGAGCCCGATCTCCCGTCACCTGCGGCCGGCCGGCCCGAGAACGACGACTCCATGTTCCACCATTCGGGACGCTCAGCTGCGCTTTCGGTGGAATGTCTAGCGCAGTGGACGCACGTGCAGCCCGACCTCGGGGTCGACGACGACCTCCTGGGCGGCGGGCATCCCCTCGACGGTCAGCGGCGCGTCGACCGGAACGTTGCGCTTGACCATCGCGAGGGCGATCGGGCCGAGCTCGTGGTGCCGGGCGGAGGTGCCGACGAAGCCGACGACCTTGTCGCCGGAGAGGAGCTCGGCGCCGACGGTGGGCAGCCGGTTCTCCGAGCCGTCGAGGTGCAGCAGCGTCAGCCGGCGCGGGGGGCGGCCGAGGGTGTGCACGCGCGCGACCGTCTCCTGGCCGCGGTAGCAGCCCTTGTCGAGGTGGACGGCCGGACCGACCCAGCCGGCCTCGTTCGGGATCGTGCGGTGGTCGGTGTCGAGGCCGAGCCGCGGCTCGCCGCGGGCGATGCGCAGCGCCTCGAACGCCCAGAGGCCGCAGGCCGGGGCGGCGGCCTCGGCGTACGCCGCCAGGCGGTCGCGCGGGACGAACTCGTAGCCCGCGTAGGGGCCCTCACCCGAGCTCGACGGACGCCAGGTCGTGGCGAGCTCGCCGGTCACGTCGGCGACCTCGACGCGCATCATGAACCGCATCCGGTCGAGGAACTCGACGAGCGCGGCGGCCGCCCCTGGCTCGGTGTGGGCGGTGAACGCCTCGCCGTCGTCGTACCCGAAGAACGCGTGCTCGACGTGACCCTGCGGGCTCAGGATGAGCACGCCGGTCCACACGTCCGGGGCGAGCGACTCGAGGTGCTGGGTGGTCAGCGAGTGCAGCCAGGTGAGCCGGTCGGGACCGGTGACGCGGACGACGTCACGGTGCGACAGGTCGACGAACCCGTCGCCGGCCTCGAGCGTCCGCTGCTCGGTGTTGAATGACCCGTAGTGCGCCGCGACGTCGCGGTCCACGCCGTCGGCGGCGACCGCCCCGGGCAGGGCCAGCAAGGGGCTGGGCTGGGGGCTAGGCATCCGTCTCACACTCCACGCAGGTTCCGAAGATGGCCAGGTGGCCGACGTCGATCACGAAGTCCTGCTCCGCGCGCAGCCGTTCGGCGAACGGCGCGACCACCTCTGGGTCAACCGACCGGACGCGGTGGCAATTCCGGCAGACCAGGTGGAAGTGCTCGTGGTCGGTGATCGAGTGGTACGTCGGAGCGCGGTCCGAGAGGTGCGTGTGGCGGACCAGCCCGAGCTCCTCGAGCACCTCCAGGGTGCGGTAGACCGTCGAGATGTTCACCGCGCTCGATCGCGCCTGCACCTCGGCCAGGATCTCGTCCGGCGTCGCGTGGCCGAGCTTCTCGACGGCCTGGAGCACGAACTGGCGCTGCGGGGTCAGCCGGTAGCCCAGGCTGTGCAGCTTGGCGGCGAGGTCCTCGTTCATGGCCCGACCGACGCTCCCTACTGGCGCTCGAGGGTGGCCCACAGGTGCGGCTGGAGCTCCTGACCGACCGCCGCCATGTCGAAGGCGTAGAGCAGCCGGCCCTCGACGTTGCCGTAGAGGCGCTTGCCGCCGGTGACCTCCTTGGCCGACTCCGTGAAGCTCACGCCGGCCGTGTGCAGCTCGATCTTCCCGTCGGCGGCCTTGCCGTACCAGATCTCCGAGACCCCGAAGGAGTGCGACAGCAGCAGCTCGACGTCGCCGCCGGGCCGGCAGCGGAGGAAGCCCGCCTCCTGGGCGGCGTCGCGCACCTTCTCGCCGTTCTCGTCGACGATCCAGGAGCGGGCGAAGTAGTGGAAGAACGGCCGGCCGTCATGGGTGAAGACGAGCTCCTGGCCGTACTCGAACTTGTCGATCGTCGGGTAGTCGCCGTGGCCGCGACCGCCCCAGCGGCCGAGGAGCCAGGCGACGGGTCCGCAGTCGGGATGGAGGTTCTGGGGGAGCTCGAACGGCATGGAACAACTCTAGGGTGGTGCCCATGCCACGCCCACTCGTCGTCAAGGTCACCTGCGGCGCGGACGACCCCGAGCGCTCGAACCAGGGCCTGACCGTCGCCGCGACCGCGCTCACCGCCGGTGCCGAGGTGAGCCTGTGGCTCACCGGGGAGGGCGCGTGGCTGGGGGTGACCGGCCGCGAGACGTTCGCGCTCGAGCACGCGGCCGCGCCGGCCGACCTCGTGGCGGCCGTGCTCGGGGCCGGGCAGGTGACCGTGTGCACCCAGTGCGCCGCGCGGCGCGGGATCACCGAGGCCGACGTGCTGCCCGGCGTACGCATCGCGGGCGCGGCGGCGTTCGCGGAAGAGGTGCTCGCGCCGGACGTGCAGGCGCTGGTGTACTGAGTTCGACCACACGCCCGCACCGCCAAGCCCTAGGCTGACCTGCTGATGGACTCGAACGACGCCAGCTCCACCCGATGGTGGCAGCGCAAGCAGGACCAGCCCGCGGAGACGCCCAAGCCGGCCGCGACCACGCCGCCGCCGGCCCCCCGCACGCCCGCCGACCTCCAGGCGGCGATCGAGCGCGCGGCCGAGCTGCGCCGCCGCGCCGAGCAGGCCGCGGCGGAGCAGGCCGCGGAGCGGCTGGTCGCCGAGGAGGCCGCCCAGGTCGCCGCGCGGGCCCGCATCGAGGCCGACCAGAAGGCCGCCGAGCAGGCGGCCGCGGCCGAGGAGGCGTACGCCGCCCGCCGGGCCGCCGAGGAGGAGGGCGCTGCGCACGCGGCCGAGCGGGCCCGGCTGGAGGAGGCCGCGACGGCCGCCGTCCGGGCGCGCGCCGAGGCCGAGGAGAGCGCCCAGAAGCTGGTCGACGCGGCCAAGGTCGCGACCGCGCTGCGCCTGGCCGCCGAGCAGGCCGCTGCCCAGCAGACCATCGACCGCGCCACGGCCGAGGACACCGCCCGCGCGGCCGAGGAGCGCGCCGAGGCGGCTGCCGCCGCCCGCGCCGAGGCCGAGGAGGCCGCCCGGGCCCAGGCCGAGCGCGCCACCGCCGACACCCGGGCCCGCGAGGAGGCCGACCGGGCCGCCCGCGCGGCGGCGGAGTCCGCCCGCCAGGCGCACGCCGAGCGCGAGGCCGCCGAGGCCCGCGCGCGGGAACTGACCGAGGAGCTCGCGGCCACCGCGCAGCGCCACGACGAGGCGATGGCGGCCGCGGTCCGGCAGCGCGAGGAGGCCGAGCAGGCGGCCGCCCAGCGCGCCGGCACCCAGGAGGCGGCGTACTCCGAACGGATCAGCGCGCTGGTCGCCCAGCACGAGGAGGCCCTCGCGGCGAGCGCCGCCGCACGCCAGGCCGCCGACGAGCGCGCCGCGCAGCAGGCCGAGGCCCGCGCCGCGGCCGAGAGCGCGGCGTCGGAGCAGGCCGGTGCGCGGACCGCCGCGGACGAGGCGGCCGCCGAGCAGGCGCGGCTGGCCCAGGAGGCCCAGGCCGCGCGCACCGCCGCCGAGGAGCGGGCGCGCGAGCAGGCCGAGCGCGCCACCGAGGCCGCGGCGGCCCGCGAGGCCGCCGACCGGGCCGCGCAGAGCGCCGCCGAGGTGGCGCACCAGGCGCACGCGGACCGCGAGGCCGCCGAGGCCCGGGCCGCGGACCTGGCCGAGCAGTTGAGCGCGGCCCGCCGCGACCACGAGGACTTCGTGCTGGTCTCCCGGGACGCCCGCGCTGCCGCCGAACAGGCGGCCGCCGACCAGGCCACCGCGCGCGAGCAGGCCGAGGCGAAGGCGGCCGAGCAGGCCGAGGCCCGCGCGGCCGCCGACGCGACCGCCGCCGAGCACGCCCGGCTGGCCGACGAAGCCCATTCCGCGCGGCTGGCCGCCGAGCGGTCCGCCCGGGAGCGGGCCCGCGAGGCCGAGGAGGCGCACGCCGCGCGGACCGTCGCCGAGGACGCCGCGCGCCATCAGGCGGCAGCCGCCGGCCAGGCCGCCGCGGCCGAGGAGGCCGCCCACCGCACGGCCGCCGAGCTCGCCGAGGCCCTGCGCACCGCGCACGAGGCGCGGATGGCCGCCGACGACAACGCGCGCACCCACGCCGCCCGCGCCCAGGAGGCCCACGAGGCCCGCACGGCGGCCGAGACCGCGGCCGCCGAGTCCGCGGCGGCCCGCGAGGCCGCCGACGCCCGGGCCCGGGAGCAGGCGGACGCCGCGACCGCCGCCCACACGGCACGCACCGAGGCCGAGGAGGCCGCCCGCGCCGCAGCCACCCGGGCCGACGAGGCGCAGACCGCGCGCGAGGTCGCCGAGATGCGCGCCCGCGACCAGGCCGAGGCCGCCGCGCAGGCCGCCACCGACCAGACCTCCGCCCACCAGCGCGCCGAGCAGCAGGCCGCGCTCGCCGCGGCGGCGCACGAGGCCCGGGCCGCGGCCGACGCCACGGCACGGGAGCACGCGGCCGCCCACGAGGCCGCGGAGCGCGCCGCCGAGCAGGCCGCCGTCGAGCGCCGCGCCGCCGAGGAGGACGCCCACCGCCACGCGCAGCTCGCGGACGAGGCCGCCCGCAAGCGGGAGGCGGCCGAGTCCCGGCTCGAGGAGGTGCTGGCCGAGCTGCGCACCGCCGTGGAGGCCCGCGCCGCCGCCGAGCAGGCGGCCGCCGAGCAGGCCCGCCTCCGCGCCGAGGCCGAGGAGGCCGCCGGCCAGCGGGCCGCCGACCGCAGCGCGGTCGAGGCCGCCGTACGCCGTCAGGCCGAGATCGCCGAGGACGCCATGCGCGAGCGCGCGGAGGCCGAGGAGAAGGCGCGCGAGCTGGCGGTGGAGCTGGAGCAGGCACGCGCCGAGCTGCTCGAGCAGACGCAGAGGAAGGGCTTCTTCAGGCGCTGAGCGCGACCTTGAGCTTGGCCGCGATCAGCGCGTTCGCGGCCCGGCTGGTGCGCCCCGCACCGACGACGTTGAAGAACCCGTGGATCTGCCCGGAGAAGCGCCGCAGCTCCACCGGCACCCCGGCCTCGGCCAGCCGGCGGGCGTAGGCCTCCCCCTCGTCGCGCAGCGGGTCGAACCCGGCCGTCACGACGTACGCCGGGGCGAGCCCCTCGGGCAGGTCGGCGTACTGCGGCGAGAACCTCGGGTCCTTCAGGTCCGCGTCGCTGGTCGCGTAGCTCGCGCTCGCGAGGTCCATGTAGGCCTGGGTCAGGTAGAAGCCCTCGGCGAAGAGCCGCACGCTCTCGGTGTCGCGGAGCCCGTCCATCGCCGGGTAGACCAGCAGCTGGAAGGCCAGCGGCAGCCCGGCCCGCGCCGCCTCGATCGCCACCCCGGCGGCGAGGTTGCCGCCCGCGGAGTCGCCGCCGACCGCGAGCCGGTCGACGTCGCCACCGACCTCGGCGGCGTGCTCGACCAGCCAGCGGTACGCCGCCACCGCGTCGTCGTACGCGGCCGGGAAGGGGTCCTCGGGCCCGAGCCGGTAGTCGACGGCCAGCACCCGCACCCCGGACCGCTCGGCGAGGAACCGGCAGCTCGGGTCGTGGGAGTCCAGGTCGCCGTGCATGAAGCCGCCGCCGTGGAGGAACAGCAGCACCGGGCCCTGCGCCGGCGCCCCGGTCGGCGTGTAGAGCCGAGCCGGGCGGCCGGCGACCGTCAGGTCCCGCACCGAGCCGACCCGCTGGTGCCCTCCGGTCAGCCGGGTCGCCCGCAGGATCGCGCGGCGGCCGGCGGCCATCGGCAGCGTCTCGGGGCCGGGCTCGCGCAGCAGCCGCTGGAGGGCGAGCATCAGCTGCACGTCGGGCGCGAGCGTCTGCCCGTCCCGGACGACCGGCTTGCCGGCCAGCCGTCGCTGCACGGCCTCCGGCAGGCCCATCGCCGCACGCAGTCCGATCCGGTCGAGTCGCTCACGGAGGCTCACGCCGGGCAACCTACCGTTCACCTCGCGGTGCCATGCTGGGAGGCATGTCCCTGGAGAGCGTGCCGTCGACCGTCCACGGGGAGGGCGTGCCCGAGGAGACCTTCGACGTCGAACCGCCGTACGTCCCCGACCACGACGCGCTCGCGGCCGTCGAGAAGTACGAGGACCGCTTCCTCGACCGGGAGCTCTCCTGGCTGCGGTTCAACCAGCGGGTGCTCGAGCTCGCCGAGGACCCGCAGCTGCCGCTGCTGGAGCGGGTGCGGTTCCTGGCGATCTTCACCAGCAACCTCGACGAGTTCTTCATGGTGCGCGTGGCCGGCCTCAAGCGCCGGATCGCCGCCGGCGTCGCGGTCCCGGCCGCCTCGGGGCTGATGCCCACCGAGGTGCTGGAGGTGATCTGGTCGACGACGCGGGAGCTCTCCGAGCGCCAGGCGCGGGTGTTCCGCGACGACATCGTCCCGGCGCTCACCGACGCGGGCATCGAGCTCGTGCGCTGGAACGACCTGAACCGCGAGGAGCAGAAGGCCTGCAAGCGGCTCTTCAAGGACCGGGTCTTCCCCGTGCTCACGCCGCTCGCCGTCGACCCGGCGCACCCGTTCCCCTACATCTCCGGGCTCTCCCTCAACCTCGCCGTGCTGCTCCGCAACCCGAAGACGCGCAAGGAGCACTTCGCCCGGGTGAAGGTGCCGCCGATCTTCGCGCGGTTCGTCCCGCTCGGGAACCAGCGCTTCGTGCCGCTCGAGGACGTCATCGGCGAGCACCTCAAGCGGCTGTTCCCCGGCATGGAGGTCCTGGAGGTCCACACCTTCCGCGTCACCCGCAACGAGGACCTCGAGGTCGAGGAGGACGACGCCGAGAACCTCCTCGCCGCGCTCGAGAAGGAGCTGCTCCGGCGCCGCTTCGGCCCGCCGGTCCGGCTCGAGGTGGAGGAGTCGATCGCCCCGCAGGTGCTCGAGCTGCTCGTCTCCGAGCTCGGCATCAGCGAGGAGGAGGTCTTCAAGCTCCGCGGCCCCCTCGACCTGCGCGGTCTCCACGACATCGCGGACCTCCCACGCCAGGACCTGAAGTACCCGGCGTACCTCCCGACGACCCACGCCCGGCTGTCCGAGGTCGAGTCGGCGGCGCCGGTCGACGTCTTCAAGGCGGCGCGGCGGCACGACGTGCTGCTGCACCACCCCTACGACTCGTTCGCGACCTCCGTGCAGCGCTTCCTCGAGCAGGCGGCGGCCGACCCGCACGTCCTGGCGATCAAGCAGACGCTCTACCGCACCTCCGGAGACTCGCCGATCATCGACGCCCTCATCGACGCCGCCGAGGCCGGCAAGCAGGTGCTGGTGATCGTCGAGATCAAGGCGCGCTTCGACGAGCAGGCCAACATCCGCTGGGCCCGCAAGCTGGAGCAGGCCGGGTGCCACGTCGTCTACGGCCTGGTCGGGCTCAAGACCCACTGCAAGCTCGCGATGGTGGTGCGCGACGAGCCGGACGGCATCCGCCGCTACACCCACATCGGCACCGGCAACTACAACCCGAAGACGTCCCGGCTCTACGAGGACCTGGGGCTGATCACGGTCAACGAGCGGATCGGCGAGGACGTCGCCCACCTGTTCAACAACCTGTCCGGCTTCTCCCGCAACGCGACGTACGACGAGCTGCTGGTCGCCCCCGACTCGGTCCGGACGGGCCTGGTGGAGCGGATCCACCGCGAGATCGCCCACCACCAGGCCGGCCGGCCGGGCCGGATCCGCCTCAAGGCGAACTCCGTGGTCGACGAGGCGATCATCGACGCCCTCTACCTCGCCTCGCAGGCGGGGGTGGAGGTCGAGCTGCTCGTGCGCGGCATCTGCGCGCTGCGCCCCGGCGTCCCCGGCCTGTCGGAGACGATCCGGGTGCGCTCGGTGCTGGGGCGGTTCCTCGAGCACAGCCGGATCTTCTGGTTCGACAACGGCGGCGAGCCCGAGGCGTGGATCGGCTCGGCCGACATGATGCACCGCAACCTCGACCGGCGCGTCGAGGTGCTGGTGCGGCTGCCGGGCGCCGAGGAGACCCGCGTGATCGGCGACCTCCTCGACCTGGCCTTCGACCCCGACACGAACGCCTGGGTGCTCGACAGCGAGGGCATCTGGACGCGCAACGACGGCGCCGTACACCTCCAGGAGCGGCTGATCGAGCAGCAGCGCCGGAGGCGGTGACCCTCGCTCACGTGGCGCCCACTTGCGTGATCCGGGCGAACTGCCTCTAGGCTGTTCGGCGTTCTCTTCCTCCTCCTCAGGAGTTATCCGTGGGTTTGCGATTCCGACCCGTCGACACGTCCTTCTACGACCTCTTCACCAAGGCCGCCGAGCACTTGGTGACCGGTGCCGCCCTGCTCGCGGAGATGCTGAGCGAGGACGCCGACCACGCCGATGTCGCTCGCCGGATGCGCGAGGCCGAGCACAGCGCCGACGAGACCACGCACGAGCTGATCCGCAAGGTGAACTCCACCTTCGTGACGCCGTTCGACCGCGAGGACATCTACGCCCTCGGCTCGGGCCTCGACGACGTCATGGACATGATGGACGAGGCCGTCGACCTGATCCTGCTCTACGAGGTCAAGGTGCTGCCGCCGGAGCTGTCGACCCAGGTCGAGGTCCTCCAGCGCTGCGCCGAGCTCACCGCGGCCGCGATGCCGAACCTGCAGTCGATGGAGTCGCTCGACGAGTACTGGATCGAGGTCAACCGCCTCGAGAACGCCGGCGACAAGAACCACCGCCGTACGCTCGCCAAGCTCTTCAGCGGCGAGTTCAAGACCATCGAGGTGCTCAAGCTCAAGGACATCGTCGAGTCTCTCGAGGAGGCGATCGACGCGTTCGAGAAGGTCGCCAACATCGTGGAGCAGATCGCGGTCAAGGAGTCCTGACCGGATGGACCTCGCGATCGTCATCGCGGTAGTCGTCGTCGCACTCGTCTTCGACTACACCAACGGCTTCCACGACGCGGCCAACGCCATCGCCACCTCGGTGTCGACCCGGGCCCTGACCCCGCGGGTCGCGCTCGGCATGGCCGCGATCATGAACTTCGTCGGCGCCTTCCTCGGCCAGGAGGTCGCCAAGACCGTCAGCAGCGTGATCACGATCCCCGACGACACCCATGGCCTGGTGATCGTCATGGGGGGCCTGCTGGGTGCGATCGCCTGGAACATGATCACCTGGTACTTCGGCCTGCCCTCGTCGTCCTCCCACGCCCTCATCGGCGGCCTCGTCGGCGCCGCCCTCGCCTCCGGCTCCCGGGTCGAGTGGACCGTCATCCTCGACAAGGTGGTGATCCCGATGATCGGGTCGCCGCTGTTCGGCTTCGGTGCGGCCTTCGTCGTGATGGTCGCGATCATGTGGATCTTCCGGAAGCGCAACCCGCACAAGGTCTACCGCGGGTTCCGGCTCGCCCAGACCGTGTCCGCGGCCGCCATGGCGCTGGGCCACGGTCTCCAGGACGCCCAGAAGACGATGGGCGTGATCTTCCTGGCCCTGCTCACCGGGGGCTACGTCTCCGCCGGCGACGACCTGCCGCTGTGGGTGATCTTCGCGGCCGCCGGTGCGATCTCGCTGGGCACCTGGTCCGGCGGCTGGCGGATCATGCGCACCCTCGGCCGGCGGATCATCCACCTCGACCCGGCGCGCGGGTTCGCCGCCGAGACGGTCGCCGCGGGTGTCCTCTACACGACGGCGTTCGCCTTCGAGGCCCCGATCTCGACCACCCACACCATCACCTCGGCGATCATGGGCGCGGGCGCCACCAAGCGCTTCTCGGCCGTCCGCTGGGGGGTCGCCCGCTCGATCATCGCCGCCTGGGTCCTCACCTTCCCCATGGCCGGCCTGGTCGCCGCCGGGTGCTACGCGGTGCTGCACGCGCTGGTCGGCAAGTAGGCCCTCCCTCGCCGTCCGGGGCGTGCCTTGGGCTGGTGGTCGTCGGCTGGGCGTGGTCGGCTGGGCGTGGTCGGCTGGTGGTCGGTCGGGCGCATAGCCACGGACGTTGCTGTCGCCCGGAGCGGCCGGCGACAGCAGGATCGTCCGTGGGTACGCCGACGGGCCGGGCGCATAGCCACGGACGTTCCTGTCGCCCGGAGCGGCCGGCGACAGCAGGATCGTCCGTGGGTACGCCGACGGGCCGGGCGCATAGCCACGGACGTTCCTGTCGCCCGGAGCCGGCGACAGCAGGATCGTCCGTGGGTACGCCGACGGGCCGGGCGCATAGCCGACGGCCGGGCCGATCCCCCTCACCCCGTCCGCCGGTATCCGAGATAGCGCTCCCGCTGAGCGGGGGTGAGCGCGCGGCGCAGCTCGACGGTGTGGGTAGGGACCCACCACCGGGGCGGAGTGATCGTCCAACGCCGGCGGTCGGCCGGGAAGCCGAGCGCGCGTTGGCGGACCTCGTGCATCCGGGTGACGGTCCGCGCCGTATGGGCGAGGTCCTCGGCCACGACCGTGAAGTACTCGAGGCCGACACGTCGGTAGTCGTCCTCGCGGCCGAGGTCGCGGGCCCGACGGTGCCCGGCCAGATGGAGCCGGCCGTCGTACTGACCCGCAACCCCCGCCACGGGGTCCAGCAGGTCCGGGGTTCCCACGTGCCGACCGTCGAGGTCGAACACGGGACGGTTGAGCAACGGTCGGGGCAATCGGGCGTCGAGCTGCCACACCAGCGCCAGGTCCATCTCCCGCGGCGACCAGGCGTTCTCCTCGCCCAGGTCGAGCCCCTCACGCCCCTGCGGGATCCCGATGAAGTGGTAGAGCAGCTCGTGGTAGGCGCGCATCTCGGTCGTCGAGACCAGGTCGGCCGCGGCTGCCATCGCGAAGGCGCGGGCCGCGGCCCGGACGTCGGGCGCGTAGCGCATGACGAACGAGAGTGCGCAGACCGGCACCGTCACCTGGAGCCCGTCCACGACGGTCCGGTCCCGTGGCGGCATGAACTCCGAGGTGACGGCGATGCCCGGTTGACTGCGATGGGCGCCGTGGACGACGGCGAGATCCACCGGGCACGTGGCTCCCCCGGGCTCCCATCCGTCGAACCACTCGGCGCCCATCCACCGCAGGGCCGCCCACCCGGTCACGGATTCCACGCCGGACAGGAAGTGTCCGGCCTCGACGATCCGCTGCTCGACGGCGCTCCCGTCCACGGTCCTCGGGACGTAGAACCCGTGGCTGGTCCGCCGCCACGCGGGTCCGCGAGCCTGGCCGGTCGTGGGCCCCGTGCTCCCGGCCTCGTCGATGCGCACCGGTCGCACGAGCTCCGGACGCGCGGGATCGAACGGCGGCGGCACCATGTGCGGCTTGGGTGGCATGCACGGCAGGCTGCCCGGCCTGGCTCCGGCGCGCAGGCGTCATCCACAGGTCTGGCGTCCGGCCACGTCCGGGGACCGGCTGGAACGGGGACCGTCGATCTTCCGGGGCCGTCGCGGCGGCGTACCCACGGACGTTCCTGCGGTCCCCGGCCGGGGCCGAACGACAGGATCGTCCGTGGGTACGCCCACGCGGCCGACCAGCCCGAAGACGATCAGCCGAAGCGGCCCGAGATGTACGCCTCGGTGGACTCCTCGTCCGGGTTGGTGAACATCTTGTTGGTCGGGTTGAACTCGACCAGGTGGCCCGGCTGGCCGGCGGCCTTGAGGTTGAAGAAGCCGGTGTCGTCGGAGACGCGGGCGGCCTGCTGCATGTTGTGGGTGACGATCACGATCGTGTACTCGGACTTGAGCTCGTGGATCAGGTCCTCGATCGCGGAGGTCGAGATCGGGTCGAGGGCCGAGCACGGCTCGTCCATGAGCAGCACCTGCGGCTCGACCGCGATGGCCCGGGCGATGCACAGGCGCTGCTGCTGGCCGCCGGAGAGGCCCATGCCGGGCTTGTTGAGTCGGTCCTTGACCTCGTTCCAGAGGTTGGCGCCCCGCAGCGACTTCTCGACGATCGCGTCGGCCTCGGACTTCTTCATCCGCTTGGCGTTCAGCTTGTTGCCCGCGAGGACGTTGTCGTAGATCGACATCGTCGGGAACGGGTTGGGGCGCTGGAAGACCATGCCGATCTGGCGGCGTACGGCGACCGGGTCGACGCCCGGGTCGTAGAGCGACTGCCCGTCGACGACGACCTTGCCCTTGACGTAGGCGCCGGGGATCACCTCGTGCATCCGGTTCAGCGACCGCAGCACGGTGGACTTGCCGCAGCCCGACGGGCCGATGAACGCGGTGACCGCGCGGGCCCGGATGGTCAGGTTGACCCCCTGGACCGCCAGGAAGTCCCCGTAGTAGATGTCGAGGTCGGAGACGTCGATGCTCTTGGCCATGGTGCGTGTTCCTCTCAGCGCCTGTCAGCGGCCGGTCTTGGGGGCGAAGACGCGGCCCAGCAACCGCGCGATCAGGTTCAGGATCATGACGATGGTGACCAGCACGAGCGCGGCGCCCCAGGCTCGCGCCTCGTTCTCGACGGCGTACTTGCCGCCGGTCGTCACGGACGAGTAGATGAACACCGGCAGCGTCATCATCCGGCCGTCGAACGGGTTCATGTTCAGCGACGTCGTGGAGCCGGCGATGATCAGCAGCGGCGCGGTCTCACCGGCGACGCGGGCGATCGCGAGCGTGATGCCGGTGACGATGCCGGCGAGCGCGGTGGGCAGCACGACCCGGACGATCGTGCGCCACTTCGGCACGCCGAGGGCGTACGACGCCTCGCGCAGCTCGTCGGGGACCAGCTTGAGCATCTCCTCGGTGGCGCGCACGACGATCGGGATCATCAGCACCGACAGGGCCACCGAGCCGCCGATGCCGAAGCGGATCGCCGGGCCGAAGAGCAGCGTGAACAGCGCGAACGCGAAGAGGCCGGCCACGATGGACGGGATGCCCGTCATCACGTCCACGAGGAAGGTGATGGCCCGGGCCAGGCGGTTGCCCTTGCCGTACTCCACCAGGTAGATCGCGGCCATCACGCCGATCGGGACCGAGATGAGCGTCGCGCAGCCGGTGATGATCAGCGTGCCCATGAGGGCGTGGTAGATGCCGCCGCCCTCGCCGAGGATGCCGCGCATCGAGGCGGTGAAGAACTCCGCCGACAGCGCCTGGGCGCCCTTGCTGACCACCTGCCACACCAGCGCGACCAGGGGGATCACCGCGAGCGTGAAGGTGCTCCACACCACGGTGGTGACCAGCCGGTCCTTGGCGCGGCGCCGGCCCTCGACGACGCCCGACCAGGTCGGGAGCAGGACGAAGAGCAGGGCCCAGCCGACGACCAGGCCGCCGACCCAGTGCCAGTCCAGGAGCAGGCCGGCCAGGGCGGCGAGGCCGAAGGAGATGACGGCCGCGAGGTACGGCGCGAACCCGGGCAGCTGCGGGTTCGTCAGCGGCATGCCGTCGCGGTCCCGCGAGGGGCGCGGCGTGGTGGCGAGGTCGGACATCGGGGTCACCCCTTGACCTGGCCGCGGGTGGCGATCCACCGGCCGAAGAAGTTGACGGCGAACGAGATCACGAACAGCACCAGGCCGCTGAAGATGAGGACGTTGATCTTCGTGCCGGAGGCGTTGCCGAAGTTCAGCGCGATGTTCGCGGCGATCGTCGACGGGTTCTCGGGCGAGACGAGGTTGAACGACACGACCCCGATGCCCACGGAGAGCACCATCGCGACCGCCATCGTCTCTCCGAGCGCGCGCCCGAGGCCCAGCATGACGGCCGAGATGACGCCCGAGCGGGAGTAGGGGAAGACCGTCATCCGGATCATCTCCCAGCGCGTGGCGCCCAGGGCGAGCGCGGCCTCCTCGTTCATCCGCGGCGTCTGCGCGAAGACCTCGCGGCAGATCGCGGTGACGATCGGGAGCACCATGATCGCGAGGACGATGGACGCGGTGAGGATGGTCCGGCCGGTCGTGGCGGGACCTTCGAAGAACGGGAGCCAGCCGAGGTGCTCGGCGAGCCACTGGTAGGCCGGCAGGATCGCCGGCGCGAGGACGAAGGCGCCCCAGAGGCCGTAGACGACGCTCGGGATCGCGGCCAGCAGGTCGATCACGTAGCCGATCGGCTTGGCGACCCGCCGCGGCGCGTAGTGCGAGATGACCAGGGCGACCCCGACGGCGAGCGGCACGGCGAGGACCAGCGCGATCACGGAGGCGAGCAGCGTGCCGAAGAGCAGCGGCCACACGAACAGGACGATGCTGTCGTTGCCGTACGCCGCCTCACCGGAGGCGGTGATCGCCGGCGCGCCCTCGACGAGGAGGAAGATGCCGACGCCCGCGAGCGCCACCATGATGAGGATGCCGGCGGACCTGGCCAGTCCCGCGAAGATGCTGTCGCCGAGCCGGCGGGGCGCCTCGGTGCCGACCGGAGCCGACGGCTCGGCGGTCGTGGTGCGTGTGCTCACTGTCTCCCTCTCGATGCTGCTGCCTGACACAGGCCGGTCCGGGTCCGACGACGTCGGACCCGGACCAGCCGTGATCAGGGTCGATCAGCCGGCTGAGATCTTGCCGACGATGTCCAGGGCCTCGGACTGGAGCGAGTCGGCCAGCGGCGCGACACCGGCCTCCTCCGCACCGAACTGCTGGCCCTCGTCACTGAGGATGTACTCCATGTAGCCCTTCACCAGGTCGGCCTGGGCCTGGTCCTCGTAGGCCTGGCAGGCGATGAGGTACGACGTCAGGACGATCGGGTAGACGCCCGACTCCGTGGTCTCGTGGTCGAGGTCGAAGACCAGTGCCGTGTCGGACGCCGTCTCGGCCTTGGGCGAGACCTCGAGCACCTTGGCGGCCGCCTCGGGCGACGGGGCGACGAACTCCTCGCCGACGCCGATGTCGGCCTTGCCCAGCTCGCCGGCCTGGCTCGCGTCGGCGTAGCCGATCGAGTTCGAGCCGCTGGTCACCGCGGCCACGACGCCCGAGGTGCCCTGGGCGCCCTCGCCGCCGAAGCCCTTCGGCCAGGTCTCGACGACGCCGCCACCCCAGGTGTCGGTCGCGACCGCGTCGAGGTAGTCGGTGAAGTTCTCGGTCGTGCCGGACTCGTCGGACCGGTGGACCGGGTTGATCGTCGCGGACGGGAGGTCGGCGTTCGGGTTGTCGTCGGTGATCGCCGGGTCGTCCCACTCGGTGATCTTGCCGGCGAAGATGCCCGCCAGGGTCCCGGGCGAGAGGTGGAGCTCGTCGACGCCCTCGACGTTGAAGATGATCGCGATCGGGCTGACGTAGTTCGGGACCTCGATCGGCTCGGTGTCCAGGCACCGCTCGGTGGCGGCCGTCAGCTCGCCCTCGTCGTCGGTCAGGTAGGCGTCGGAGCCGGCGAGCGGGTAGGCGCCTTCGATGAAGCTCTCGCGACCGCCACCGGAGCCGATGGGGTCGTAGGTGACCGTCACGTCCGGCGCGAGGTTCTGGAAGCCGACGATCCACGCGCCCTGGGCGGCCTCCTGGGAGGACGCGCCGCCGATGGCGAGCTCGCCGGACAGGCTCGAGACGTCCGAGCTGGTCGCGTCGCCCGAGCCGGTGCCGCCGTCGCCCTCGTTGCTGGCAGCGCACGAGCTGAGCGCCAGCGCCAGGGCGGCGATGCCGGGCACGAGCGCCCGGCGGAAGGAAGTGCGAATCACTTCTGACTCCTGAGTCTTCGTCGACTGTTCCGTCTGTCGTCAGCGACGGTAGGCAGCACAGGTGGACGGCTCCGGGGGCGACGGTGAACGAAGGGTGAACTCGAACCGCCCAGTCAGAAACTCGCAGCCGCTCTGGAGACGGACATCACGTGAACAAGCCCGGGGGGCCTTGACGCGCGGCCGAGAGGCGTCAAGGGACCCGGTGCTGCTCCGTGGCCACGAGCCGGCCCTTGCGCACGTGCGCCACGAGCAGTCCGCCGGGCTCGAGCCGGGGGTCCGGCAGGCCCAGCGCGTCGAAGACGGTCGGCAGCACCGGGCGGTGGCTGCACAGCACGACGCCCTCGTCGGCGTTCATCAGGTCGTCGACGACGCCGGTCACGGCCGGCGCGGTGGCGTCCTCCTCGCTCAGCTGGTCCTCGAGCTCGAGCTTCCACCCGGTGGTGTCCGCGTAGGGCGCGACGGTCTCCACGCAGCGGGTGCTGCTGGAGCTGACGACCCGGGTGACGTCGTACGCCGCGAGGACGGGGATCACCCGCTGCGCCTGCTGCCGGCCCGCCTGCAGGAGCGGGCGGAGGCGGTCGTCCTGCCGGCGCCACGCCTTGCGCGAGCGGGCCTCGCCGTGGCGCAGCACCACCACCGCGTGGGTACGTCGCCGGAGCGGGTGCGCCTCGCGCAGCGTGTCCCGGTCGTGGTCGTAGCTGAGCAGGTCCAGCGCCTCGTCGTACGGCACCCACCGGACCTCGTCGATCTCGGCGTTGGGCCGGTAGCCGCTGACGTCCTCGGAGCCGACCACGCGACCGGCCCAGTAGGCGACGGACTTCATCCGCCCGGCGCTGACCGGGTAGCGCTGTCCGGTCAGCGCCGGCCCGAGCCGCACCCGCAGGCCGGTCTCCTCGGCGACCTCGCGGACGGCTGCCGCGGTGACGTGCTCGCCGCGGTCGAGCTTGCCCTTGGGGAAGGACCAGTCGTCGTAGCGCGGGCGGTGCACGAGGAGCACCCGCTTGCCGGGGCCGAAGGCCACGACCCCGGCGGCGAGGACGTCCTTCCCGGGCATGCGGCTAGTCTCACACGGTGCGCAGACGCCTGACGACCGCGATCGCGGTCGCCCTCGTCGTCGCGCTGCTGGCCGCCGCGGCCCTCGTCGCCGTCCGCTGGTGGCGCGACCGCGACCGGACCGACCTCGAGCGCGCCACGGCCTTCGCGCCGTCCGAGGCCCAGCGGCTCTCCTGGACCGACTGGGCAGGTGTCCGCGACGAGCTGGGCAGCTCCGGGCTCGAGGAACTGCTCGACGAGGGGTACGACGCCGACCTCACCTCGACCTCCGCACTCGTGGGCTCCGGGCCCGAGCTCGCCGACCTGTTCGGCTTCTCCCCCGCGACCATCGAGTGGGAGCTGTTCTCGCAGTCCGAGGAGGGCGCGGTCGTGATCCTCCGGCTGCCCGAGGACACCGACTTCGCGGACGTCGCCGACCAGCTGGAGCGGATCGGCTACGACCGTCCCGGCCAGGACGCCACCGACGGCGAGGTCTGGGCGGGCGGCACCGAGCTGCTCGCCCAGATCGGCACGACGCTGACCCCCGAGCTCCAGCACGTCGCGCTCGACGCCGAGGACCACCTCGTCCTCACCAGCGACAACCAGGCCTACCTGGGGCATGCGGTCGCCGAGCTGTCCGACGGCGAGCTCTCCGACGGCATCCAGGACGCGGTGGCGGCCTCGGGCGACGCCCTCTCCGCCGCGGTGTACGACGGGCCGTACACCTGCTCCGCTCTGGCCATGAGCCACGCCGACCGGAGCGACGAGGCCGAGGGCGAGCGGCTCGTCGGCCAGGCCGGGGAGGTCAGCCCGGTGACCGGGTTCGCGATGTCCGCGCAGCCGGGCGGGCACGTCCGGGTGACGATGGCCTTCGAGGGCGAGGACCAGGCGCGGACGAACGCCGACACCCGCGCCGTTCTCGCCGCCGGCCCGGCCCCCGGCCAGGGCGGCGACTTCGCCGACCGGTTCTCGGTCGCCTCCACGACCGCCGACGGCCACGTCGTCACGCTCGACCTGGTGCCCACCGACGGCAGCTACGTGCTCTCGGACCTCTCGACCGGTCCGGTGCTGTTCGCGACCTGCTGAGCTGGGATAGTCCCGGACGGAATGGGGGTCGACACGCCGCGCTGACCCCCATTTGGTCAGGGACTACCCCACCCGATCAGGACTTCACGAGGCGGGAGATCGCCTCGACGACCTCGGCCACCTTGGCCCGGCCCTCGTCGTCGCCGGCCTTGGCGGCATCGACGACGCAGTGGTTCACGTGCTCCTCGAGCAGGCCGATGGAGACGGCCTGGAGGGCCTTGGTCATCGCGGAGACCTGGGTGAGGATGTCGATGCAGTACTTCTCGTCCTCGACCATCCGCTGGAGCCCGCGCGCCTGTCCCTCGATGCGCTTGAGGCGCTTGAGGTAGTCGTCCTTGCGGTGGATGTAGCCGTGCTGGTGCTCCGCCATGCCGCCAGCATACCCCGAGGGGGTATCAGATTCAGGCTTCCTGACGCGGCCCCGGAACCACACCGAGGATCTGGTCGATCTGCGCCTCGCTGAGGTGGTCGTCGGACTCGCTCGCGGCGATGATCAGGTTCGTGGTGAGCTCCACCTCGCCCAGGAGGTCGGAGTCCTCGAGGGTGACATCGAACTGGTCGTGCACCTCATCACTCCTCAATTGCATGACAGCTGACCTCCTCGCTAACGGAAACGGTGCCCGGGGGTCACGGGCACCAAACACGTACCGCTCGAAATTGACCCATCCGGACCATGCGGACCACCCACATGGAACTCGACCGGCCCGCGAGACGCACAGGAGGCCCCACCCGTACGGGTGGGGCCTCCTGTCGAAGTCTCAGGTCAGCAGGCCTGAGAATCCTTCGCGGTCAGACCGGGCGAACGTTCTCCGCCTGCGGGCCCTTCGGGCCCTGGGTGACGTCGAACTCGACCTTCTGGTTCTCGTCCAGGGACTTGTAGCCCTGGGTCTGGATCGCCGAGTAGTGAACGAAGACGTCGTCGCCGCCGTCCTCCTGTGCGATGAAGCCGAAGCCCTTCTCCGCGTTGAACCACTTCACAGTGCCCTGAGCCATGTGCTCGATACTCCTTAGTCGGGGCGAGGACCGTCCCTTCGACGGTCCGCATCAGATGCGGTGACACCGTCGCTCCGACTCACGTGAGTGGCAGGCCCACGAAAGAAGAAACGCCGTTGGATCACAAACTCCGCGGGCGTCAGACCTGCTGGAACTTGCACCTTCTGCGGGTCACACGTTACCAATCCCACGCCGGAGTAAAACGGTCTCGGCCCGGAAATCTCACCGGGCGGCGATGAAGGTTCCGCGACGGACTCGTGACAGGCGGGGAACGCGTACGGCCTCCCGACGCGGCCCTTCTCAGGCGCTGGCGGTGTCGGCCTGCCGCCTGGGACGCCGACCGGCGTTGGTCGCGAACTGGCGCAGGAGCTGGTCCTCGGCGCGGTCCAGGTAGTCCAGCAGCACGGCGACGGCCTCCTGGCTGCGCCCACCCTCCACCAGCGTGGCGATGCGCTCGTTGTCGCCCAGGTAAGGCTCGTAGAAGTCGCGGACCGTGGGCATCACGTGGAAGACCAGGCGGAGCTCAGCCAGCAACTGGCTCATGATCTCGTCGATCCGGGTGCTGTTGGCCAGCGCGGCGATCGAGCGGTGGAAGTGCATGTTGGCGGTGCCGACGCCGTCCCAGTCCCCCCGCTCGGCCGCGGCGATGCCCGTGGTCACGGCCGAGCGCACGTGCGAGACCCCCGGGCCCCGGCCGGAGTCGGCCGACTCGCCCCAGGACCGCAGGGCGGCTCCCTCGAGGATCCGGCGCATCCGGTAGATGTCGACGACGTCGGCCTCGGTCAGCTCGCGCACGAAGACGCCGCGATTGAGCTCGTGGACGACGAGTCGCTCGTGGTTGAGCAGGCGGAAGGCCTCGCGGAGGGTGTTGCGCGACACCTGGAGGGCATCGGCGATGGAGTCCTCGGCCAGCTTCGTGCCGGGCAGGACCCGGCCCTCCATCACCATGTCACGGAGGATGTCGGCGACCTTCTCGGCCGTCGAGGCGCGCGCCAGCGAGCGCCGCGCCGAGACCAGTTCCGCGGTCCACCCGGACGCGTCCGTCATGTCCTCCACCTCTCCGGGGTCGCCCCTGCGTGCCCGGGCCATCGTCGCAAAGACGCGGCCCCACCGCGGTCCGGGCGACCCGAGTTCACACAATTGTCACACAAGTGCATTGCCGGATCGTTCAACAAACCTTAGGCTCAGCCCGCCGCTGCGCCGAGGTAGCGCGCGAACGAGGAGGGCCCGTTGTCGGCTGCACAGCTTGAACTGAAGTCCGTCGAGAAGGTGTTCGGCGACGCCGTCGCCGTCCACCCGACGAACCTCGAGGTCCACGACGGGGAGTTCCTCTCGATCATCGGCCCCAGCGGCTGTGGCAAGACCACGACGCTGCGGATGATCGCCGGCCTGGAGTCGCCGAGCGCGGGCGGGATCATCT
The DNA here is from genome assembly GCF_054653575.1 of Nocardioides pyridinolyticus. Classification (NCBI taxonomy): domain Bacteria; kingdom Bacillati; phylum Actinomycetota; class Actinomycetes; order Propionibacteriales; family Nocardioidaceae; genus Nocardioides; species Nocardioides pyridinolyticus. The sequence goes on along the minus strand of NZ_BAAIFY010000008.1, from coordinate 57,627 downwards.
TCGACGGCAAGGACATCACCGCCGTACCGCCGCACCGCCGCGAGTTCGGGATGGTGTTCCAGAAGTTCGCGCTCTTCCCGCACATGGACGTCGCGGCGAACGTCGCCTACGGCCTCAAGCTCCGGAAGGTGCCCAAGCGGGAGATCGGCACGCGCGTCGACGAGATGCTCGAGCGCGTCGGACTCACCGCCTTCAAGCACCGCAACGTCACGACGCTGTCCGGCGGCCAGCAGCAGCGGGTGGGCATCGCGCGAGCGCTGATCACCAAGCCCCGCGTCGTCCTCCTCGACGAGCCGACCGGAGCACTGGACGCCAAGCTCCAGCTCGCGATGCAGTCGCAGCTCAAGCAGCTGCAGCGCGACCTCGGCCTGACGTTCATCCACGTCACCCACAACCAGAGCGAGGCGCTCGCCATCGCCGACCGCGTCGTGGTCATGAACGTCGGCTCCATCGAGCAGGTCGGACGGCCGCAGGAGGTCTTCGAGCGGCCCCAGACCCGGCACGTGGCGGAGTTCGTCGGTCGCAACAACATCCTCGACGGCACCGTCAGCGCCGACGGGAGCACCTTCTCCTGCGCCCTGGGCGAGCTGCCGCTGGCGACGCCCTGGCCGGCGGGACCGGCGACCGCCGTCCTGCGCGCGGACGCCATCTCGGTCCAGCCCGGTGAGGGCTACCCCCACCGCGCCGAGGTGGAGCTGAAGGCGCTCGAGTACACCGGCGCCCGCGTCTCGTGGTTCACCGGCGCCAACGGCGCCGACATCACGATCGACGTCTCCGCACACGCCACCCAGTCGGTGGCCCCTGAGCTCGGGAATCGCTATCCCATGTGGCTCCGCCCCGGCGAGCTGCACCTCATCGACGATCACCGGACGCGCTGACCCGCGCCACTGACAGGAGAAGAATTGCCATGGAAGCACAGCTCGGAAGGCGCTCGTTCCTCAAGGGGGGCGTCGGCGCCACGCTAGGAGCCGGTGTCCTGCTCGGAGGGGGAAGCGCCCTCCTCGCGGCCTGCGGGTCGGGCGGCTCGGGGTCGTCGTCGTCGGCCGCCGGCGCCGCGCGCAGCCTCGGCCTCAGCCTGACGACGGACCCGCGCATCCTCGCCGGCTTCAAGAAGAAGACCGGCAAGGTGATGCAGGGCCAGGCCGACACGGTCGGGAACATGCAGGTCCAGTGGGCTCAGGGCGCCTACCGTCAGCTGGACGTGCTCGAGCCCAACGCCCAGTGGGTCGGCCCGATCCAGGGCAACAAGCTCTTCAAGCCCGTCCCCGTGTCCGACGTCCCGCTGTGGACCGACGACGTCCTGCCGCTCTTCCGCGAGGCCGGTGCACCCGGGTACGTGAAGGAGTCGGGCTGGCCGCTCAAGACCATCTACACCGAGCAGGCCCTGGAGAGCAACGCGCTCGACGAGTTCACCATGGTGCCGACGTGGTTCGGCTTCGATGCCTTCGGCTACCTGGAGAACCGGGTCACCGAGGGCGAGGACATGGACTCCTACGGCCTGATCTTCGACAAGCGCTACGCCGGGAAGGCGGCGCTCTTCGACGACGCGATCCAGACGCCGCTGAAGGTGGCGACCTACCTGCAGGGTTCGGGCCAGTACTCCTTCGACGGCCCGCTGGGCAACCTCACCAAGGACGACCTCGCGATCGTCTTCGAGTTCCTCGACGAGATGAAGGCCCGCAAGCAGTTCCGCCTGCTGTGGAACGACTTCGGCCAGCTCGTGGACCTCCTGGTCTCGGAGGAGGTGTGGGTCTGCGACGCGTGGTCCAGCGCCGTGTACGCCGCCAACGCCGCCGGCGCCAAGGCCCGGTTCGTCGACAACCCGACCGAGGGCAACAACGCCTGGTGGTACGGCGTCCTCGTCTCCCCCGAGACGAAGAACTACGAGACGGTCGTCGAGTACATCGACTACTGGCTGGGTGGCGAGCCGCACAAGATCATGGCTCCGCAGGGCTACTACTCCCCGCGCCCGGACCTGGTGAAGCCGCTCATCGAGAACACCTTCACCACCGACCCCGACGTCTCCGACTGGGACTACTGGTACGCCGGCGCCACGGACAAGCGGCCCTCGCTGGAGTCCCGGATCCAGAACACCGCCGAGTGGCAGCAGTACCCGGACGAGTTCGCCGAGTACTCGCGCCTCTGGACCGAGTTCACCGCCAGCTGACCCGAGGGGCACTGAGAAGGACCACGATGACGACGACGACGACCGAGACCGGGACCAGGTCTCCCTCACTCCGCGGGCCCAGGGGACGCAAGGCTCTGCCCCCGCTCCTGGCATGGCCCGCGCTGATCTGGATCTCGGTCTCGGTCATCGTGCCCGTCGCCTTCGTGGTCACGGCCGGGTTCTGGCGCCTCGACGGCTTCGAGCTGGTTCACGACTGGGATCCCGCCACCTACTCCCAGCTCCTCACCGACTCCACCTTCTGGGGGATCGTCTGGTGGACGGTGCGCACCTGGCTGACGGTGCTCGCGCTGATCCTCGCCATCGGCGTCCCGGCGGCCTACTTCATCGCCCGGCACGTGCGCTCCCTGTCGATGCAGACCGCGATCCTGATGCTCACCGTGCTGCCCTTCTGGGTCAGCTACGTCATCCGGATCATCACGTGGATCCCGATGTTCGGCAACAAGGGCGTGTTGAACGGGGCGCTCGTCAAGGCGGGCATCCTGGACAGCCCGAGCTCGGCGTTCCTGTACAACTCGGTGGCGATGACCATCGCCCTGGTGTCGATGTACATCGTCTTCATCGTCGGCCCGGTCTACTTCGGGCTCTCCCGGATCGACGCCGACACCCTCGCGGCCTCGCGCATGTCCGGGGCCTCGCCGTGGGCGACGTTCTGGAAGGTCGAGCTCCCCCTCGCCAAGCCGGGCATCGTCGCCGGCTCGTTCTTCGCCACCGTGTTCCTGCTCGGCGACTTCGCGACCGAGCAGATCGTCGGCGGAGCCACCAACCCGATGCTGGCCGGGCTGTCCCTGCGGTACGCCGAGACCCTCCAGTGGCCCATGGCGGCAGCAGTCTCCGCCGCGCTGCTCGTCGTCGCCCTGGTGCTCATCTGGCTGCTCAGCCGGGTCCACGACCTGCGGAAGGAGGTCTGAGCCGTGGAGGTGCAGACCCGAGGACAGCGGATCTTCAAGGTCGTCAGCATGGGGTTCCTCGTGCTGGTGCTGATCGCGCTCTACGCACCGCTGCTGGTGATGACCAGCCTGTCCTTCACCGAGGACCAGACCTCGACGTTCCCACCCGAGAACCTCTCGCTGATCTCCTACGAGAAGCTCCTGCACCCCGACCGGATCGAGCTCTTCACGATCGCGGGCGAGCCGATCACCGACTACTGGGGCCCGCTCCAGCTGTCGGTGCTGCTCGGGGTGCTGACCGCCGTCGTGGCGACGGCGCTGGGACTCTCGGCCGCCATCGCGTTCCGGCAGCAGTTCCGCGGCCGCAACTCCCTGTTCTTCGTCCTGCTCCTGGGCATGATCGCGCCCGGCATCGTGGTGGGACTCGGCATCCGGCTCCTGGCCACCGCGATCGAGCTCGAGCCGCGCTGGTACACCACCGGGCTGCTGGTGCACGTGGGGTGGACGCTTCCGTTCTCCTTCGTGATCTTCATGATCTTCCTCAACCGCTTCGACCGGCAGATCGAGGAGGCGGCGTCCATGCTCGGCGCCACGGCGCTGCAGGTCTTCCGCCACGTCACGCTGCCGATCCTCCGCCCCGCGGTGCTCGCGTCGCTGCTGTTCGGCTTCACGCTCTCCTTCGACGAGCTCCAGCGCAGCGCCCTGGCGCTGGGCCAGGACATGTCCCTGCCCCGCGCCCTGGTCTCGGTGACGACGATCCGCGTGACGCCGGTCGTCTACTCCCTGGGCGCGATCATCGCGATCGCCTCCCTGGCGCTGGTCCTGGTCTACCTGATCATGTTCGAGCGGGACGCCAAGAAGCTGTACGTCCCCGCCGCGGCGAAGGACGACGAGTGATGGAGAGACCAGCGCCTGTCGAGTCCGCCGACCTGCCCGAGCTGTCGCCCGAGCTGAACGCGCTGCTGGCGCGCATGCGGGAGGTGCCCCTGGGCGAGGCGGCCGTCGCGATGTCGTTCGACCCGAGCCGGGGAGCAGAGAAGTGAACAGCGATCTCGACATCCTCACCGCCCGTGAGGCGATCCTGCGCGGCGAGCTCTCACCGGTGGAGCTGACCCGCGCCTGCCTCGCCCGCATCGACGAGGTCGACGCAGCCGTCAACGCCTACGTCGAGGTGTACGCCGACGACGCGCTCGCCGCGGCCCAGCAGGCCGAGGACGAGATCGGGCGCGGCGTCGACCGCGGCCCGCTGCACGGCATCCCGATCGCGGTCAAGGACCTCTTCGACGTCGCCGGCCGGGTGACCGGAGCGGGCTCGCGCTCGCTGGACGACGCCCCGCCGGCCGCCGTGGACGCCCACAGCGTCGGACTCCTCCGCGACGGCGGCGCGGTCATCCTCGGCAAGACCCACACCCACGAGTTCGCGTTCGGGTCCACCACGCCGCAGACGGGCAACCCCTGGGACCTCGACCGGGTCCCGGGCGGCTCCAGCGGCGGCTCCGCGGCCGCACTGGCCCTCGACACCTGCCTGATGGCGCTCGGCACGGACACCGCCGGCTCCATCCGGATGCCCGCCGCCCTGTGCGGCGTCGTCGGCATCAAGCCGACCTACGGCCGGGTGAGCAAGTCCGGCATCGCGCCGCTGAGCTGGTCCCTCGACCACGCCGGGCCGCTCACGCGCTACGTCGCCGACGCCGCGGCAGCGCTGCAGGTGATGGCCGGGCACGACCCCGCCGACGTGGGGTCGCACGACGTGCCGGTCCCGGACTACCTGGCTCACCTCGGCGACGGGGTCGACGGGCTCACGGTCGCCGTGCCGGTCAACCACTACGCGGAGAACCTCAGCCCCGGCATGCACGAGGCCTACCAGCAGGCCCTCGCGGTGCTCGAGCAGCTGGGCGCGACCGTCGTCCCGGTCGAGCTCCCCCTCGCGCCGGCGTACATGGGCGCCACGTTCGCGATCATGATGGCCGAGGCCAGCGCCTACCACCGGCACCGCCTCGGCCCGCTGGGCGACCGCTACACCGAGGACGTCCGCAGGCTGCTGGAGGCCGGCCTGAGCCTGCCCGCGGTGGACTACGTCGACGGCCAGCGCACCCGCGGCCTCGTCCAGGCCGAGTGGCAGCAGATCCTGTCGACCGCCGACGTCGTGGTCGTCCCCACCCTCCCGACCTCTGCGGTCCTGCGGGACGCCGCGGTCCTGAACATCACCGAGAACTACTCGGAGTCGATCATGAGCTGCTACGTGCGGCTCTCGTGCCCGGCGAACCTGACCGGGCTGCCCGCGCTGTCGGTGCCCTGCGGCGTGGACGCCCAGGGCCTGCCGCTCGGCCTGCAGATCATCGGTCGCGCGTTCGACGAGGCGACCGTCCTGCGGGTCGGCGCGGCCTACGAGGGGGCCACCACCTGGCACCAGCTGGGTCCGCCGTCCCCCGAGGTCCGCGCGGGGAGTGGACAGCGGTGACCGGTGCGCCTCTCGCCGTCGACCTGAACTGCGACCTCGGTGAGTCCTACGGCTCCTGGCGGCTCGGCGACGACGCCGCCATGTTGTCGCTGGTGAGCAGCGCGAACGTCGCGTGCGGGTTCCACGCCGGGGACCCGACGGTGATCCGGCAGACCACGGCGAACGCTGCCGCCGAGGGCGTGACGATCGGCGCCCACGTCGGCTACCCGGACCTGGCCGGCTTCGGCCGACGCTTCATGGACATGTCGCCGGAGTCGCTGGCCGACGCGGTGCTCTACCAGATCGCCGCGCTCGAGGGATTCGCCAGAGCCGCCGGCCAGCGGGTCGCCTACGTGAAGCCGCACGGCGCGCTCTACAACACCGTCGTCCACCACGTCGGACAGGCACGGGCGGTCGTCCGGGCGACCAAGACCTTCGACCCTTCGCTGAAGATCCTCGGGCTGCCCGGCTCGGCCGTGCTGGCCGCGGCCCGCGAGGAGGGACTCGGGGTGGTGACCGAGGCGTTCGCCGACCGGGCGTACACCCCCGAAGGGACGCTGGTGAGCCGGACCGAGCCCGGCTCCGTGCTCACCGACGTCGCCCACGTCGCCCGTCGGGCGACCCGCATGGTCACCCATCGTGAGGTCGAGGCGATCGACGGCAGCCTCATCCACATCGACGCCGACTCCCTCTGCATCCACGGCGACAGCCCGGGCGCGGTCGAGATGGCGCACGCGGTCCGCGCCGGGCTGACCGGGGCCGGCGTCGAGATCCGAGCATTTGCGCGGTGAGATTCATGCGCTGCGGTGACGTCGGCGTGCTCGTCGAGCTGGCCACTCTCGAGGACGTGCTGTCACTCCATGCAGATCTCGAGGCACGCCCGGTCCCCGGGATGGTGGACCTAGTGCCGGCGCTGGAGACCCTGCTGGTGAAGTTCGACCCCGCCGTCGCCACGCCGGAGCAGGTCTGCCAGGACATCAGGACCCGGTCCCCCGAGCGGGCACGGCGGCAGACCGGAGAGGTGCTGACGGTGCCCGTCCGGTACGACGGCGAGGACCTGGCGGCGGTCTCCGCGCTGCTCGGGATCTCGGTGGCCGAGACCGTCCGCCGCCACACCAGTCAGGTCTGGACGGTCGCGTTCGCCGGGTTCTCCCCCGGCTTCGGGTACCTCGTCGGCGACGCAGGAGGGCTGCAGGTGTCGCGTCGCGCCACCCCGCGCACCCGAGTGCCGGCGGGCGCCGTGGCGCTGGCCGGGGAGTTCACCGGCGTGTACCCGCGTGAGTCCCCCGGCGGATGGCAGATCGTCGGCCACACCGCCCTCGAGGCCTGGGACCTCGACCGCGATCCCCCGGCCCTGCTGACGCCTGGGACGCGGGTGAGCTTTGCGAGCGTGGACAGCGTTGCGTAGCGCGGAGCTGGTGGTGCTGCAGGCCGGGCCCATGGCGACCATCCAGGACCTCGGCCGCCCGGGACTGGCGAAGATCGGCGTCGGCACCTCCGGCGCCGCCGACCGAGCCTCGCTCAAGCTCGCCAACCGGCTGGTCGGCAACCCCGAGGATGCCGCCGCCATCGAGATCACGGTCGGAGGCTTCTCGGCCTCACCGACCAAGGACCTGCTGGTGGCGGTGACCGGAGCCCCGGTGCCGATCTGGGTCGACGACCGGCCGGAGGGGTGCAACGCCGTTCTGCGCGTGCGGGCGGGGCAGACGCTCCGGGTCGGCGTCGCGTCCTGCGGGGTCCGGAGCTATCTCGGAGTCCGGGGCGGGATCGCGGTCCCCGCGGTGCTGGGCTCGCGGTCGACCGACACGATGGCGCACCTCGGCCCGGCGGTGCTCGAGGACGGCGTCCGGCTGCCGGTCGGCGCACCGCCGACGACCTTCCCCATCGTCGACCAGGCCGTCACCCGGACCGCGGCCGGTGCCCCGCTGCGGGTCGTCATGGGTCCGCGCGACGACTGGTTCACTGCCGCCTCTCGCCGCGCGCTCGTCACCGAGCCCTGGACGGCGACCGCTGTCGGCGACCGGATCGGCATGCGGCTGGCCGGCCCGACGCTCGAACGGGTGGTGTCCCGCGAGCTCTCCAGCGAGGGTGTGGTCCGAGGAGCCCTCCAGGTCCCGCCGGGTGGGCACCCGACCCTGATGCTCGCCGACCACCCGGTCACCGGCGGCTACCCCGTCATCGCGGTGGTGGTGGACGCCGACATCGACCGCGCCGCGAACATCCGTCCCGGCGACACGTTGTTCTTCGAAGAGACAAGGAAGCAGGCCCTCACATGAGTGCACCAGTGGAATCGTTGACCCCCACCGAGGCCCGGGAGATGTTCCGCGGCGGGCTGTCGGTACCGACGAGTGGGTGGTGCACGGGGATGACCCAGGCGAACCTGATCGTCCTCCCGAAGCAGCACGCCTACGACTTCTTGCTGTTCGCCCAGCGCAACCCGCGGTCGTGCCCGGTCATCGACGTCTCGGACCCCGGCTCCCCCACCACCAGCCTCGCACCGGGGGCTGACCTGCGCACGGACCTCCCGGGCTACCGGATCATCGCCGACGGCGTGGTCGTCGAGGAGCGCTCGGAGGTCACCGAGCAGTGGACCGACGACATGGTCGCCTTCCTCATCGGGTGCAGCTTCACCTTCGAGCACGCGCTGGTCCAGGCCGGCGTCCCCGTCCGGCACCTGACCGCGGGCCGCAACGTGCCGATGTACCGGACGAACCTGGCCTCCCGGGCCGCGGGCGTCATGCACGGCCCGATCGTCGTGTCGATGCGCGCGATCCCCGCGAGCCAGGTGGCGACCGCCGTGCAGGTGACGAGCCGCTACCCGACCATGCACGGTGCTCCGCTGCACATCGGCGACCCCGCCTCCCTCGGCATCGCCGACTTGGGCTCTCCCGACTACGGCGACGCGCCCCTGATCGAGGACGGCGACGTGCCGGTGTTCTGGGGGTGCGGGGTGACGCCCCAGGCGATCGCCGTGGCCGCCGGCCTGCCGTTCGCGATCTCCCACGCTCCCGGCAAGATGATGATCACCGACGTGGCCGACACGGCCTGGGCCGTCTGACGCCGCTCCAGGTCCACGACCGACGCCTCGGTGGCAGGTCGACGCCGAGACGGCCGCCCGCCCGACTAGGCTGAGCCGGCGGATCGTTCCCAGGTTCTTCCCACCGAAGCTCCGTCGGGTTCCTTCCGTGTCCAGGGCCCCTAGCTCAATTGGCAGAGCAGTGGACTTTTAATCCATGGGTTGTGGGTTCGAGTCCCACGGGGCCTACCAACGGTCGGCGGAAACCGGTCTACTCCACCTCCGGAGTTTGCGCGAAGGTGATGCGCCGCGGCCGCGCGCGCCCCTAGTCTCACCGCTGATGAACCGTCGGTGACCCGAGACGCCGGCGGTTCTTCACTTTCCCGGGGCCGGCGCGGGCGGGTGTGGACCAGACCACACTGGGACCCAGTAACGCGCCCGATCCCGCGCCGTTGACCCAGCGACAGTCCCGGCAGCCGGATCCTGCCGAGCGCGGCTCGCCACCCCGGAGGGTGGGCTACGCACCGGACGCACGGGGTGGGTGGGCGCGGTTGGGGACCGCGCCCACCATCGCCCGACGGTGGGACCGCTCAGGTCGCGATCCAGTAGCGCCGCTTCCCGTTGCGGGAGTCCTCGTAGGCGCCGTCGCACCGCTCGATCGTCCGGAGCGAGCCGAGGTTGTCCTCGTCGCACGTGACCAGGACCCGCTCGATGCCCAGCCCGGCCGCGGCCGCCACCGCCAGCTCCAGGGCGGCGGAGGCGTGGCCCCGGTCGCGGCGCGACGGGCGCACGCTGTACCCGACGTGGCCGCCCTCGTCGAGCAGCCAGGCGTTGAGCCGGTGCCGCAGGGCGAGGAAGCCGACGACCTCCGGCTCGCCCTCGGGACCGTCGGTGATCCAGAAGTAGGTGCAGTGCACCCGGCCCTCCGGGACGTCCGTGGCCTCGTCGGCCTGCGCCAGCAGGTGCTCGACGACCCTCCGGCAGCCGTCCTCGGTGACGTCGACGGTGTCGAAGTCCCACAGCCCCGACCCGTGGATGTGCTGCTCACCGGCGGCGTGGAACTCACCCACCGCCTCCGCCCAGGAGGCGGCGAGGGCGACGTCGGGCCGGTGGAGAGTGGTCATGCCCCATTCCACCGCACGTCCACCGCACGCGTCCGCGCGTGCGTCGAGTGAGGGTCAGCCGACCCGCTGCTCGGCCGGGACGCCGCGCTCGCCGGCGTCGGTGAGCCGGGCCTCCTCCGCCGCCTGCGCCTCGAGCTCCGCGCGCCGGGTCGTCTCGAGGAGCGCCTGGGCGGCGTCGTACGCCCCCGGGTCGGAGACGAGGTCGGCGGCACCGCGCTCGAGCCGCTGGAGGGCGCTGCGGGCGAAGATCTGCTGCTCGGTCGTGGTGCGCTCGGAGCGGCCGCGGCCGATGAACGAGACGGCCCAGCGGATCAGCGCGGTGACCCGGCTCTTGAAGCCGGTGATGTAGATCAGGTGCAGGCCGAGCCACATCAGCCAGGCGAGGACGCCGGTGACCCGCAGCTTGCCGATCAGCGCGACCGCGCGGAAGCGGCTGATGATGGCCATCGAGCCCTTGTCGAAGTACTTGAACGGGCCCTGCGACGGCTTGGACTTCAGCCGGTTGTCGATCTCCTTGGCGGCGTACTTGGCGCCCTGGATCGCGACCTGCGCGACGCCCGGGAGGTTGTCGAGGGCGATCATGTCGCCGACCACGAACACCTCGGGGTGGCCCGGGAGGGTGAGGTCGGGGTTGACCGCGATCCGGCCGGCCCGGTCGAGCGGGGCTCCGGTCTGCTCCGACAGCGTGCGGCCCAGCGGGTTCGCGGCGACGCCGGCGGCCCAGATCTTGGTGACGCTGTCGATGCGCTCGACGCGGCCGTCCTTGAACTTCATCTCGATGCCGCGCTCGTCGACGTCGGTGACCATCGCGCCGAGGATGACCTCGACGCCGAGCTTCTCGAGCTCGCCCTTGGCCTTCTCGCCGAGCTTCTGGCCGAACGGCGGCAGCACCTGCGGCGCGGCGTCGACCAGGATCACGCGGGCCTGGCGCGAGTTGATCGCGCGGAAGTCCTTCTTCAGCGTGCGGTGGGCGAGCTCGGCGATCTGGCCGGCCATCTCGACACCGGTCGGGCCGGCGCCGACGACCACGAACGTCAGCAGGTGGTCGACGTTCTCGCCGCGCTTGGCGCCGATCTCCGCGAGCTCGAACGCCCCGAAGATCCGGCCGCGCAGCTCCAGTGCGTCGTCGATGCTCTTCATGCCGGGCGCGAACTCGGCGAAGCGGTCGTTGCCGAAGTAGGACTGACCGGCGCCCGCGGCGACGATGAGGGAGTCGTACGACGTCACCAGCTCGCGCCCGAGCACCTGCGAGGTGACGGTGCGGGCCTCGAGGTCGATGGCGGTGACCTCTCCGAGGAGAACCTGCGCGTTGGCCTGCTGAGCCAGGATCTCGCGGGTCGGCGGAGCGATCTCGCCCTGCGACAGGATGCCCGTCGCCACCTGGTAGAGCAGCGGCTGGAAGAGGTGGTGGGTCGTCTTCGCGACCATCGTGACGTCGACGTCGGACCTCCGCAGGGCCTTCGTGCCGAACAGTCCACCGAACCCGGAACCGACCACCACGACCTGGTGACGCTCTGCCATGTCGGACCTTCCCACCCTGAGTGCGTGTGCGCGCTGGAAGAACACGCTCCAGCGTGCCCATTGTTCCGCCGGTACCCCGTTCCGGCGAATCGGGGGCGTCTCATCCGTCACATCCCACTACCGCACGCGATCGCATCGAGCCACCCCGTCCAGACCGCCGAAATCCGCCGCGAGCAGCGATGTTTCACTACGAAAGTCCCGGGGTAGACGAGCCGCGATGGCCCTGCCATCGCCCCACCTCGCCACTTCCGGAGAACACTCTGCCGCTCAACAGGCCTGCCCTCTCGTTGGGCACCGGGCCCCGCGGCGTGCAGGACGCACGCCGATGGGTGGTCGACACCTGCCGTGACATCGGCCGGGACGACCTGTTCGAGTGCGCCGAGCTCGGGGTCTCCGAGCTGGTCACCAACGCCCTCCTGCACGCCGTCGCGCCGCTGACGGTGCGGGTCCGCGGCACCCGCGAGCACCCCCGCGTCGAGGTGCGCGACGGGTCCGTCGAGCTGCCGGTCATGCCGGGCTCGGGACCGGACCAGGACGACGAGCTGCTGCTGACCTTCGGGCGCGGGCTCTGCATCGTCGCGCGCTGCTCGACCGCCTGGGGCGTCGAGCTCGAGGACGACGGCAAGATCGTGTGGTTCGTCCCCGCGACGCACAGCCGGGACGAGATGACCGAGGGCGTGGTCACCGGCGAGGCTCCCGCCCCGTCCCGCGAGCCGAGCGACGACGAGCTGCGCATCGAGATCAGGGGCGTACCTCTGCGGTCGTTCGTGGAGTTCCAGCGCCACAACCGCGAGCTCCGTCGCGAGGTGCGGCTGCTCGCGCTGGCGCACCAGGCCGAGTACCCGCTGGCCCGCGACCTCTCCGAGCTCTTCGGCGCGCTGGAGCGGGAGCTGCGCGAGGGCATCGGCGCGGAGCAGATCGAGGACGCCCTCGCCTCCGGCGCGGCGACCGCGGACCTCCACCTGGCGATGGCCAGCGAGACGGCCGGCACCATCGGGCGGTTCATCGAGCTGCTCGACCTGGCCGACGCGTTCTGCCGGGAGGAGCGGCTGCTGTCGCTGGCGCGGACGCCCGACCAGCAGCGGTTCCAGCGGTGGTTCCTGAACGAGTTCGTGCGTCAGCAGACGGGCCAGCCGCCGCTCTCGTGGCAGGATGCGCCCGTGTCCAGGCGGCAGAGCAGCGTCTCGTGAGCTTGCGTCTGCTCGCCGCGGTCGCGGCGGGTGGCGCAGCCGGGGCCCTGGCGCGGTGGGGCCTGACCGAGGCGTTCCCCTCCGACGCCGACGCCTTCCCGTGGGCGACCTTCGCGATCAACGTCCTCGGGTCGCTCCTGCTCGCGCTGCTGCCCGCGGTCGCGGCCGTACGGCGGTCGCGAACCCTCGCCGCCGCCCTGGGCCCGGGCGTGCTCGGCGGGTTCACCACGCTGTCGGCGTACTCCGAGCAGGCGCGGGCGCTGGTCGACGCGGGCCGGGTCGGCGTGGCGGGGGCCTACGTGGTCGGGACGCTGGCCGCGTGCCTGGTCGCCGTCGCGGTGGTGTCGCACCACGTGCCGCCGGAGCCGCCGGGGGCGGTCGAGTGACCGCGCTGCTCGTCGCGCTCGGCGCCGCCGTCGGCGCGCCCCTGCGCTACGCGCTGGCCACGCGCTTCGACGGGCGGATGCCGTGGGGCACCTTCGGCGTGAACGTGGCCGGGTCTTTCCTGCTCGGCCTGCTCTCGGCGGTCGCGCTGTCCTCGGACGGGCTGGCGTCGGCCGGGCTGGCGCTGCTCGGCGTCGGCTTCTGCGGCGGCTTCACGACCTACTCGGCGTTCGCGGTCCAGACCCACGCGCTCGGCGTACGACGGGGTGCGGCGTACGCCGCCGGGACGATCCTGGTCTCGCTGGGCGCGTGCGCGCTCGGGTTCGCGGTCTACGCGTAGCCCAGGTCGTGCAGGCGGTCGTCGTCGATGCCGAAGTGGTGGGCGACCTCGTGCACCACGGTGATCCGCACCTCGTCCTCGAGCTCCTCGGGCGACCCGCACATGTCGAGGAGGTTGTTGCGGAAGATGAAGATCCGGTCCGGCAGTTCCATCACCGGCTCGCCGTACCGCTCGGTGAGCGCGATGCCGTCGTAGAGCCCGAGCAGGTCGGGGTCGTCCTCGGGGGCGTCGTCCTCGACCAGCACGACGACGTTGCGCACCAGCCGCGCGATCTCGTCGGGGATGTCGTCGAGGGCGCGGTCGACGAGGGCGTCGAACGCGGCGGGGTCCATCTCGACCGGCATGGCGCCATTCTGGCCGACACCCGGAAAGACCCGGGAAATGCAGAGCGCCCCGGACCTCTCGGTCCGGGGCGTCGTCCTGCGACCCCGACGGGACTCGAACCCGCGGCCTCCGCCGTGACAGGGCGGCGCGCTAACCAACTGCGCTACGGGGCCAGGCACTTCCTTGCGGAAGCGGTGGAACTCTAACCCACCCACCGCCGACCTTCACAATCGGCGGCGGTCTGGCACCCCCAACGGGATTCGAACCCGTGCTACCGCCGTGAAAGGGCGGGGTCCTGGGCCGCTAGACGATGGGGGCCGGACTGCACCGAGAAGCATAGGGTCCGCGCCCGGGGGGTTCCAAAGGGGCGGACACCGTTTTCGTACGGCCCGGTGGGCTCCTGTAGGGTGTGCGTCGCTCGGGCAGGTAGCTCAGTTGGTACGAGCGTCCGCCTGAAAAGTGGAAGGTCGGCGGTTCGACCCCGCCCCTGCCCACGAGCTCCGGAAGCCGCGGCCCTGCGCCGCGGCTTCCGGCATTTCCCCGGCCCGCGAGTGGGTACGGCGGTGTCGTGCCCGAGCTGCCCGAGGTCGAGAGAGCGCGCGCCGCGATCGAGCGGTCGGCGCTGGATCGGATCGTCGCCGAGGTCGACGACACCGACACCTGGGTGTGCCGCCCGCACCCGCCCGGCGAGATCCGGGCCGCGCTCCTGGGGCACCGCCTGACCGCGGCCCACCGCCGGGGCAAGTCGATGTGGTGCGAGACCGACGGCGGCCCGGTGCTCGGGCTGCACCTCGGCATGGCCGGCCGGATCGTCGTGGTGCCGCCGGGGGGCGAGGGCGACCCGGACGAGGGCGGCGACCCGTGGGGCGACGGCCCGTCGGCGCCCGGAGGCGAGCGGTGGTTCCGGTTCGCGCTCCGGTTCGAGGACGGCGGCGCGCTGCGGCTGCACGACAAGCGGCGACTCGGCCGGGTCCGGCTCGACCCCGACCTGGACGCGCTCGGGCCCGATGCGGGCGAGATCGGGCGGGCCGAGTTCCGCGAGCGCGTCGGGCACGGGCGCGCGCCGGTCAAGGCGCGGCTGCTCGACCAGGGCGCGCTCGCCGGGGTGGGCAACCTGCTGGCCGACGAGACGCTCTGGCGGGCGCGGCTCGATCCCCGGCGTACCGTCGACACGCTCGGGGCCGACGACCTCGACGAGCTGCGCCGCGAGCTGCGCGCCGCCATCCGCGGCGCCATCCGGCACGGCGGCGTGCACACCGGTCAGGTGATCGAGCACCGGCGGGCGGGCGGCCACTGCCCCCGCTGCGGCGCGGAGATGACGCGCGGCACCGTCGGCGGCCGGACGACGTGGTGGTGCCCGGCCGAGCAGGCGTGAGCCTCAGCTGTGGGTGAGCAGGCGGTTCGCGGCCCGCGTGAGCCACGCGGGCGAGAACCGCGACGCCGCCGCCATGACCCGGGCCTGCCGACCGACCGGCACGTGCACCTGCCGCAGCAGCCGCCGGTACGGCGAGGGGTCGACCGCCCCGAGCACCGCGGCGGCCACGTGGTCGGCGTCGAGGTGGACGCCGAGCGAGCGGGTCGACCCGGTGCGGACGCCGTCGATCATCCCGGTCTGCACGAACAGCGGCCACAGGTCGGTGACCCGGACGCCGTGACGGGCCCACTCGAGCTCGAGGGCCTCGGTGAGGCCGCGGACGTAGAACTTGGTGGCGCTGTAGTTGGCCAGCTCGGGCTGGCCGTAGATCGCCGAGGCGGAGGCGAGGTTCACCACGGTGGCCGAGCCGTGGGCGGCGGCGGTCGCCCGCAGGTGCGGGAACCCGGCGTGCATGCCGTGCAGCACGCCGGTCACGTTGACGGCGACCTCGCGCCGCAGGCTCCCCAGGTCCTGGTCCCCGAAGCGGCCCGCGTTGAGGATCCCGGC
Source organism: Nocardioides pyridinolyticus (assembly GCF_054653575.1). NCBI lineage: Bacteria > Bacillati > Actinomycetota > Actinomycetes > Propionibacteriales > Nocardioidaceae > Nocardioides > Nocardioides pyridinolyticus. Next base: position 42,292 of record NZ_BAAIFY010000008.1, on the reverse strand, counting down.
GTTGTTCACCAGGACGTCGAGGCGGCCGTGCTCGGCGACGAGGTCGGCCAGCGCCGTGGCGAACGCGTCGGGGTCGGTGACGTCGAGGCGTCCGGTCCGCACCTCGGCCGGCAGCGCGGCGAGTCCCGGCTCGTCGACGTCGAACGCGGTGACCGCCCAGCCGCGGCGGGCGAAGGCGAGGGCGGTGGCGCGGCCGATCCCGGCGGCCGCGCCGGTGATGGCGACGGTGCGTGACTCCATGGTCAGTTCGTACCACCCGACCCGAGCCGTGCGTGCGCGATGCACGAGGCCGCGGCCGGTTGCCCGGCCGCGGCCCGTGGTGATCGCCGTGCTGGTCGCCCGTCCTCAGTGAGGCCTGATCGCGTCCGCGAGCTGATCCCGCAGCCGGCCGAGGTTGTCGTCGGTCAGCGTGCTGTCCAGCCGCTCGGCCTTGGCCAGGACCGGCGTCGGGTCCGGCGGCGGGACCGGCTCACACCGCACGTCGGACCGGTGCCGCCCCGGCTTCCGCGGCGGCAGCTCGCCGGTGAGCAGGTAGTCGGCGATCCGGTCGTCCACGCACGCGACGCCCGAGAGCGAGCCGGAGTGCGTCGTACCGCCCACACCCTCGATCAGCCTCGAGCGGGGGAACCGCTTGCGCACCTCGAGAGCACCCTCGAACGGCGTCGCCGCGTCGTGGGTCTCGGCGATCAGGAGGATCGGCGGGACGTGCTTCCCCCTGACGTCCACCGGCCTGCCCGGAGGCGCCGTCCAGGTCCGGCAGGGCGCGTTGAACCAGGCGTTGTTCCAGGTCAGGAACGGCGCGAAGGCATGGATCCGGTCGTTCGTGCGCTGCCACACCTTCCACTTGCGCGGCCAGGGGGCGTCCGTGCACTCGACGGCCAGGTACATGGCGTAGGAGTTGTCCGCGCCGGGGCCGGTCGGGTCGCCGTAGTACGCCTTGGCCGGGCCGAGGTCACCGTCGGCGGCCGCGACCAGCACGTGGGCGATGTCGTCCCAGCCGTACACGTAGTACGCGGCACCGACGAAGACGTCGTTCCAGTCGGCCGCGCCGAAGTTCGGCTCCGGATGGGTGGTCAACTGGTCGAGCACGTCGTAGTAGATCGCGCGCACTGCGTCACCGTCGGTCCCGAGGTGGTAGGTGTCGTCGTTCTCGGCGACCCAGTCGAAGTACGTGTCGATGTTCTTGTCGAACTGCTTGTCCTGCTCGAGGTTGGCCTGCCACCAGACGTCCTCGGGGTTCACGACACCGTCGAAGACGAACCGCCGGACCCGGTGGGGGAAGAGGGTCGCGTAGACCTGGCCGAGGTAGGTGCCGTAGGAGAAGCCGTAGTAGTTGATCTTGCGGGCGTCGAGCGCCTTCCGGAGGCTCTCCATGTCCATCGCCCAGTCCACGGTGCGGGTGTGCTTCAGGAACGCGCCGCCGGCCGCTGTGCAGTCCCGCTGGTACTGCCGCGTCTTGGCGAACCAGAAGGTCTTGATCGCCTGCGTCTCCGGGACGTACGCCGGACGGCCGGGTGCGAAGTAGTCGCCGTCGCAGGTCAGCGACGGCACGCTACGGCCGACGCCGCGAGGGTCGAAGCCGATCCAGTCGTAGGGTGTGCCGCCGCCGTTCGGCACGAAGGCACCGAGCCGGGCGAACTCGAGCCCCGATCCGCCCGGGCCGCCCGGGTTGACGAGCATGACGCCCTGGGCGTCGGCGTCGGAGGTCGTGTGCTCGATCCGGGACACCGCGAGCTGGATCTTGGTGCCCTTCGGTCGCGAGTAGTCGAGCGGCACCACGAGCATCCCGCAGGTGGCGCCGGCATCCTGCAGGCTGGTGGTGGGGCACTCGCCCCACTGGATCGGCGGTGGGGTGTAGTGCGTCGAAGCATGGTGCGAGCCGGGATCCGAGCCGGCTCGGTGTGCTGCTGGCGCCGCGTCGGCACCGACGGTCGCGATGCCCGAGCCCACGAGGGCGGCGGCGGCGACCAGACTGGCGATTCTCATCATCGAGGGTCCCTCCCGAGAGGTCCGTGAACGAAGGCGACGGCGTCGCCCCCAGCAAACCAACCACTCGGCGGGGCCCGGAGTATCTACCCCAGGTTGGGTATTCGGCGGTCTCCCGGACCGTCAGGCCGAGCGCTCCCGCAGCACCTCGAGGCGCGGGACGCCGCCCAACCCGAGACGGTAGCGGACGTGGTCGGCGTACTGCTCGAGCGTGCGGTAGAGCGTCTGGTGCGCGCTCCACGGGAGCGGGTCGGCGCCGTCGTACCAGCTCTCGCCGAAGGAGATCCACACCGGCGTCCACTCGGCGGCCTCGTCCCAGGAGCCGCGCCTGGCCATCAGCATCCGGCGGCGCGTCTGGAAGGCCCGGCGCGGGCCGTCGGAGCAGATGGGCGCGGTCGCGATCGGCCAGAGCCGCAGGTCGAGGGACATCAGGTGCACCTCGAGCTGGGACAGCACGCCGGGGTCGACCAGGACGGTCGCGACGTTCTCGTGCGGCTCGCGCTCCATGGGCGCACGTTTCCCCGCCGCCCCGGGTCGCGTCAAGGGGCGGTCAGCCGCGCAGGCGCGCGTAGGCGTGCTGGAGGAAGTCCGAGACCGCGGTGACCGCGAACACCGCGGCCCAGGCGCGGGCGGCGCGCGGGGCGACCTGGAGCGCCCCGACGTACGCCGTCCCGACCCACACGTCCATGCAGAACGGGCAGGTCAGCAGCTCGCCGATGGTGTGCCGGACGCCGTGGTCGCCGCGGGCCGACTCGTGGTGCTCGGACGCACCGGCCGGGCCCTCGAACTCCGTGAACGGCGCCCGGAGCGGGCTGGTCACCGCGCCCCGTGAGATCAGCCGGCTGAACTTGTGCGCGGCGACGCCACCGATGAGCAGGTCGCGGGTGAGGTACGCCGCCGGGAGGGTGTGCCCGGAGAGCCGGGTGAGGCCGGCGAACGTCGCGGTGGTCACCGCGTAGACGGCGAGGCTGCCGGGAACCCGTGGAGGTCCACGTCGCCGTCGGGGTCGTAGCTGCGCATGCGGCGCCAGTTCCCGCTCAGAACGCGAGGATGCACCACCTCAGCAGTGGCAGGAACCACACCGGCTGCGCGGTTCCGAGCAACAACCCCCGACTCAACGGGGCACGACCCCCGACTCGACGGGGAACAGGGCCCAACTCAACGGCGCAGGGCCTCCTGGAAGGCCGGGCCGGTCAGTCCGCCCGCGGAGTGGGCGGGCACGGCGGGCAGGTTGCGGCCGCCGTACGCCGGACCGCCGGCCGAGGTGTCGTAGCGCAGCCACGTCTCGGCGGGGCCCTGGCCCCGACCGGGGGCCGACCAGTCGCAGACGCCGTCCGGGAAGACCGACTCGAGCGTCGCCCACTCCTCGTCGGTGAAGGGGACGGGCTGGGTGAAGTCGTCGCGGACGAGGGGCAACAGGTCGCAGGCGACGTTGTCGTTGGCGACCGGGCCGCCGGCCTCCTGGCGCGGCGTGGAGAGCCGGGTCTGGAGGACCTGGAGCTCCTCGACGTCGCAGGCGTCCTCGGCCTGGCCGACGACGCAGCGGTCGGTGACGTCGGCCGGCCGGTCGGCGACGATCTTGTCCGCGAGCGGGGCCGAGCTCGGGTCCGCCTCGACGGCGGCGAGCCAGCTGTCCATGGCGTCGAGCGCCTCGTTGGCCCAGTCCACGTCGCCGATGAGCGGGGTCGGCCCGAACCACATCACCCGGTTGTCGGCGTGGCCCTGGTCGGCCAGCAGCCGCTCGTGGGTCCAGAAGGCGTGGGCGTAGTCGTGGGCGATGCCCGGGTCGGGGCCGCCGTGGTTGATGATCGCGACCTCGTCGAGGTGGTTGGCCTCGTTGACGAGACCGGTGCGGTAGGCGTTCGCGATCGCGGTCGGGTCACCCGCGATCCGCTCGGGCGTCGGGCCGGAGTCGACGTCGAGGCCGCCGACCTTGACGTTGAGGTCGACGAACTGGGCCGGCGTGATCGCGCCGGACTCGAGCGCGGACAGGCCGTAGAGCACGCCCTCGTTCGAGAACGGGATGCCGCCGAAGCCCCGGCCCGCCGCCTTCTCCTGCGGCGTCCACACCGGCTCCGGCCGCGGGCCGAGCTGGTTGACCAGCAGGTCGAGCACCGAGCAGCGGACGCCGCCGGGGTTGATCTCGGAGTCGTAGCGGGTCGACGGGTCGCCGGCGACCGGGTCGACCGTGCCGGAGCAGTCGTTCTCCGGGTCGAGCGCGGCCTTGAACAGCCCCTCGTCGGCGGCGACGGCGTTGACGTGCGAGACGTGGCCCTCGACCTGCGCCATCTGCGTCGGCAGCCACGCGACGCCGGGCGCCCAGCGCGACGGGTCCTCGAAGTAGAGCCGCAGCAGGTGGTAGTCGGCGAACTGCGCGCCGGCGGTGAACGTGTCCGGGTAAGAGCAGCTGGTGATCAGGCCCTGGTAGATCCCCGGGTAGGCGTTCGCGACGGTGTGCTGGGCGATCGAGCCGCCGGAGCAGCCGGTGCCGATGGTGTAGCGCAGCTCGCCGTACCGCTCCACGAGGCGCTCCTTGGCCATCAGCACCGACTCGGCGTTCATCGCGACCGAGCAGTTGTGGCCGGTGTTGTCGAGCGCGGTGGACAGCACCGCGAAGCCCTGGCCGAGCGCCGTGACGTAGCTCGGCGTGACCGCCGGGGCGTCCTCGAGCGTGCCGGAGTAGTCGGCGAGCGGCGGGGTGCCCGGGGCGTACGACGCACCGCAGCCGCCGCCGTGGGTGACGAGCAGCTTGTGGTTCCACTGCTCCTGCGGCGACCACGCGCGCCACCGCTGACCGGGCTGGAAGAGCGTGAGGATCGTGTAGCGGTCGCGGTCCTGGAAGCCCTGCTCGCGCCGGACGACGAACGGCACCTCGACGCCCTCGTCGGTGGTGGTGGTCGCGACGTCCGACGGCGGGTTCCGCGGGTCGTAGGGCTGGAGGCCCGGCGACGTCGGGTTCGAGGACTTGTAGAGGAAGTCGTAGGACGCCGGCTCGTTGCACTGCTCGTCGACCGCGGTCGCCTGGCAGCGGTAGTACGCGTGCTGCGGCCCGGAGAAGACCGGACCGCCGTTCGGGTGGTTGACCACCACCGCGCGGCCGGCGGTGGCGCGGGGCGCGGTCGCCCTCAGCACCGTGCGGCCGAGGTCGAGGCCGGTGACCAGCCCGAGGAACCGCCCGTCCTCGCGTACGGCGAAGCGCCGGGTGACGTCGCGCCCGCCGGCGGTCACCGTCACCTGTCCCGCCTTGACGCCGCGCGGCAGGTCGACCGCGACGAGCACGTCGCCGCCGGAGACGAGGTCGGCGCGGTTCGAGAGCACCTCGACGACCAGGGCACCGCGCGGCTTGGCCTCAGCCGTCGACGGGCCGCCCGGGACGACGGCGAGGAGCGGCGCCAGGAGCGCCAGCAGGAGGAGGAGCCGGTTGCGCATGCCTCCTCAACGAGAGTGCTACGCGCTGGTCACTCGCGGACTCCCGTCCGGCCGTGGCGTTCCCGGCCCATCGCCCGAACCGCGCAATTGCGCCGGATGAGCGACGGAGACGTCGGGCGCACTGCCCATCCGGCGCAATTGCGCCGGCCGGACGCCCCGCCATCGTCGCTAGCCCTGGCCACCTCCGCCAACTCCGCCAACTCCGAGGATCTCCCGCACCCGCGGCACCACCTGGGTGCCGTAGAGCCGGATCGACTCGAGCCGCTCCTCGTGGGGCAGCGTGCCGACGGCGTACTTGAGCTGGAACCGCGACAGCCCGAGCGTCCGCATCGCCCAGGCGATCTTGGTCGCGACCGTCTCGGGCGAGCCGACGAACAGCGCGCCCTGGGGGCTCGCGCTCTGCTCGAACTGGATCCGCGAGTAGGGACCCCAGCCGCGCTCGCGGCCGATCCTCGTGAACGCGGCCGCCTGGTGCGGGTACATCTGCTCGCGCGCGAGCTCGTCGGTCGCCGCGACGTGGCCGGGGCTGTGCATCGAGATCGGCCGGGTCTCGTGACCGTAGTGCTTCAGGGCGCGGTGGTAGAGGTCGACCAGGGGCTCGAACTGCTCGGGCGACCCGCCGATCACGGCGATCACCAGCGGGAGGCCGTACGACGCCGCGCGGACCACCGACTCCGGGGTGCCGCCGACGCCCACCCACGCCGCGAGGCCGTGCTCGGTGTGCGGGTAGACCCGGATGTCCTCGAGCGGGGGCCGGACCGAGCCCTCCCAGGTGACCGGCTCCTCCTTCAGCAGCTGGGCGAACAGGTCGAGCTTCTCGGAGAACAGCCGCTCGTAGTCGTCGAGGGAGAGACCGAACAGCGGGAACGACTCCGTGAACGAGCCCCGGCCCAACGTCACCTCGGCCCGGCCCCGCGACACCGCGTCGAGGGTGGCGAAGCGCTGCATCACCCGGATCGGGTCGTCGGAGGACAGCACGGTCACCGACGTACCGAGGCGGATCCGGCGGGTGCGGCCGGCGATGGCGGCCAGCACCACGTCGGGCGCGCTGATCGAGAAGTCCGGGCGGTGGTGCTCGCCGACGCCGAAGAAGTCCAGCCCGACCGCGTCCGCGAGCTCGGCCTCGGCGACGACCTGCCGGACCGCCTCGGCCTGGGGCAGCGGCTCGCCGTCGGGGCCGAGCGCCACGTCGCCGAAGGTGTCGAGGCCGAAGGTCGGATCGAGGGGGGTGCCGAGCGCGGAGAAGTCCATTGCGCCATCATCGACGAATGGTCCGTCGCGTGCTCCTCCTGGTCCTCTCGGTCGCGCTGCTCCTCGGAGCCGCGCCCGGGTCGGCCAGCGCGCAGGAGACCATGCGGCTCCGGGCCGCCGTGCGCGCGCTGCCGCAGGCCGAGGAGACGCCGACCGGCTACGACCGCGACCTGTTCGAGCACTGGGTCGACGCCGACGGCGACTGCCAGGACACCCGCGAGGAGGTCCTGCTCGTCGAGTCCCGGGTGCGGATCAGCGGCTGCACGGTGACGACCGGCGAGTGGTTCTCCTGGTACGACGGGGAGACCTGGACCCAGGCCTCCGACGTCGACATCGACCACATGGTGCCGCTCAAGGAGGCCTGGGACTCCGGCGCCCGCGCGTGGGACGACGACACCCGCGAGCGCTACGCGAACGACCTCGGCGACCCGCGCAGCCTGGTGGCCGTCACCGACAACGTGAACCAGTCCAAGGGCGATCGCGACGTCGCCGCGTGGCTGCCGGAGCTCCGGGGGTGCCGGTACGTCCGGCACTGGACGGTCGTCAAGCTGCGGTGGGACCTCGCGGTCGACCCCGCCGAGCGGACCGCGCTCGTCGACCTCGCCCGTGACTGCCGCAACAAGCGCCTCACCTTCGAGCCCGTTCTGCCGATGAGAGGTGGGGGGACAGGGTAGGAAGGGTGGCATGAGCACGGACGACGGCGACCTCGCCCGTCTGCTGTTCGCCCTGGTCCCGGACGCGCTGTGGGTGTTCGACGACGAGGGCACGACCACTTGGGCCAACGCCCGGATGGCCGAGATCCTCGGGCGCACGCCCGAGGAGATGGTCGGCCTCTCCGTGTTCGACACCCTCGACGAGGAGGGCCGCGGCCAGTTCCGCCGGCACCTCCACGAGATGGTCGCCTCCGGCGAGGCACGCCACGACTTCGACTCGTTCTTCGTCCGCCCCGACGGTACGACGGTGTGGGGGCGGGTCAGCTACGTGCCGGTCATCGAGGACGGCCGGCGGACCGGCTGGCTCCACCGGATCACCCCGGACACCGAGCGCAAGGAGCTGCTCGACGCGCTGGCCCAGCGAGAGGGGCAGCTCGCGACCGCGCAGCGGATCGCCCACGTGGGCAGCTGGTCGTGGGAGGTCGCCGAGGACCGGATCACCTGGTCCGACGAGCTCTGCCGCATCTTCCGCGTCCCCCAGGGCCTCCCGGTGACCTACGCCGACTACCTCGAGCGCGTGCACCCCGAGGACCGGGACGTCGCCCGCCAGGTCATCGAGGAGGCCGCGGAGCTGGGCGTGGAGTACTCCTTCGACCACCGCGCCGTCCGGCCGGACGGCGAGGTGCGCTGGATCCGCAGCCGCGGGATCATCGAGCGGGGCCCCGACGGCTCCACCATCCGGATGAGCGGCACCGCCCAGGACATCACCGAGATGCGGAGCTCCGAGGAGCAGGCCCACGAGGCGACGCGACGGCTCTATCTGCTCCAGCAGATGGCGACGGCGGCCAACCAGGCCACCAGCCTCCGCGAGGCCCTGCTCGTGGCCGGGGCCGGCGTGCCGGAGCACACCCGATGGGTGGCGATCGCGGCCTTCCTCTACGACTGGGACGGCGGACCGGAGCTGCTCGACCTGCGGGGTGCGGCGACCACGGTCGCGCCCGACCCCCGGCTCGCGGAGCAGGCCCGCGCCTCGGGCGAGGTGACGGTCGGGACGCCGTCGGCGTGCGCCGAGACCCACAGCCTCGTGGCGATGCCGGTGCGCCTCGGGCGTCACGTCGTCTGCGTGGTCGAGCTGCTGGCCGACGAGGTCGCGCCCGACGAGCAGTCCCACCAGCTCCTGGCGCAGATCGCCCACGCCCTCGGCGTCGTCGCGGAGCGCGAGTGGACCGCGGCGCAGCTCGCCGAGGCCCGCGACGACGCGATGGAGGCATCCCGGCTGAAGTCGGAGTTCCTCGCCACGATGAGCCACGAGATCCGCACGCCGATGAACGGCGTCATCGGTCTCACCGACCTGCTGCTGCGCACGCCGCTCGACGACCACCAGCGCAAGCTCGCCGAGAACCTCCAGAGTGCCGGTCTGACGCTGCTGGCGATCATCAACGACATCCTCGACCTGTCCAAGATCGAGGCCGGCAAGCTCGAGCTCGAGGCCGCCGACTTCGACGTCCGCGAGGTGCTCGACCAGGTCGCGGGCGTGCTCAGCGGGCCGGCCCACGGCCAGGGGCTCGAGCTCGTGACCGGCTGCGCACCCGACGTACCGGGCGCGGTGCGCGGCGACTCGGTCCGCTTCGGCCAGGTGGTGACCAACCTCGGCTCGAACGCCGTGAGGTTCACCGACCGCGGCGAGGTCGCCATCCAGGTCCGCGTGGAGGAGCGTACGCCGGCCGACGTGGTGCTCCGGGTCGACGTCACCGGCACCGGCGTCGGGATCGCGTCCGACGCGCGCGAGCGGCTGTTCGACGCCTTCACCCAGGCCGACCGGTCCACGACCCGCCGGCACGGCGGGACCGGCCTGGGGCTCGCGATCTCGCGGCAGCTCGTGGAGGCCCTCGGCGGGGAGATCTGGGTGGAGAGCGAGCTCGGCCGGGGCAGCAGGTTCTCGTTCACCGCCCGCTTCGACCACGCCGCCAACCGGATGATCCTCGGCGAGCAGCTCGAGCACTGGGCGATGCAGCCGGTCGCGGTCCCCGACGCCGACGAGGGCCTGGCCACGCTGCGCGAGGCGGCGCGCTCGGGACAGCCGTTCGACGTCGCCGTCCTCGACCAGCTCCTGACGATCCGCGACGCGATGGACCGCGACGACGCGCACGGGCTGCTCAGCGCCGCGCACCTGGTCAAGGGCAGTGCCCTGAACCTGGGCCTGCCCCGCGTCGCGCGGGTGGCCCAGGAGCTGGAGTCGCTCGGCAACGCCGGCTCCACCGCGGGGTCCGAGCCGTTGATGGCGGAGCTCACCGCCGAGGTCGACGTCGCCGTCGAGGCACTGCAGCGTGCGACGTCCGACCGTCACTGATCTCCGCTTCGAGGTCGTGGCCCGCCGGCGGCCGGTCGACCTCGTCGTGCCCGGCTCCTCGCTGGCCGAGGTGGTGGCGCCGTACGTCGCGCTGACCGGCCCCGGCGACCTCGCGCTCACCTCGGGCGGCGACCGGCTGGTCGCGCGGTACGACGGGAGCAGGGCGTGGCTCGAGGTGACCGCTGGCCGCACGACCACCCGGCACCGGTCGCGGCGGATGGCGAAGCCGGACGGACCGGTGCGCGAGGTCGGGCTCACCCTGACCGGGACGCACCTGACCGTGCTCACCCGCGGGCCCGGGGCCTGGACGGCCCGCGCCCGGGTCGACCTGCGCGACCGCGTCGCCACCCACGACGAACACTGGCTCGCCGCACTCGCCGCCGACGCACCCGTGGCCGGCCGGTTCGGACAGCTCGGGCTGCGCGACCTGCGCCTGGTCGACGGCGCACCCGAGGGCCGGGTCGTGCTGTCCGCGACCAGCGCCGGGCCAGGGTTCTTCGACACCGCGCACACGTCCCTGTGGGAGGTCGAGCCGCGCACGCTGACGCTGACCCACCTGTCCGACGTGTTCTTCCGACGGCCCGACAAGCCGGGGGCGTACGGCGACCACGCGACCCACGTGCTGCGTGACCCGGGGAGCGACGGCGACCGCTGGCTGGTGGCGACCAGCACCTGGGGCGACTTCGACGCGCGGGAGCGGCCGGTGGCGGCCACGCTCGCCGCGACGGACGCGGACCTGCTGAGCGGGGTGCACCTGCTCGACACCGCGCCGCTCGCGCTGCCCACCGACGGCCTGCGGTCGGTCGGCGTCTGGGACCCGCACCTGGCCCGCACCGACGACGGCTGGCTGGTCGGCTACGTCAGCGCGACCCGCTACTTCACGTTCCACCCGGTCCTCGCGTCCGGGCCGGCGCTCGACGACCTGTCGCTGCGGGCGGCCGGGGCCGGCACCCAGACCGAGGGCACGACGCTCGTGCGTCTCGACGGGGCGTGGCGGGTGCTGGCCAGCGACGGCGTGGCCCGGCGTTGGCCCGTGCTCGACCTCGACCTCCGTGAGACCGGCGAGCTCGCCGCGCCGTACCCCTCCAACATCCCGTGGCCCACGCTCGTGCCGGACGGCGACTCGTGGCTGATCGTCGCCTTCAACGGCCGGCGCAGCGGGGGCCGGCTCCCGGGCTACGGCACGCACGGAGACGTGGTTTTCCTGCGCCCGGTCGGGCGTCCTACCCTGTGACGTAGAGCACGACGCCACCCCTGTCGCGCCCTCCCCGCCGCACACCCCGCGGCCGACCACGGAAAGCAGGACCATCCATGTCCACCGCCACGTCCACCGCCCCGGCCGACGTCTTCGAGCTGGGCTCCGAGCACGAGCAGGTCGTCTTCGCGAGCGACCCGGCCACCGGCCTCAGGGCCGTGATCGCGATCCACTCGACCGCCCTGGGCCCGGCCCTCGGCGGCACCCGCTTCCACCCCTACGCCTCCACCGCGGACGCGGTGCAGGACGTCCTCAACCTCTCGCGCGGCATGTCCTACAAGGCCGCGCTCGCGGGCCTCGACCTCGGTGGCGGCAAGGCGGTCATCATCGGCGACCCGGCGACCCAGAAGTCCGAGGCGCTGCTGCGCGCCTACGGCCGGCACGTGCAGTCGCTCGGCGGCCGCTACTACACCGCCTGCGACGTCGGCACGTTCTCGGTCGACATGGACGAGATCGCGCGCGAGTGCTCGTACGTCACCGGCCGCACCGTCGCCCACGGCGGCGCGGGCGACAGCTCGGTGCTCACGGCGTACGGCGTGTTCCAGGGCATGCGCGCGGCCGCGACCGTCGCCTGGGGCGGCCCGTCGCTCGAGGGCCGCACGGTCGGCGTCGCCGGCGTCGGCAAGGTCGGCCACCACCTGGTCCGCCACCTCGTCGAGGCCGGCGCCCAGGTCGTCGTCACCGACGTCGACGCGGCGGCGATCGAGCTGGTCCGCGACGAGCTCCCGGACGTGCAGGTCGTCCCGACGACCGCGGCCCTGGTCTCAGGGCGGCTCGACGTCTACGCGCCCTGCGCGCTCGGCAACGCGCTCACCGACGAGGTCGTCGAGACGCTGACCGCCACGGTCGTCTGCGGCGCCGCGAACAACCAGCTCGCGCACCCGGGCGTCGAGAAGATGCTCGAGGAGCGCGGCATCCTCTACGCGCCCGACTACTGCGTCAACGCCGGTGGCCTGATCCAGGTCGCCGACGAGCTCGCGGGCTTCTCCTTCGAGCGCGCGCAGCAGCGCGCGACCGGCATCTTCGAGACCACGCTCCGGGTCTTCGACCTCGCCGCGTCCGACGGCGTACCGCCGGCCATCGCCGCGGATCGCCTGGCCGAGCGTCGCATGCGCGAGGTCGGCCGGCTGCGCGGGATGTGGCTGCCGCGAGGGTGACGTGACACGCGCGCGGGTTTCGGCTGTCAGCAGCCGGAACCCGGGAACGCGCGTCAGCCGCGGGTCAGTCGCGCGAGGAGTCGGAGTAGTCCGACCACTTCTCGAGCTCTTCCGGCTCGAGCTGGTCGGTGTCGTCCTTCGGGCTCTGCCCGTGCAGCTCGTTGGCCAACGCCCCGAAGTCCGTCTCATGCGTGCGGTACTTCAGGTCGCGGGCGACCTTCGTCTGCTTGGCTTTTGCTCGGCCGCGCCCCATAGGGTCAGCCCCCTCGCACACTCGGCCGGGCGCACTGTGGCGGCCCGGGCTGTCTCAAAGAGTTCTCGTGGCCCCAACGCTACCTGTTGGGTGGCTGTTCCCGCACATCGGATCGCGGGAATCTCACCAGGGGCTCACCAGCCGGGGTGCTGATTGACCAGCTCGACCGCTCCGCCGCGGTCGCGGGCCGGGGTGACCTCGCCGGCGACCCAGGCCCGGACGCCGTGGCCGGCGAGCACGGCGACGGCCGCGTCGGCGTCCTCGGGGTCGGTCAGCGCGACCATCCCGACGCCGCAGTTCAGCGTCATCTCGAGGTCGGGCTGCGGGACGTCTCCGACCCGGCGGACCAGGTCGAAGATCGGCTGCGGGGTCCAGGTCGCGCGGTCGACGGTGGCGGCGAGCTCGACGGGCAGCACCCGCTCGAGGTTCGCGGCCAGGCCGCCGCCGGTGATGTGCGACATCGCGTGCGTGCGGGTGCGGTCGGCGAGCGCCAGGCACGCCTTGGCGTAGATCCGGGTCGGCTCGAGGAGCTCCTCGCCGAGCGTGCGGCCGAGCTCGTCGACGTGGCGGTCCAGCTCCCAGCCGGCGGTGCGGAGCAGGACGTGGCGAACGAGGGAGTAGCCGTTGGAGTGGAGGCCGGAGGACTCCATCGCGATCACCGCGTCGCCCGGGCGGACCCGGCCGGGCCCCAGGAGCCGGTCGGCCTCCACGACGCCGGTGGTGGAGCCGGCGACGTCGTACTCGTCCTCGCCGAGCAGGCCCGGGTGCTCCGCGGTCTCGCCGCCGAGCAGCGCGCAGCCGGCGACCACGCAGGCCTCGGCGATGCCCTTGACGATCGCGGCGATCCGCTCGGGGACGACCCGGCCGGTGGCGATGTAGTCGGTGAGGAACAGCGGCTCGGCGCCGCAGACGACCAGGTCGTCGACGAGCATGCCGACGAGGTCGAAGCCGATCGTGTCGTGCTTGTCCAGCGCCTGCGCCACCGCGACCTTGGTCCCGACGCCGTCCGCGGAGGTGGCCAGCAGCGGCCGGTCGTACGCCTTGAGCGCGGACGCGTCGAACAGTCCGGCGAAGCCGCCGATCCCGCCGATCATCTCCGGGCGCCGGGCCTTGTCGATCCAGACCTTCATCAGCTCGACGGCCTTGTCGCCGGCCTCGATCGAGACCCCGGCGGCGGCGTACGCGTTTCCAGAACCAGCCTCGGACACGGAACTCCTACGGGTTGTTGAGAACAGGCAGCGCCTTGCCGTACGTCGGCGCCTGGATCGAGGACTCGAGGAGGTGCTTGCCGAGCAGGCTCTCGTCGGGGAGGGCGATCGGGTACTCGCCGGTGAAGCATGCCTTGCACAGCCGCTCGTCGGGCTGGCCCGTGGCTTCGATCATGCCCTCGAGCGAGATGTAGCCCAGGCTGTCGGCGCCCACGCTGGCGGCGATCTCGTCGACGTCGAGGCCGTTGGCGATCAGCTCGGCCCGGGTGGCGAAGTCGATGCCGTAGAAGCAGGGCCACTTCACCGGCGGACTGGAGATCCGGACGTGCACCTCGAGGGCGCCCGCCTCGCGGAGCATCCGGACCTGGGCGCGCTGGGTGTTGCCGCGGACGATCGAGTCGTCGACGACCACGACCCGCTTGCCGCGGATCATGTGCTCGAGCGCGTTCAGCTTCAGCCGGATGCCGAGCTGGCGCAGGGTCTGGCTGGGCTGGATGAAGGTGCGGCCGACGTAGGCGTTCTTCACGAAGCCCTGGCCGAACGGGATGCCGCTCTCGGCGGCGTAGCCGGACGCCGCCGGGGTGCCGGACTCGGGCACCGGCATGACCAGGTCGGCCTCGACCGGGAACTCGCGGGCCAGCCGGCGTCCCATCTCGACCCGCGCCTCGTGCACGTTACGGCCGCTGATGGTGGCGTCGGGGCGGGCGAGGTAGACGTACTCGAACACGCAGCCCTTGGGCGCCGGCTCGGCGAACCGGTGGGACCGCAGGCCGTTCTCGTCGATGACGATCATCTCGCCGGGCTCGACCTCGCGGACCACGCTGGCGCCGACGGTGACGAGGGCCGCGTCCTCGCTCGCGACCACCCAGCCGCGCTCGAGCCGCCCCAGGACGAGCGGCCGGATGCCCTGGGGGTCGCGGGCGGCGTACAGGGTGTCCTCGTTCATCCACACGAAGCAGAAGGCGCCGCGCAGCTGCGGGAGCACCTCCATCGCCCGCTGCTCGAGCGAGGTGTCCGGGTGGTGGGCGAACAGGGCGGTGACCAGGCTGGTGTCGTTGGTCGACTCCTCGGCCGGGCGGGTGTGCAGCTCGAGCTCGTCGTCGGGACCCGGGAGGTCGACGACCATCTGCCGGAGCTCGGCGGTGTTGATCAGGTTGCCGTTGTGGCCGAGGGCGATCGAGCCGTCCGCGGTCGGGCGGAACGTCGGCTGGGCGTTCTGCCAGGTGCTCGCACCGGTCGTGGAGTAGCGGCTGTGGCCGATGGCGAGGTGCCCCTTGAGCGACTCCAGCGTCGACTCGTCGAAGACCTGCGAGACCAGGCCCATGTCCTTGTAGACCAGGATCTGGCGGCCGTTGCTGACCGCGATTCCGGCGGACTCCTGGCCGCGGTGCTGGAGGGCGTACAGACCGAAGTAGGTCAGCTTCGCCACGTCCTCCCCCGGGGCCCAGACGCCGAAGACGCCACAGGCGTCCTGGGGTCCCTGCTCGTGGGGATCGAGGGCCGCGGTCAACCGACCGTCGCCACCCTTGCGGGGGCTGCTCTGGAACGGCACGTCGCCAAGTCTACGGGGCCGTGTGGGACGCGTCCCAATCCCGTCCGCGGGGTGCAAAGGGAATCTCCCGTGGGTAGGAAGGGTTCAGATCGTGCTCGAAGTCGCCGACGTACGTTGGCGAGCCCCCACCCAGACGAGGATCGATGTCGCAGAGCGCCCCTGGCCCCGCGACGACCAGCGGTTCGGCCAGCTGGTCGGACGCGCCCTCCCGTGACGCCCTCCAGCTGATCGCGGAGGGCGTGACCCAGGTCGCCGGGTTCGGCATCGCCGCGATCAGCGTGGTCCGCGCCGACGGCAAGCTCGAGGTGGTGGCGGTCGCCGGGAACGAGGAGGCCCGCGACTCGCTCCGTGGCCGTCGTACCCCGGTCGACCAGCTGTTGCGCGAGATCGCCAAGGCCGACGACTGGGGGCTGTTCCGCTTCGTGCCGCACGACCGTCTCGGCCCCCGCGCCGGCGACCAGTGCGGCTGGGTCCCCGACATCGACCCGATCGACGCACCGGACGCGTGGCACCCGCTCGACCTGCTGATCGCCCCGCTCTACGACCACGAGGGCGCGCTGCGCGGGACCCTCGTGATCGACATCCCCGGCGACGGGCGCCGGCCGGGCGAGGGGCAGCGCGCGGTCCTCAACACGTACGCCGAGCAGGCCCGTCAGTCGGTGATCGTGGCGCTCGAGCGCGAACAGCTCGCGGACAAGGTACGGATGGCCGAGGCGGCCCGGGGGATCGTCCGCAAGGCGACCGCCCAGCTCAGCCTCGACCGGATCCTGGAGGACTGCACCGCGGCGCTGGTCGACGGCTTCAACGCCGCCGGCATGTGGCTGCAGACCTTCGACCACGACGGGCACGGCGCGGTCTACTCCGCCGCCGGGCACCAGGTCTCGCTCAGCCCGGCCATGGTCGAGATCGCCGACCGGGCCGCTCGCCTCGCCTGGGAGCAGCAGGCGGCGGTCGTGGTGGCGCCCGGGCTGCCCTTCGGCCCGACGATCACGCGTGAGGAGGGCGAGCTGATCCTCGCCTTCATCGACGACATCGGCGTCGGCTCGCTGCTGTTCACGCCGCTCGGCGCCGGACCCGAGTGCCTGGGCAACCTGGTGCTCACCCGGCTCGAGGGCGCCTCGGAGTGGACGGAGGCCGAGGCGACCACCGCGCTGGACATCGGCCACGACCTCGGGCACGCGATCCTCAACGCCCGCACGTTCGAGCGGGAGCACCAGCTGGTCGAGGAGCTCCAGGAGCTCGACACCTACAAGGGCCAGCTGATCGCGACCGTCGCCCACGAGCTGAAGAACCCGCTCACCTCGGTGCTGGGCTACCTCGAGATGCTGGAGTCGTCGCCGGACCTCTCCGTCACCACGATGAACTCCCTCCACGCGATGGACCGCGGCGCCCGCCGGATGGTGCGCGTGATCGACGACCTCCTGCTGCTCTCGAAGGTCGGCGACGTCGAGAACCCGCTCATCCCCCTGCCCGTCGACCTCCGCAAGATCGTCGACGAGGTGGTCGACCTCGTGTCGGTGACCGCGTCGCAGAAGGGCGTGACCGTGCGCGCCGCCGTACCCGACGAGGAGGTTCTCGCCCTCGGCGACACCTTCGAGCTCGACCGGGTGTGCGCGAACCTGGTCAGCAACGCTGTCAAGTACACCCCCAGCGACGGCGCGGTCGACATCGCCGTCGCGCGCGCGGACGGCGGCCAGGTGGTCCTCACCGTGGCCGACCAGGGCATCGGCATCTCCGACGCCGACCTCGCCAGGCTCGGGACCGAGTTCTTCCGCTCCTCCAACCCGGAGGCCGTCGCGGAGCCGGGGACGGGCCTGGGGCTGGCGATCGTGCGCCGGGTCGTGGCCCGCCACCACGGCCGGCTCGAGATCGAGTCCGAGCTCGGCGCGGGGAGCACCTTCCGCGTCTTCCTCCCGCAGGCCTGACGCGCCCGCGGCTCACTCACATGGCGCGCTCGCCCTGGGCGATCGCCTCCGGATGCGGGTGTAGGTGCGACGAGATCAGCCCGGAATCAGCCCAGGTTCCGCAGGAGCAGCGCCTCGGCGAGCACGACCCGCTCGAACTCGGCCAGGTGCAGGCCCTCGTTCGCCCCGTGCGCGCGGGTGTCCGGGTCCTCGACGCCGGTGACGAGCACGCTCGCCTCCGGGAACGCCCGGAGGAACTCGGCGATGAACGGGATCGACCCGCCCACGCCCATGTCGACCGGCTCGGTGCCGTCCCACGCCTCGGCGAACGCGGCGCGCGCGGCGTCGTACGCCGGCCCGGTGGCGTCGATCCGGGTGGCCTCGCCGGTGTCGACGACCGTGTGGGTGAGGGTCGCGCCCCACGGCACGTGGGCCTCGAGGTGCTCGATGAGGCGCTCGGTGGCGTTGGCGGTGGTGTCGCCGGGGGCGATGCGCATCGAGATGCGGGCGCGGGCGGCCGGGACGAGGGTGTTGCTGGCGCCGGCGACCTTCGGGGCGTCGAGGCCGGTGATGCTCAGCGCGGGCCTGGTCCAGAGGC
Organism: Nocardioides pyridinolyticus; assembly: GCF_054653575.1. Lineage (NCBI taxonomy): Bacteria > Bacillati > Actinomycetota > Actinomycetes > Propionibacteriales > Nocardioidaceae > Nocardioides > Nocardioides pyridinolyticus. Next base: position 24,696 of record NZ_BAAIFY010000008.1, on the reverse strand, counting down.
GCTCGACCGTGGAGCCGTCGCCGATCCACTCGACACCGGGCTGGGCGCCGGACTCGGCGCGGAGCCGCTCCTCGGGGTACTCGACGTCGGCGGCCGGGCCGGCGTGCAGGCCGGCGACGGCGACGTTGCCGCGCTCGTCGTGGAGGGTGCTGAGGAGGCGGGCCAGCGTCATCACGGCGTCGGGCACGAGCCCGCCCCACATGCCGGAGTGGACCGCGTGGGTGAGCGTGCGGACCTCGATGTCGACGCGCACCAGCCCGCGCAGGCTCGTGGTCAGCGCGGGCACGCCGATGTCCCAGTTGCCGGAGTCGGCGATGACGATGACGTCCGCCGCGAGGCGCTGCTGGTACTGGCCGAGCAGCTCGACGAGGGTGTCGGAGCCGACCTCCTCCTCCCCCTCGATGAAGAAGCGCACCGTGACCGGCAGGTCGTCGCCGAACACGCGCAGCGCGCCGACGTGCGCCATGATCCCGGCCTTGTCGTCGGCGGCCCCGCGGCCGAAGAGCCGGCCGTCGCGCTCGGTCGGCTCCCACGGGGGCGAGTCCCAGTCCGCGTGGTCGTTCTCGGGCTGGACATCGTGGTGCGCGTAGAGCAGCACGGTCGGCGCGCCCTCCGGCCCGCGCTTCTCGCCGATCACGGCGGGCGGTGCGCCGTCGAACGCCCGGACGATCTCGACGTCGACGCCCTCGGCCGCGAGCAGCTCCGCGGTCTTCTCCGCGCTGCGCTCGACCTCACTGAGGCGCTCGGGGTCGGCGCTGACCGACTCGATCCGGACGAGGTCCTCGAGGTCCTTGCGGACACCGGGGAGGACGGCCTGGACGCGGTCGCGCATGTCGCTCATGGACTCCAACTTATGTCAGCGGGAGGTACGGCGAGAGGTCGGCCCGCTCGCCGCTCGCGCGCACCTGCGCGGACCGTTCGGCGTCGTGCCAGGCGAGCTCGCCGGTCGCGAGCGCGACCCACGTGGCGGCGTCCATCTCGACCACCGCCGGGGGCGTGCCGCGCGTGTGGCGGACGCCGGGGATGACCTGCACGGCGGCGTACGGCGGGACCCGGACCTCGACCGAGTGGCCGGGCGCGCGCTGCTCGAGCACGGCCATGAAGTGCTTGGTGAGCAGCTTCAGGTCGCCGCTGGCGTGCGCGGCCGCGACCTGGTCGGGCGAGGCGATGCGGAGGCGGGCGGGCATCAGTCCTCCTGCTCCCCCGGGCCGGGGAGCGGCTGGATCAGCTGGTAGACGGAGTAGGTGAGCCGGTCCCCGTCGGCGCCCTGGGTGCGCTTGCGCCACCGCTCGACGAGCTCGTCGATCTCGCGCATCAGCTCGTCGGACTCCTCGGGGGTGAGGCGGAGGGCGTACTCCGACACGCTCTTGTGCCGGTCGTTCTCGACGTCGAGCGCCCGCTCGACCAGGTGCTGGCCCCAGGCGACGGCGTTGCGCTGGAAGACGGCGTACGCCGCACGGCCCCCCGGCTGCTCGATCATGTCGCGGGTGCGGAAGCTCATCCCGTCGTCGTCGGCCAGCCGCCAGACCCGGTCGCGCCGGTCGCGGGCCTCGTCCGGTGCCTCCTCGACCAGGCCGTACTTGGCCAGCTGGCGCAGGTGGAAGCTCGCCTGGTTGGCGGGCACGTCGATGAGCCGCGCGATGTCGGCGGCGCGGAGCGTGCCGGCCGCGGACAGCTCGCCGAGGATCCGGTTGCGTGTGGGGTGGGCGATCGCGCGGAGCATCCGCGGGTCGTCGTACGTCGCCATGACGGCAGTCTAGCCAAGTTCCGCACGCATCATTGCGCAACATACATTGCGCACGTTATGTTGCGGATATGTCGTCGTACCGATCGCTCGCCCGCAACCACGACTTCACGGCGCTGTGGATCGGGCAGACGGTCTCCGAGATCGGCAGCCGGATGACGCTGTTCGTCTTCCCGTTGGTCGCCTACCTGCTCACCGGGTCCGCGCTGCTCGCGGCGGCGACCGAGGCGGTGCACCTGCTCGGCCTGGCCGGGGCGCTGCTCCCGGCGGGCGTGCTCGCCGACCGCTACGACCGCCGCCGGATCATGCGGGTCGCCAGCGGCACCGGCGTGCTGTCCTACGCCTCGCTCGCGGCCGCCGGCATCGCCGGGTCGCTCACCGTGCCGCACCTCCTCGTCGTGGCGCTGCTGACCGGCATCGGCGCGGGCGTGTTCATGCCCGCCGAGATCTCCGCGGTCCGCACGGTCGTCTCCGCCGAGGAGCTGCCGACCGCGCTCAGCCAGAACCAGGCCCGCCTCCATGTCGCGTCGCTGATCTCCGCACCGCTCGGCGGCGTGCTGTTCGCGATCACGAAATGGCTGCCGTTCGCCTTCGACGCGGTGACGTTCGCGGTGTCCTGGGTGCTGCTCGGGCGGCTGCGGACCGACCTGTCCCCCACGGCGGCCCCGGGAGCGGACGACGGAGCGCGGCGACGTCCGCTGCGCGAGCTCGCCGAGGGCGTGCGGTTCGTGTGGTCGCGGCCGTTCTTCCGAGTGCTGATGGTGTGGAGCGCGCTGTCGAACCTGGCCGTGAACGCGCTGTTCTTCGCGGCCGTGCTGCGGCTGATCGAGGGCGGCTTCGCCGCCTGGCACATCGGCCTCGTCGAGGCCGTGGCCGGCCTGGCCGGGATCATCGGCGCGGTGGTCGCGCCATGGCTGATCGAGCGGACCCCCACCGGGCGCCTGACGGTCGTGATCGCCTGGTCGTTCCTGCCGCTCGTGGTGCCGATGGCGATGTGGAACGAGCCGCTGGTCGTCGCCGCCGCGCTCGGCCTCGGCATGCTGCTCAACCCGGCCGGCAACGCCGGCATCGGCTCCTACCGGATCGCGATCACCCCACCCGCGCTCGTCGGCCGGGTGCAGTCGACCGCGCAGTTCGCCGCGATCTCCGCGATGCCGTTCGCGCCGCTGCTCGCCGGCCTGCTGCTAACCGCGGTCGGTGGGGCGGCGACGATCCTGGCGCTGGGCGCCCTCACCGCGCTCGTCGCCTGCGTCCCGACGTTCTCCCGGTCGGTGCGGGCGGTCCCGAGGCCGGCGGCGTGGGAGCGCTACGAGGCGCTCGTGCCGGCGGCCTGAGCGAACCTCGTGGCGGCACCGGCGAGCGCCGCGAGCAGCTCGGGCGGGCCGTCCACGGTGAACTCCGCCTCCGTCCGGGCCAGCACCATCAGCGGCCAGTCGAGGGAGTCGGTCGGCATCACCACACGGCAGCCGTCGCCGTCCGGCGTGACCGTGGCCCAACGGCCGATGTCGGCCTCGACGGCGGCGGCCGGCAGCGCGAGGCGGAAGCGCACCTCGTAGCGGTGCGCCATCCGCCTGATCCCCGCCTCGACGAAGGACGGCGCGTCGGGGGCCGGCAGCACGTGGGCCCGGAACCGCTGGCCGCTCTGCCGCACGGCCGAGATCCGGTCGACCCGGAACGAGCGCCAGTCCTGACGGTCGCGGTCGTAGGCGACGAGGTACCAGCGGCGGCCCATCGCCACCAGCCGGTGCGGCTCGACCCGGCGCTGCGTCGGGGCACCGTCGCGCGCGGTGTAGTCGAACGCCACCGGCTCGTCGTCGCGGCAGGCCTGCGCGAGCGCGGTCAGGACGCTCGGGTCGACCGCGGGCCCGCCGGCCCAGGGCACCCCGTCGGTCTGCGAGCGCAGCGCGTCCATGCGGCGCCGTAGCCGTGGCGGCATCAGCGCGATCACCTTGGTCAGCGCCTGGAGCGCGGTGTCCTCGCCGCTCGTCGTGGCCGTGCGCAGCGCCACCGCGATCGCCACCGCCTCGTCGTCCTCGAGCAGCAGCGGCGGCAGCTCGGTCCCGGCGCGCAGCTGGTAGCCCCCGGCCACCCCGCGCACCGCGTCGACGGTGTATCCGAGCTCGCGCAGCCGGTCGATGTCGCGCCGCAGCGTGCGCGGGCTGACCTCGAGCCGGTCCGACAGCTCGCCCCCCGGCCAGTACCGGTGGGTCTGGAGCAGCGACAGCAGCCGCAGCATCCGGGCGCTGGTGTTCACGCCTCGACGGTACGCCGGGTTGCGGTCAGGTTCTGGCCTCTTTGGGATAGTCCCTGACGATCCGGGGGTCCCGCCCGGCGTGTCGACCCCGATCCCGTCAGGGAGTATCCCGGCGGCGCGCCACCACCACCGCGTCGGTCACGACATGCTCCTGGCCGTCACGGGTCTCAGTGCGGCGGCGGGACTCGGCGCGGACGGCGAACTGGGCCGGGTCGAGGGCGGGGGCGAGCTCGTCGGCGGTGAAGAGCACCCCGGGCATCGACCACCGCAGGCCGGTGTGGGCGTCGTCGGGGTGGTGGCCCGCCACGAGCAGGGTGCCGCCCGGGGCGACCGCCGCCGCCATCTCGCCGGTCGCGCGGAGCATGCCGTCGCCGAGCAGGTGCAGGAAGCACGAGGTGACCAGGTCCCACTGCTCGCCCGCGGGCGCGGTCCAGGTGCGCAGGTCCGCGTGCCGCCACTCGACCCGGTCGGCGACCCCGCGCTCGGCCGCATGCTCGGCGGCGCGGGCCAGGCCGGCCTCGGAGAAGTCGATCGCCGTGACCTGCCACCCACGCTCGGCCAGCCAGATCGCGTCGCCACCCTCGCCGCAGCCCACGTCGAGCGCCCGCCCCGGCGCGAGGTCGGCGGCCTCCGTCACGAGCACGGCGTTCGGCCGGCCGCTCCAGACGCGGTCCGTGCCGCCGTACCGCTCGTCCCAGGACGGCTGCTCGAACATCTCGGGGGTGACCTCGTGGCTGTGGCTGTGGCTCATGCGCCCAGCGTGCGGGAGGCGTACGCCGACCGACAACATCGGTTGCCGAACTGGCAAACTGGCCCCGTGGCGGACGAGGTGATCCAGGTCGGCCCGAGGCTGCGGGCGCTGCGCCAGCAGCGCGGTGCGACGCTGCGCGACCTCGCCGAGGAGACCGGCATCTCGGTCAGCACGCTGTCGCGACTGGAGTCCGGGCAGCGCCGGCCGACGCTCGAGCAGCTGCTGCCGCTCGCCCGCGCTCACCGCGTCTCGCTCGACGAGCTCGTCGACGCGCCCGCGACCGGCGACCCGCGCATCGAGATGAGGCCGGTCCGCCGGCACGGCCGCGTGCACATCCCGCTGACCCGGCGCCCGGGCGGCCTCCAGGCGTACAAGATCGTGTTCCCGCCGAAGCCGACGGAGGAGTGCCGGCTCGCGACCCACGAGGGCTACGAGTGGATGTACGTCCTCTCCGGGCAGCTGCGGCTGGTCATCGGCGACCGCGAGATCGACCTGGGACCGGGTGAGGTCGTCGAGTTCGACACCCGCACGCCACACTGGGTCGGCAACCCGGGACCGCACCCCACGGAGGTGCTGGCCCTGTTCGGACCCCAAGGAGAGCGGATGCATGTCCGGTGACGGTGAGCGGCTCGCGACCTGGCTCGAGGAGCTGGGGCTGGCCGACCAGCTGGGCGAGGCGGGGCTGCCGACGTTCACCCGCGACGCCGACGGGCACGCGGAGTGGAGCGAGCCGGACCGCGTCGAGGAGCTGGACCGCGTGCTGCGCAGCCAGGGCGACGACCCGGCGCACGCCGTGCCGCTCGGCCTGGTCGTGCTCGCCCGCCAGGCCCGGGTGCGGACCGAGCTGCTGGCCACGCTCTGGCACACCTACGAGTCGCTCGGCGACCTGCGCGGGACGTCGCTCGACGCCACCCGGTTCGCGGTGCACAAGGCGGCCTCGGAGCACCGGCTGCTCGTCGTACCGCTGGAGGAGCGGGCGATCGTCCCGGCGTTCCAGCTCGGGGCGGACGGCGAGCTGCGGCCCGAGCTCGCCCCGGTGATCGAGCCGCTGCTCGCGGCCCGGATGGACCCGTGGCGCGCGTGGGCCTGGCTGACCCAGCCGGCGGCGCTCACCCTGGGGCAGGCCCCGGAGAAGGCCGACCCGGACCTCGCCCGCGTGGCCGCGGAGCGGCTGGCCGAGCGCCTTTAGATCCCCGCGAGGATCGCCAACGTCCGCGCCCATGCGGCGGAGTCCGGGTCGACCACCGTGAAGTGGTCGCCGTCGACCACGACCAGCTCGGCGTCGCCGGCGGCGACGTAGGCCCGCGACTGGCTGATCGGCACGACGTCGTCGTCGCGGCCGTGCACGCACCAGACGGGTACGTCGAGGGGCAGCATCCGGATCGGGTCGACGCCGGCGTCCGCCGGACCGGGCGGGTGGCCCAGGAAGCGCTCCACCGCACCGCCGCCCAGGTTGTCCTCGTGGGCCGCTCGCAGGTCGAGCACGCCGGCCTGGCTGACCACGTGCGTGAGCCCGCCGCCCTTCGCGGCCCAGGTCGCCAGGTGGCCGCCGGCGGAGTGGCCGATGCCGACGACCTTCCCGGCCGCCAGCGGCAGCGCGTCCACGGCGGCCCGGACGTCGGCGAGCGTGTCGCCCGCGCCGGTCCCGCGGCGATACTCGATCGCCCACGTCGCCCACCCGGCCTGCACCAGGCTGGGGACGAGCGGCTGCGCGTACTCGATGCCGTACTCGGGCCTCCAGAAGCCGCCGTGCACCAGCACCGCGACACCGACCGGGTCGCCGGAGGGCTGGGTCAGCTCGGCGTACTGGTCCGGGTGGTCGCCGTAGGCGTGCCGGTCGCTCCTCACGGGTGCCTCCTGCCGTCGAGTTGGGCCCAGGTCACCCTCGAGCTGGGCGTTGTTCGCGAACTCCGGCCCAACTCAACGGCGAGTGGGGCCCAACTCAACGGTCAGGCGAGCGCGGCCGGGAGCGTGCCGGTCCAGGCGTCCCGGAGCTCGGCGAGCGGGATCTCGAACTGACCCTCGACCGTGAGCACGTCGCCGCCGGTGACGCCGAGCGGGGTGAGCTCGACGCCGTGGCGCTGGGCGAGCTCGACCAGCCGGTCCGCGTCGCCGTCCGGGACGGTGACGAGCACGCGGGCGGTGGACTCGCTGAACAGCGCGAGGAACGGGTCGCCGGGCACCTCGACCGAGGCGCCGATGCCGTGCCGGAGCGTGGTCTCGACGAGCGCCTGCGCGAGGCCGCCGTCGGAGAGGTCGTGCGCGGAGGTCAGCAGGCCGACCGCCTCGCGGAGCAGCTCGGCGAGCGTGCGCTCGGCCTGGAGGTCGACCTCCGGCGGCAGCCCGCCGAGGTGGCCGTGGACGACGTGCGCCCACTCCGAGCCCGAGAGCTCCTCGCGGGTCTCGCCGAGGAGGAAGACGCGCTCGCCGGCCGACGCCCAGGCCGACGGCGTACGCCGCGTGACGTCCTCGATCACGCCCAGCACCGCGACCACCGGCGTCGGCAGGATCGCCGTCTCGCCGGTCTGGTTGTAGAGGCTGACGTTGCCGCCCGTGACCGGGATGCCGAGCTCGGCGCAGGCGTCCTTGAGCCCGCGACAGGCCTCGGCGAACTGCCACATCACCCCCGGGTCCTCGGGCGACCCGAAGTTCAGGCAGTCGGAGATCGCCAGCGGCGTCGCGCCGCCGGTGGCGACGTTGCGGTAGGACTCGGCGAGCGCGAGCTGCGCACCGGTGTAGGGGTCCAGCTTGGCGAAGCGGCCGTTGCAGTCGGTCGACACGGCGACGCCGAGGTTGGTCTCCTCGTCGACGCGGATCATGCCGCTGTCGCTGGGCTGCGCGAGCACGGTGTTGCCGCGGACGTAGCGGTCGTACTGGTCGGTGATCCACGACTTGTCGCAGAGGTTCGGGCTCGCCGCCATCCGCAGCACGGTGTCGCGGAGCTCGGACCCCGACGAGGGCCGGGCCAGCGACTCGGCCGCGTCGGCCTGGAGGTCGTCCTGCCAGTCCGGGCGGGCGAACGGGCGGTGGTAGGTCGGGCCGTCGTGCGCCACCGACCGCGGGGGTACGTCGACCACGCGCTCGCCGTGCCAGTCGATGTGCAGCCGGCCGGTGTCGGTGACCTCGCCGATCACGACCGCCTCGACGTCCCACTTCGCGCAGATCTCCAGGAACGCCTCGACGTCACCGGGCTCGACGACCGCCATCATCCTTTCCTGCGACTCGCTCATGAGGATCTCCTCGGGGGCGAGTGTGGAGTCGCGCAGCGGCACCCGGTCGAGCTCGACGTGCATGCCGCCGTCGCCCGCCGACGCGAGCTCGGAGGTCGCGCAGGACAGGCCGGCGCCGCCGAGGTCCTGGATGCCCGCGACCAGGCCGGCCGCGAAGATCTCGAGCGTGCACTCGATGAGGAGCTTCTCCATGAACGGGTCGCCGACCTGCACGCTGGGGCGCTTCGCCGGACCGTCCGCGTCGAAGGTCTCCGACGCCAGCACCGAGACACCGCCGATGCCGTCGCCGCCGGTGCGCGCGCCGTACAGGATCACCTGGTTGCCGACGCCCGACGCCTTGGCGAGGTGGAGGTCCTCGTGCCTGAGCACGCCGACGCAGAGGGCGTTGACGAGCGGGTTGCCGAGGTAGGTCTCGTCGAAGACGGCCTCGCCGCCGATGTTCGGCAGGCCCAGGCAGTTGCCGTAGCCGCCGACGCCCGCGACGATCCCGGGCAGCACGCGGTGGGTGTCGTCGGCGTCGAGCGGGCCGAACCGCAGCGGGTCCATGACGGCGACCGGCCGCGCGCCCATCGCGAGGATGTCGCGGACGATGCCGCCGACGCCGGTGGCGGCGCCCTGGTAGGGCTCGACGTACGACGGGTGGTTGTGGCTCTCGACCTTGAAGGTGACCGCGTAGCCCTGGCCGATGTCGATGACGCCGGCGTTCTCGCCGATGCCGGCCAGCATCTTGCCGACCGGCGTCTCCTGCGGGATCTCGGAGAACTGCTTCAGGTGGACCTTCGAGCTCTTGTAGGAGCAGTGCTCGCTCCACATGACCGAGTACATCGCCAGCTCGCTCGACGTGGGCCGGCGGCCGAGGATCTCGCGGATCCGCTGGTACTCGTCGGCCTTGAGGCCGAGATCGGCCCACGGCTGCTCGCGGTTCGGGTCAACGGCTGCGGTGGCGACGGTGTCGAGCACGGCATCAATCTACCGGCGCCGTTCGCGGGCTACGTCAGCAGTCCGTCCGCGACGACCTCGAGCAACGGGCGTACGGCGGCCGCCTCGAGGTCGCTCTGGTCCGCCACCGTCGCCACGCCGCCGATGAGCCGGCAGACCAGGATCGTCTCCACGTCGGCGCGCAGGGCGCCGCCCTCGCGGAGCCGGTCGAGCACCCGGCCGTTCGCCTCGGCGAGCACCTGGCACTTGGTGCGGATCGGCGAGTCGGGGTCGCCCAGGGCGGAGGTGAGCTTGGCCGGGCCGCCCTTGTGTTGGGAGATCAGCGCGACGTACTCCTCGAACCAGTGGACCAGCAGCTCGCGGTCCGAGCCCTCGCGGTCGAGCGCCTTGTCGGCGGTCTCGATCACCCGGTCGACCCACGACCGCATGATCGCGTCGAGGAGGTTCTCCCGCTTCGGGAAGTGGCGGTAGAGGGTGCCCGGCCCGACGCGGGCGCGCTTGGCGACCTCGTCGAGCGAGGCGCCGTACCCCTGCTCCCGGAACACCTCGCGGGCGACCTCGACGATGCGGTCGTAGTTGCGCTGCGCATCGGCACGCACGGGTTCTCCCTCGGGGAAGGCTCGCTGACGGGGAGGGCCGCCGTCGCGAACTGCCGGAAGCGGAGTCATCCTCCGGATCTACCGTACCGGCACCGGGCCGTACGGGACCACCGGCTAGACCGCGGCCGGCTCCGGCGCGGGCGTCCAGGCGTAGCCGTCCCACCACCAGTGGCCGTCGGCGCTCACCGACGGGACACCGGCGACCGGGTCGGCGTGGAAGTGGGGCACCGCGCCCAGGAGGGGCTGGGTGCTCCAGTCGTCGTGCTCACTCATGATCGTCTCCCTCCGCATGATCGCCGGTCCTGCCAGCGTGCGCCCGATCGGGCGATCCCGGGGCCTAGTTGAGGAAAACTTGCGGTAGCTAGCGGAGGAATTACAAGGATGTAGTTAGCAACATCGCCTGTGACTGCTGTGAATTCTGAGGTTACAGTGACTCGGCCCGGGCTTCCCTCCCCCGCCCCGACACCCTGGAGTCCTCATGCTTCGCCGCACCCTCGCCGCCCTCACCGGCGGCGTCGTCGCAGCCGCCCTCGCGGCCGGGTCCCTCGCCGGTGACGCCCCCACTGCGCCCTCGGCCGACGTCTCCCTCGTCGCCCAGGCCACCGGGAACGTGGTCACCCCCGGCGACTTCACCGGCTACGGCTTCGACCAGTGCCTCGCGCCGGACCAGCGGAAGATGGACGCCTGGCTCCAGAGCTCGCCGTTCCTGTCGGTCGGGATCTACATCTCCGGCAACTCGCGGGCCTGCCGCGACCAGCCGAACCTGACCCCCACCTGGATCCGCAAGCAGCTGGCCCGCGGCTGGAAGCTGCTGCCGATCACGCTCGGCCCCCAGGCCTCGTGCCAGCCCCGGTTCCCCCGGTACGACGACGACCCGACGATCATCCCCAAGCCCGGCGCGAACAAGCGCTACGCCAAGGCGCGCGCCCAGGGCAGCGCCGAGGCGGAAACGGCCGTCGAGGCGGCGTCCGCGCTCGGCATCGTCGCCGGCAGCACGCTCTGGTACGACCTCGAGGGCTTCGACCTGCGCAACACCCACTGCCGCGAGTCCGCGCTCGCCTTCCTCAGCGCCTGGACCACCCGGATCCGCGCGCTCGGCTACGTCTCCGGGGTCTACTCCAGCGCCGGCTCCGGCATCAAGATGCTCGACGACGCGCGCTACAACAAGCGCAAGGACGTCACGCTCCCCGACATGATCTGGATCGCCCGCTGGGACGGCCGCGCGAACGTCGAGACCGAGTCGACGTACCTGCGCTCCGACGGCTGGCGCGGCGCCCGGGTGAAGCAGTACCAGGGCGGCCACAACGAGACCTGGGGCGGCGTCACCATCAACATCGACCGCAACTACCTCGACGTGGGCCGCGGCTCGTTCGCCGACCCGGAGCTGCACTGCGGTGGCGTCAAGCTGGCGTTCGGCCGCTACCCGGTGCTCGCGCCGGCGACCCCGAACGCCGTGCCGCCCAAGGCGAAGATCAAGGCGCTCCAGTGCCTGCTGCAGGAGCTCGGCCTCTACTCCGGCGCGATCGACGGGGTCTACGGCAAGCGCACGATCGCGGCCGCCAACGCCTACCAGAAGTCCCGCGGCTTCGCGCCGTCGGAGAAGTGGACCCGGCGGCACTGGGTCTCGCTGCTCACCGCCGGCGAGCGGCCGGTGCTGAAGTACGGCTCCGCCGGCACCGAGGTACGCCGCGTGCAGCGTGCGCTGAACGCCGTCATGGACCGCACCACCCCCCTCAAGGCCACCGGCGTCTTCACCGGGCCCACCGGTGAAGCCCTGCGGGCGTGGCAGCGCCAGGTCGGGCTCGAGGCGAGCGGTGTCGTCGGCACCGACGACTGGCGCCTGCTGGCGGCCGGGAAGCTGCGGAAGTAGCGCGGTAGTCGGGAAGTAGCGCGGTAGTCCCTGCCATTCGAGGGGTCGCTACGGCGTGTCGACCCCTCGATCGTCAGGGACTACCGCAGTTGTCGCCCAGCCGTCAGCCCAGCCGTCAGCCCGCCGGCGGGCCCACCAGCAGCGCGACGCCGGTGAGCGCGAGGACCGCGAGGACACCGGCGGCGGCGCCGCGCAGCGGGTTGCGGATCAGCCAGGCGGCGCCCCGCTCGACCACGCCGGCCGGCTCGGTCGCGCGCAGGCGCCAGGAGGTGCCGAGGGCACCGTGCTTCTCGGCGTACCGGTCGAAGAGCACGGTGAGGAACGGCGGGACCGCCGCGAGCAGGCCGACCAGCAGCCGGCCCTTGCTCCAACGCTGGTCGACCGCCACGAGGAGCGTCGTCAGCACGTAGGCGATGAACACGACGCCGTGCGCCATGCCGAAGACGCGGACGCCGAGCTCGGTGGTCTCGGTGACGTACTTGAGGAACATGCCGGCGAGCAGCAGGGCCCAGGTGACCGCCTCGGCGATCGCGACGCGGCGGAACAGGTGCATCGGGGTCATGCGAACGCGTGCTCCACGAGGCTGGAGAAGAACCCGAGACCGTCGGTCCCGGTGCCGGTGAGGTCCTCGACCGAGTGCTCGGGATGCGGCATCAGGCCGACCACGTTGCCGCGCTCGTTGCAGATGCCGGCGATGTCGCGCAGCGAGCCGTTGGGGTTGGCGCCGCGGTAGCGCGCCACGACCTGGCCCTCGCCCTCGAGGCGGTCGAGGGTGGCCTCGTCGGCGACGAACGAGCCCTCGCCGTTCTTGAGCGCGATCACCACCTCGGCGCCCTCGTCGTACGCCGAGGTCCAGGGCGTGCGGTTGTTCTCGATGACCAGCGGCTGGTCGAGGCACAGGAACTTCTGGCGCTGGTTGCGGATCAGCGCGCCCGGCAGCAGGTGGGACTCGCAGAGGATCTGGAAGCCGTTGCAGATGCCGAGCACCGGCAGCCCGCGGTTCGCCGCCTCGATCACCTCGGTCATCACCGGGGAGAAGCGGGAGATCGCGCCGCAGCGGAGGTAGTCGCCGTAGGAGAAGCCGCCGGGCAGGACCACCGCGTCGACACCGCGCAGGTCATGGTCACCGTGCCAGAGCGGCACCGCCTCGTTGCCGCCGAGGACGACCGCGCGCTGCGCGTCGACGTCGTCGAGCGAGCCGGGGAAGGTGACGACCCCGACCTTCACACCGTCACCTCGTCGGACTGGGCCTCGACGCGCACCGAGTAGTTCTCGATGACCGGGTTCGAGAGCAGCGTCTCCGCCATCTTCTCGACCTCGGCGAGGACGGCGTCGGTCACCTCCCCCTCGAACTCGAGCTCGAACCGCTTGCCCTGGCGGACATCGGCGACGCCCGAGAACCCCAGCCGCGGCAGGGCTCCGTGCACCGCCTTGCCCTGGGGGTCGAGGATCTCCGGCTTGGGCATGACGTCGACGACTACGCGAGGCACGCCGCCAGTCTAGAAGGCTCGGGCAGACTGGAGTACATGAGCATGCCCACAGGCTTCCCGGGGGCCAACCCGCTGCGTCTGGAGTTCCCCCAGTCCCTGGCCGTCTACGACGACTACGCCGCCGCCCAGAGGACGGTCGACTTCCTCTCCGACAACAAGTTCCCGGTCGAGCACCTCATGATCGTCGGCACCGACCTCAAGCGGGTCGAGCGGATCACCGGCCGCCTCACCGCGGGCCGGGTCGCCCTCGGCGGCGTGCTCTCCGGCCTCTGGTTGGGGCTGTTCGTGGGACTGATCTTCTCGTTCTTCGTCGACGAGAACGTCCTCGCGATGATCCTCTCGACCGTGCTCCTCGGCGCGGTGTTCGGCGTGATCTGGGCGCTGCTCGGCTACGCGCTCACCCGCGGCCGGCGCGACTTCTCCTCGGTCACCCAGGTCGTGGCGACCCGCTACGAGGTGCTGGTCGAGCACAAGGTCGCCGCCCAGGCCCGCGAGGAGCTCGCCAAGCTGCCCGGCGCACTGCCCGACCCGTTCGCGTGAGCGGGTGATCGGGCGGCTCCGCGCCGGTTTACCGCCCCCGCGGGGTTGGGAAGGAGGACTCCGACCCGCCCAACGTCGACTCGGGGGCCGACGATGACTGAGATCGTTCCGCAGGAGATCCGCGCTGCCGCGGACCAGATGGAGGCCGCGGTGACGGCGGTCGACGCCAACATCCCGACCGGCGTCGCCGACGTCCGGTCCGCGATGCCCCGCAGCGCCAGCGCCGGCGCGGCCGACGCGCTCACCGACACGTGGCGCTCGGCGTACACCGCGTGGGTGAGCGACGCCCGCAGCCACGTGACCGCGCTCCGCCAGCACGCCGACGACTGGGTCCAGACCGACCTGGCCCAGGCGGCGCGCATGGAGCGGCTCGCGCGGGAAGGCATGTGATGGTCACCGTCAGCCAGGTCAAGGAGTGGAACGCCGACCAGCTCGGCCGGATCGCGGACGAGCTGCACACCCGGCGCGGTGCGCTGACCGACCTCGCCGACGAGGTCGCCGCGGGCCGCCCGCCCGCCTCCTGGGTCGGCGGCGCCTCGGTGTACGCCGAGCAGGACCACGACCAGCTCGTTCACCGGCTGACCGACCAGGTCGCCGAGCTCAACATGGTGATCTCCGCGCTCGACACCGCCAGCGGCGCGGTGCGCAGCGCGCGGACCCTGCTCGACGACGCCCTCGCCCGCGCGTCGACCAACGGCTGCACCGTCTCCGACGACGGCCGGGTCGAGAGCACCCGCACCTACGACGACGAGGACGAGCTCGCCGACGCCCAGCGGGTCGTCGACGAGATCGCCCAGGCGGTCTCCGACGCCCTCACCCAGGCGGTCGACGCCGACGTCGACCTGTCCGCGGCCCTGTGGGCGGCGAGCGGCAGCGACGTCGACGCCACCGGCGGCCTGGGCGACCAGACGCTGCCCGACGCGCTGCGCGGCCTGAGCACCGAGGAGCGGGTCGACTACCTGCTCGACCACCCGGACCTGGCCGGCGTGATGATGCCGAGCCTCCCCGGAGCGCTCAAGGACGAGCTCGGCCAGGGCCTCTCCGACCTGGTGGAGAGCAGCGTCAACGACGACGACGGGCTCGACGGCGACGCCGCCGACCGGCTCTCCACGCTGCTCGACGCCTACGCCGGCGACTCCGACGTCGCCTCGTCGATGTACGAGGACCTCGGGGCCGACGGCACCGTCGCCTCCCTCGCCTCGATCGACAGCAACCTGTACATCAGCCGTGACGAGCGCCTGAGCGAGCTCGCCGAGGACCTGCGCCGGAGCCTGCGCACGGCGTCGCAGGACCCGCAGTTCGACAGCCGCCAGTTCGGCGAGGACCTCGCCCGCTACGCCACGTGGTCCCTCGACGACGACCAGCGTCGGGCCTACGAGGACCGCTTCACCTACGTCTCGGGAGCCAACGGGGCGTCGATCCTCACCTACCTGCTGAGCGACCACCGGCTCGACGGCGACCTCGTCGAGGGCGCGGCGGTGAGGCTGCACGAGTTCGAGCAGAACCTGGGCGAGGACCAGACGCGGGCCTGGTACAGCCACACCGGCTACAGCGGTCTCACCGACACCGACACGGACTCCTACGACGACCCGATGGCGGCCGCGCTCGGCAACCTCGGCGACCACCCGGAGAACGCCTACCACTTCCTGACCGAGGACCCGGCCCGGCAGGAGTACTTCTTCGAGGACCGCAACCACGAGGCCGACGGCTTCGCCGGCGTGACGCAGCTGGCCGAGGGCCTGGGCACCGACCCCGAGATGCTGGCGGCGCACCCGCACGAGACGGCCGAGATCGTCTCGCGCTTCTTCCACGGCATCGCGGCCAACGACTCCTTCAGCGTCGACACCGCCCAACCCGGCTCGCCGTACCTGGCGGACCTGATGAAGCAGTACACCCCCGCGATGGACGCCGCCCTGCGCGCCCCGGGCGAGGGCGACCCGGGCTCGGTGCCCTTCGAGGACGCGTTCCTCGGGCGGGCCGACGACTACCCGCGGATGTTCTCGGGCGACCTGGACGAGCTGATGAAGGTCGCCGTCAGCACCGACGAGGGCGCGACCAGCATCGCGGAGGGCATCGGCGCCTTCCAGCAGCACGAGATCAACGGCGCGGCCGTGCAGATGGCCGCCGACCCCGACGACTACCGCCTCGGCAACCAACTGCGCGACGCGCTCGAGCGCGCCGCCAACCTCCAGGGCCTGGCCGAGCACTCGGTCGGCGCGGTCGAGATCGAGGACGCGCAGGAGCACGACCGCCGCGTGCAGGCCTTCTCCGACCTGGTCGGCGAGGCCGCCGGCCTGGTGCCGCTGCCCGGGGCGGACCTCGTCGGCGACCTCGGCAGCAGGGCGATCGACGCAGCCTGGAACCACGGCGTCGACCTCGGCGCCGACGCGATGGGCGAGGCGATGTCGCAGACCGAGCACGCCACGCAGGCGGCCGAGGAGCGCGCGTCGTACGGCGTCACCCAGGCCAAGCTCGGCACGTTCCACGCGCTCGCCGAGGCCGGCGTCATCCCCGCGTCGGACATCCCCCGCGACTGGCTCGACCACGGCCGGCTCAAGGACGTCGACGAGATCCCGGCGGCGGAGCGGTCCTCCTACGCCAACAGCGCGATGTCGGTGGCGTCCGGCTACGTCACCAACATGGACCTGGAGACGGCGTACAAGGATGCGTTCCTCCAGTACTACGACGTCGATGGCTGAGCGCCGGCGCGCGGCCGCGGGCGTCGTCGCCGGCCTGACCGCCCTGGCCGCTCTCGCGGCCTGCTCGGACGACGACCCGACGCTGCTGACCGATGACGACCTGCCCGGGGTGCAGTCGACGACCGACTTCGAGAACGGGCAGCCCACGGCGACGACGTGCTCGGAGCTGACCGTGCGGATCCCGTCGGTCGGCATCTCGCCGGCGGACGGACCGGAGCCCGTGACGACGTCCTACCGGCTGGAGTCCGGGGACATCGTCACGGCCTCGGTCTTCGTCCCGGGGACGCGCTACCGCGACGCCGACGGCGCGCTCGCGGCCGTGCAGGAGGCGATCGAGGCGTGCGTCGCGAAGGGCGAGGCGACGGCCGTCGACGACCTGGCCGGCCTGCCCGAGGGCACGATCGGCTTCCGGTCCAGCCCGACCGGGAACGACGGCGACCAGGGCGTCCAGCTGCTCGCGCCGACGGACGACGGGCGGATCGTGTCGGTCACCGTCGTGCACGACGGCAGCGGCGACCCGTCGGTCGACCCCGCCGGCGTGCTGGAGGCCGCGCTCGACAACGCGAGCGACGTCAGCTGAGCTCGCGCTTGAGGATCTTGCCGGTCGAGGTCATCGGCAGGGACTCCACGAACTCCACGATGCGCGGGTACTTGTAGCCGGCCATCTGCTCCTTGCCCCAGGCGACCAGCTCGTCCTCGGTGATGCTCGCGCCGCCGTTGAGGATGACGACGGCCTTGATCTCCTCGCCGTGGCTCTCGTGCGGGACCCCGATGACCGCGGCCAGCGAGACCGCCTCGTGCGTCATCAGGACCTCCTCGATCTCGCGCGGGTACACGTTGTAGCCGCCGCGGATGATCATGTCCTTGGACCGGTCGACGATGTAGTACCAGCCGTCCTCGTCGCGGCGGGCGAGGTCACCGGACCGGAACCAGCCGTCGCGGATGGCCTGCTCGGTGGCGTCCGGGCGGCCGTAGTAGCCCTTCATGACGTTGTGGCCCTTGATCGCGATCTCGCCGACCTCGTCGCCCTCGACGTCGCTCCAGGCGCCGTCACTGGCAGGGTCGATCAGCTTCATCTCCACGCCGGGGATGGGCGTGCCGATCGAGCCGACGCGCACCGGCTCCCCGAAGCGGGAGAACGACGCGACCGGGGAGGTCTCGCTGAGGCCGTAGCCCTCGAGGATGGTGACGCCGAACTTCTTCTCGAACTCCTTGTGCACCTCCACCGGGAGCGCCGAGCCGCCGGCCACGGCGACCCGGAGGTTCCGGGCGAGGGTGGCGACGTCGGTGTCGGGGTCGTCGGCGAGTGCGCCGAGCAGGCCCCAGTACATCGTCGGAACCCCGGCGAAGAACGTGATCTCCTCCTTCAGCATCAGCTTCAGCGCCTCGTGCGCCTCGAACCGCGGCTGGAGCACGACCGTGCCGCCGTAGGCGAAGGCGCCGTTCTGGCAGACGGTCTGCCCGAAGGAGTGGAACAGCGGGAGCACGCACAGGTAGGTGTCGGGGTTGTCGGCGCTCGCACCGAACAGCGCCTCGCCGGCCAGCGCGTTGTCGCGCATGTTGCGGTGGCGCAGCTCCGCGCCCTTGGGCTGGCCCGTGGTGCCGGAGGTGTAGAGGATGACCGCGGTGTCGTCCTCGTCGGTCGCGACGGTGTCGAACCTGGCGGGCTGCCCGCCCATCGCCTGGGCCATCGTCTCGGTGCCCTCGATCGGCGAGGCGTCCCCGAGGCCGGCGGTGATCACGAAGAAGTGCTCGCAGCCGTCGACCTCCGAGAAGCCGGCGTACCCGGCCTCGCCCATCGGCAGCTCCGGCGTCCCCTGGAAGCAGAAGTAGGCCTTCGCGTCGGAGTCGCCGAGGTGGTAGGCGACCTCGCGGCCCTTGAGCAGCACGTTGAGCGGGACGACGGTCGCGCCCGCCTTGAGGATGCCGTAGTAGACGACGGAGAAGTACGGCAGGTTGGGGCAGGTCAGCGCGACCTTGTCGCCCGGCTGGATGCCGCGCGAGACCAGCAGGTTGGCGACCATGTTCGCGAACGAGTCGACCTCGGCGTACGAGAGTCGGGTGTCCCCCAGGACGACCGCCGTGCGGTCCGGGTAGTTCGTCGCGCTGTTCTCGAGGAGCGAAGCCAGGTTGTACGTCGTCATGGCTGCAACTTACCCGCGGCGCGACGAAGGTCACCTCGAACCGCCCACAGGGCCGGCGCCCGCAGCGGGCGGGCGATCTGGAAGCTCGCGGTCACGTCGCACCCGGTCGCGGTCTCGGTGAGCTCGAGGACCAGCGTGGCCGTGATGCCGCGCCAGGTGCCGCGCTCGGCCCAGCGGCGCGGACGGTCGAGCTCGGTGGTCACCATCCGCGGGCGCAGGCCCGGCCGGGTCACGTCGGTCCAGGTCTGGCCGACGCGCGGCTCGCCGTCGACGTCCTCGACGCGGGCCAGGCTGGACTGCCACTCGGGGCGGCGCGTCGGGTCGGCGAGGTAGTCGAAGGCCACCTCGCGGGGGACCGGGAACGCGACGGTCACCACGACTGGCCGGTGAGCCTCTCGAACGCCTCGAGGTAGCGGGCGCGGGTCCGCTCGACGATCTCCGGCGGCAGCGGCGGCGGGGGCTCCCCGGACGCGCGGTCCCAGCCGGACTCCGGCGAGAGCGCCCAGTTGCGGACGATCTGCTTGTCGTAGGACGGCTGCGTGCGACCGGGCCGCCACGCGTCGGCCGGCCAGAAGCGCGAGGAGTCCGGGGTCAGCACCTCGTCGGCCAGCACGGTCGTGCCGTCGGGACGGGCGCCCATCTCGATCTTGGTGTCGGCCAGGATGATGCCGCGCTCGCGCGCGATCGACTCGGCCCGGCCGTAGACGGCGAGGGTGAGGTCGCGCAGCTCCGCGGCCCGCTCGGCGCCGACGGTGGCCACCACGGCGTCGTACGAGACGTTCTCGTCGTGCTCGCCCAGCTCGGCCTTCGTGGCCGGCGTGAAGATCGGCTCCGGCAGGCGGCTGCCGTCCTCGAGCCCGGGCGGAAGCGCGATGCCGCATACCTCGCCGGTCGCGCGGTAGTCGAGCAGACCGGAGCCGGTGAGGTAGCCGCGCGCCACGCACTCGACGGGGTACATCGCGAGCTTCTCGCAGCGCACCGCCCGGCCCTTCACCTCGTCCGGGACGTCGGTGGACAGGACGTGGTTGGGCACCAGGTCGGCCAGCTGCTCGAACCACCACAGCGACATCCGGGTCAGGATCGCGCCCTTGTCCGGGATCGTCGTGTCGAGCACGAAGTCGAAGATCGAGATCCGGTCGCTGGCCACCATGAGCAGGTCACCGTTCGGCAGCTCGTAGAGGTCGCGGACCTTGCCCGAGTGCAGGTGGGTGGCCCCTTCGATGGCGGGCGCGGTCGGGATGTTCAGGTCGGCCACGACGACCACTCTAGGGGTGGGCCGGGTCAGCAGCCGCAGGTGTAGTAGGTGACGTCCCAGTGGCTGCCCTCGTCAGCGTACACGTTGCCGGAGGCCGCCTGGTACTGGGCGGCGCCGTCGCCGCGCTGTCCGATGTAGGTGTAGGTGTTGTGGACCCAGCTGGTCAGGCAGGTGGTCCGGGAGAAGTCGAGCTTGTAGCCGTTCCAGTGGCTGTAGGTGCCCGACGCGTGGCCGGTCTCCGTGCCGCCGGTGATCATCAGGCTGCACCCGCTGGCGTTCTTCAGCGTGATGGCGCCGTCGATGGTGGCCTGGCGGATGCCGTCGAACGACGTGCAGGTCGGCGTGTTCCGATCGCTGCACCCGCCGGAGGAGGTCCACGAGATGCCGGCGGCCCGGAACTGGCTGGCCGCGCTCGCGTGCGTGACGGCGGAGGCGGGGGTCGTGGTCGCGACCGAGAGCACGAGCGTCGCGACGAGGGTGAGCAGGATTCCCGAGAGCTTCTTCATGTGCTCCACCTTGACCATCGCGGGGGGTGGAACCGCAAGCGGAAGGTTCCGAGGCTTTCGAGACGGGCGTGGCAGCGCGGGGGCGACAGCGCGGGGGCCTCGACGTCGCGGCTGCCGAAGGGGGTGCGGTTTGGTCACCAACCGCAGGAATCGGGCCCTGAAATCTGCGGTTGGTGACCAAACCCGGTGGTCTGCGACCGCCGGGAGCTCGCCCGCCTCGCTGGCTCGTGCCCCGATCCTTCGGGGGTCGCGGTACGCGTTCGAGTCGGCGTTTGGCACAGTGAGGTCATGCCGGAGTCTGCTGACGAGCTGTTCGCCCGCGTGACCGCTGCTGCCGGGGAGGACGGTCGTCTGCCGGCCGGCGCCATGGCCGGCTGGGACGTCTTCCCGTGGGAGGCGGCCGACGGCGCCGTCGTACCCAAGGTGCTCAGCGCACCCGGTCCCGAGGCACCGCGCATGGGCGAGGGGGGCGGCAAGCCCTGCGGGGCCTGCCAGGGCTTCGACCCGGACCGGATCGTCTGGGAGGACGAGCACTGGGTGCTCACCGCCGAGGCGGAGCCGACCGGGCTGCCGCTGGTGCTGGTGCTGTGGACGCGCGAGCACGTCGAGGTCGGCGGCTTGGACGACGAGCACGCCAGCGAGCTCGGCCGGATCGCCAACCGGCTGGTGCGCATCATCGAGGCGCTCCCCGGCATCGGCCGCTGCCACGTCGACCGCTGGGGCGACGGCTCCTCCCACTCGCACATCTGGTTCTTCGCGCGACCGGAGGGCTTCGCCCAGATCAAGGGGTCGTACGCCGTCGAGTGGGACGACATCCTCCCGCCGGTGCCCGACGAGATCCGTCGCGCCGACCTCCACACCGTCGCGACCAAGCTCGCCAACTGGGGCGGCCACGCCCGCGCGTGAGCACGCTGATCCGACCTACCGGCGACCGCTGACGAGCCTGGTCTAGAAGCGGACCTCGAACGAGGTCGCACCCGTGTCGGCGGCCGGCCGGACGTCGACCGAGGTGACCCGGGCGAGACCCGGCCCGTCGTGGCACCAGCGCACGAAGGCGTCGACGGCGGCGGCGTCGCCCTCGGCGTGGGCCGCGACCTCACCGCCCGGCTCGTTGCGCACCCACCCGCACACCCCCAGGCGAGCGGCCTGCTGCTCGGCGTACGCCCGGAACGAGACGCCCTGCACGCGGCCGGTCACGACGAGGTCGACGGCGGTGCGAGGCATGCCCCCATGATGCCGCGGGCCGTGGCCGTGGCGGTGCGGGCTTCCCACCACGCACACTGAGCCATGACCTTCCTCGAGGAGCCGCCCACGACGCCCCGGATCCAGGCGCTGTACGACGCCGACGTCGCCACCTACGGCTACGTCATGAACCTCAACCGCGCGTGGGCCCACCACCCCGACGCCCACGACGCGCTGTTCGACCTCATCGGGTCGGTCGCCCGCGCGGGCGACCTGTCCATGCGCGAGCGCGGGATCCTGGTCGCGGCCTGCGCCTCGACGATCGGCGACTCCTACTGCTCGCTGGCCTGGGGCGGGAAGCTCGCCTCGGAGTCCGACCCGGCCACCGCGGCGGCTGTCCTCTCCGGCACCGACGAGGGCCTCACCGACACCGAGCGGGCGATGGCGACCTGGGCGCGCACGGTGGCCCGCGACCCCAACGGCACCACGGCCGCCGACGTCCAGGCCCTCCGCGACGCCGGCCTCGACGACCGGCGGATCTTCGCGGTCACGGCGTTCGTCGCGCTCCGCCAGGCCTTCTCGACGGTCAACGACGCCCTCGGCGCGCAGCCCGACGAGCAGCTCCGCGCCGAGACGCCGCCGGAGGTGCGTGGCGCCGTGACCTGGGGTCGCTAGAGGATCGCGCCCGGCGCGTACGCCGCCGCCTCGGGGTGCCGCTCGGTCACCTCGGCCACGCGGCGGACGACGGTGCCGACCTGGGCGACCGCGGCGCCGGTGAACGTGATCGGCTCGGCGACCAGCGTGGCGAGCTGGTCGGCGCTGAGCCCGAGGCGCTCGTCGGCGGCGAGGCGGGCGAAGACGTCGTTCTCCGCCTGGCCCTTGCGCATGTCGAGGGCGGTGCCGACCGCGGCCTCCTTGATCGCCTCGTGCGCAGCCTCGCGGCCGACCCCGTTGCGCACCGCGGCCATGAGGACCTTGGTGGTGGCGAGGAACGGCAGGTAGCGGTCGAGCTCGCGCTGGATGACCGCCGGGAAGGCCCCGAACTCGTCGAGGATCGTCAGGAACGTCTCGAAGAGACCGTCGGCGGCGAAGAACGCGTCCGGCAGCGCGACCCGGCGGACGACCGAGTCGGAGACGTCGCCCTCGTTCCACTGGTCGCCGGCCAGCTCGCTCACCATCGACAGGTGGCCGCGCAGCACCACCGCGAGGCCGTTGACCCGCTCGGCCGAGCGGCTGTTCATCTTGTGCGGCATCGCCGAGGAGCCGACCTGGCCCTCCTGGAAGCCCTCGGTCACGAGCTCGTTGCCGGCCATCAGCCGGATCGTGGTGGCCAGGTTGGACGGCGCCGACACCAGCTGCACGAGGGCGGAGACGACGTCGAAGTCCAGCGACCGCGGGTAGACCTGGCCGACGCTGGTGAGCACCCGCTCGAAGCCGAGGTGGTGGGCGACCCGCTCCTCGAGCTGCTCCAGCTTCGCGGCGTCCCCGTCGAGGAGGTCGAGCATGTCCTGCGCCGTGCCCATCGGCCCCTTGATGCCGCGCAGCGGGTAGCGCGCGAGCAGGTCCTCGACCCGGTCGAGCGCGATCAGCATCTCGTCGGCGATCGTCGCGAACCGCTTGCCCAGCGTGGTCGCCTGCGCGGCGACGTTGTGGGAGCGGCCGGCCATCACGGTGGCCTCGTGCTCGGCGGCGAGACGGGCCAGGCGGGCGAGCGCGGCGACTGCGCGGTCACGGACCAGCGCCAGCGACTGCCGCACCTGGAGCTGCTCGACGTTCTCGGTGAGGTCGCGCGAGGTCATGCCCTTGTGGATGTGCTCGTGGCCGGCCAGCGCGGAGAACTCCTCGATCCGCGCCTTCACGTCGTGCCGGGTGACCCGCTCCCGCGCCGCGATCGACGCGAGGTCGACCTGCTCCACGACCTCGCGGTAGGCCTCGACGACGCCGTCGGGCACGTCGATGCCGAGGTCACGCTGGGCCTCGAGCACGGCGATCCAGAGCTGCCGCTCGAGCACGATCTTGTGCTCCGGCGACCAGATCCGGGCGAGCTCGGCGGAGGCGTAGCGGGCGGCGAGGACGTTGGGGACGGTCACGGGAGGTCATTCTCCCACGGAGGTCGAGTTGGGCCTCGTTCGCGGTTCAGTTGGGCTTGCGTCCCGTCGAGCCGGGAAGAGAGCCCAACTCGCTGGTGAATCTGGCCCAACTCAACGGAGGGAGGCGCCCTCGACCACGCCCAGCGGCTCGGCCGCGATGTCGGAGCGGCGCTGGAGGCCGGCGAAGGCGATCAGGTCTGCGGCGGCGTAGGCCCGCGCACGGGCATCGGCGACGTCGGACCCGACGGCGCGTACGGCGAGCACGCGACCGCCTGCCGTGACCAGGTCGTCACCGTCGAGCGCGGTGCCGGCGTGGACGACGTCGACGCCCTCCTCGGCGCCGGCCGCGGCCACGCCGGTGATGACGTCGCCCTTCGAGGAGGACTCGGGGTAGCCGGCGGACGCGAGCACGACCGTCACGGCCGCGCCGTCGCGGAACACCGGCGCCGGGACCTGGGCCAGCCGGCCGTGCGCGGCCGCCGCCAGCAGCTCGCCGAGCGGCGACTCGAGCACCGCGAGCACGGGCTGGATGTCGGGGTCGCCGAACCGCACGTTGAACTCGATGACCCGCGGGCCGGCCGCGGTGAGCGCCAGCCCGACGTAGAGGCACCCGACGAACGGCGTACCCCGCTCTGCCATCTCGGCCAGCGTCGGCCGCACGACCCGGTCGAGCACGACATCGGCGAGGTCGGGCTGCGCCCACGTCAGCGGCGTGTAGGAGCCCATGCCGCCCGTGTTCGGCCCCCGGCCGCCGTCGAAGATCCGCTTGAAGTCCTGCGCGGGCTGCAGCGCGTACGCCGTCGTGCCGTCGCAGATCGCGAACAGCGAGACCTCGGCCCCGTCGAGGAACTCCTCGACCACGACGCGGCCACACGACGCGGCGTGGGCCTCGGCCTCCGCCCGGTCGCGGGTCACCACGACGCCCTTGCCGGCGGCGAGCGCGTCGTCCTTGACGACGTACGGCGCCCCGAACGCGTCGAGCGCCGCGGCGACTTCCTCGGCCGAGTCGCAGGTGCGGGCACCCGCGGTCGGGACGCCGGCCGCGGCCATCACGTCCTTGGAGAACGCCTTCGAGCCCTCGAGCATCGCCGCCGCCCGGGACGGGCCGAAGACCGCGATGCCGCGCTCGCGGACCGCGTCGGCGACACCCGCGACCAGCGGCGCCTCGGGCCCGACGACGACGAGGTCGGCGCCGATCCGCTCGGCGAGATCGGCGACCGACTCCCCCGCCATCGGGTCGACGTCGTGGAGCGTGGCGACCGCGGCCATGCCCGGGTTGCCCGGCGCGGCGTGCACCTCGCTCACGCCGGGGTCGCGCGCGAGTGCGATCGCGAGCGCGTGCTCACGGCCGCCGGTGCCGACGACGAGCACTGATCTCGGGGAAGTCCTCACGTGCCCTGACC